>NZ_CP128477.1:3542500-3842500 GCF_030369675.1 Peteryoungia algae | reverse complement strand
TGCCGAGCAACTGCTCGCCTATGTCGAGCGCTTCGTCCGAGACGGTGGCTCTATCCTCTTCATCTCGCACATCCTCGGAGAGATCCTGTCGGTCTCCAGCCGCATCGTGGTGATGAAGGACGGCAGGGTCGTGAGCCAAAGACCGGCTGAGGAGTTTTCGGAACACGGACTGATCGAGGCGATGGGCAGTGTGGTGAAGTCGCGCGAGGCGCGCACGAACGTGCAGAAGACGAGCACCGCTAGTGTGCTTGCCGCACCGCCGGTGCGCGGACGCGGCCTCCCCTTCCAGGCAATGAAGGGCGAGATCGTCGGTTTCGCCGGTCTCGGCGGCCACGGCCAGACCGATATGCTGGTCGGCCTCTTCGAATCCCGGACCGGTAACTGGCTGCGGGCCGGCAATCCTGAAGTTGCCTTCGTCGCCGGCGACCGGGCGGTCAACGGCACCTTCGCGCTATGGAGCATTCTGAGAAACCTCAGCATCGGCATCCTGCCGGACCTGTCGCGGCTGCAGACCCTGGATTTCACACGGGAAGAGGCGCTGGGGCAGACCTGGAAGGACCGGATCGGGATCCGCACACCCGACATGAACAATCCGATCCTTTCGCTTTCCGGCGGCAATCAGCAGAAGGTTCTTTTCGCACGGGCCCTGGCCAGCCGCGCACCCGTGGTTCTGATGGACGATCCTATGCGTGGCGTCGATTTCGGCACCAAACAGGAGGTCTATGCGATCCTTCGCCGGGAAGCCGATGCCGGGCGAACCTTCGTCTGGTACTCGACAGAAATGGACGAGGTCTGCCTCTGCGACCGCGTCTACGTGTTCAACATCGGCATGATCGTTGCCGAACTGACAGGCGACGATGTGACGGAGGAAAACATCCTATCGGCTTCATTTCAGGAGGCCGCATGACGAAGTTCCTCTCGGGCGACGGCCTGCGCCTCCTGATCCCGGCACTCTCGCTCGTCGGTTTGCTCGCGGCCATTTTCTATCTCCAGCCGCGGGCGATGAGCTATACCGGGCTCAACCTTCTGTTCAATCTGGCTGTCCCGATCGCACTGGCGACGATCGCCCAGATGTTGATCATGACGGTCAACGATCTTGATCTCTCGATGGGCACCTTTGTCAGCTTCGTCGCCTGCGTGACGGCGACCTTTCTGCAATCGTCTCCCCTGCTCGGCGTCGTCATTCTCATGGGGGCGATCGGAGCCTATGCCCTTATCGGCGTGCTTATCCACCTCAGGGACCTGCCATCCATCGTGGTCACCCTCGGCATGAGCTTCGTCTGGGGCGGGCTCGCAGTGCTGATCCTGCCATCGCCTGGCGGCGCGGCACCCGGCTGGATCCGGGCGATCATGACCGTCAAGCCGCCGCTTGTCCCCATGGCGATCGTCGCCAGCGTTCTGATCGCTGTTGTCAGCCACTACCTGATCATGCGTTCATCCTTCGGCGTGGTTCTCCGCGGGGTCGGTGGCAATCCACGATCAGTCGCTCGGGCCGGATGGTCGATCATCGGTGCCCGCGCGGCGGTCTATGGCTTTGCGGCGTTCTTTGCCGTTCTGGCCGGCATGGCGCTGGTGGGGCTGACAACGTCCGCCGACGCCAATATCGCACTCCGCTACACACTGCTCTCCATTGCCGGCGTCATCCTCGGCGGCGGCGAATTCGTCGGCGGGCGTGTCTCGCCGATCGGTGCCGTTATCGGCGCGCTGACGCTGACGCTCGCGGGGTCTTTCCTTTCATTCCTGCGGATCTCGCCAGACTGGCAGATCGGCGCGCAAGGTGCGATCCTGATCCTTGTCCTGACGCTGCGTCTTGCGCTTAACCGCGCAGAAGGCAGGAAGGGGAAATCATGACCAAGTTCATTTCCACCCTTTTTGCCCGAACCTGGATCTGGTCCTTTATTGCAACGGCCTGCGTCTTCCTGGTGACCATTCTCTTCACGGGCGGGGCGAGCACCGTGGGACTTGCCCAGGCCGCGCTGACCTTCGGCGCCTTTTCCGTGCTGGTCGGTCTCGGACAGATGCTGGTGATCACGCTTGGCCCCGGCAATATTGACCTTTCGGTTCCCGCGAACATGACGCTCGCCGCGACGGTTTCGCTGAAGGTGATGAATGTCGAGAACAGCATGATCCTGACGGGCCTGCTGGTCGCGATCGGCGTCGGACTGGCGATTGGTCTGGGTAATTACACACTGATCAAGCTTCTGCGGATACCGCCGATCATCGCAACACTGTCGATGAGCTTCATCGTGCAGTCGACAGCGATCTGGACGAATCGGGGGCTTCGCATCAAGCCGCCAGGCTGGCTCGCGGACTTCACCACCTCATCGACTATTGGCGTACCGAATGTCGCGCTCGTCGCCTTCGCCCTCTCGGTCATCGTCTGGTACGTGATCAACCGCACGGTCTATGGCCGCTCGATCGCTGCGGTTGGCCAGAGCATTCGCGCCGCCCGCATGGCCGGCATACCGATCGACGGCACGCGGCTTGTCACCTACCTGCTCTGCGCCGTGCTTGCCGCCCTGTGCGGCTACCTGCTGGCCAGTTTCTCCGGCGGGGCCGCCCTCAACATGGGCACGGAATATCTCCTGATGTCGATCGCCGTCGTCGTCATCGGCGGCACGGCGGTTGCCGGTGGAAACTCGAATGTTCCGGGGATATGGGGCGCCTCCCTTTTCATGTTCCTGGTCGTTTCGATGCTGAATACCTATGGCTTCGGAGCAGGCATCCGCCTCATTCTCACCGGTCTCATCATCATCGCCGTCATCACGCTGCCGACCACGCGCAGCACCGGAAAAACCTGAAGCTATGTCAGGACTGCCCCCATGGAAAACCCGATTTACGAAATCCGAGACCCCCGCTTTTGCGATTTGCTTGTTTCCAGCGCCGCCCTCGATGAGCTCTATACGGGCTGCCGATGGGCCGAGGGGCCGGTCTGGTTCGCCGATGGCGGCTATCTGCTGTTCAGCGACATTCCGAACAAGCGGGTTCTACGCTGGATCGAAGGCGGTGGAACCTCGGTCTATCGCGCGCCGTCACATTTCATCAACGGGAACACCCGCGACCTGGAAGGACGGCTCGTCTCGTGCGAACACGGCGGACGCCGCGTCATCCGCACCGAGATCGACGGCACGATCACGACGCTCGCCGACCGCCATGCCGGCAAGCGGTTGAATTCTCCCAACGACGTGGTGGTGAAATCGGACGGCAGCATTTGGTTCAGCGACCCGTCCTACGGCATTCTCTCGGATTATGAGGGCTACAAGGCCGATGAGGAGCAGGCGAGCCGCAACGTCTACAGGCTTGATCCCGCCACCGGCGAACTCACCGTCATGGTTGACGATTTTCTGCAACCGAATGGTCTCTGCTTCTCGCCGGATGAGCGCCTGCTCTACGTCGCCGATTCCGGCGCCAGCCACAAGCCAGATGCGCCGCGCCAAATCCGTGTGTTCGATGTCACGGATGGGAAACGGCTGACGCATGGGCGGGTCTTTGCCCATATCGACAAGGGCATTCCTGACGGCATGCGGACGGATGTGGAAGGAAACCTATGGTCGAGTGCTGCTGACGGCGTGCATTGCTTCCATCCCGACGGCACGCTGCTCGGCAAGATCCTGGTGCCGCAGACGGTTGCCAACCTGACCTTCGGCGGGCCGCGCAAGAACCGCCTGTTCATCACCGCGACGACCTCGCTTTATGCGATCTACACCACGACGCGGGGGGCGCAGGTGCCTTAAATCGGATCTCGCATTGGCGGCTGCGCTTCGCCCGGCACCAACTGCAGTCTTACGTCCTCGACGCGGTATAGGCACGCCTTCTGGCGATGACGCGGGTGCTCCGGCAGGCGGTCAGACTGGGCCGTATCCGTCGCCAGCGCGAAGCTGCAAGTCCCGGCGCGAAAGTGGCAGCCGAGCCGGACGAGAAACCACCGGAGACGACGTCCGCGCCCAACACCGAGCGATCGGGGGGCGATTGATTGCGGCATTCGTTGGATGAGGGAGACGCGGCGCTTGTGGTCGTTGCGCGATCATGGCAGGAAGCCAGACGAAGGCCTGACAGACAGAATGAGAGAACCCAGAATGTCGAACGTCATCAAGTTCGAGCGTCCGCCGGAGAACAAGCCGCCGAAGCCGAAGAAGGCACTTTCCCTGACGGCGCGCAGGATTCTGATCTGGGCCGGCATTGCTGCCGCATTCCTTCTTGCCTGGGGCTATTTCACCTTCTTCGGCGCAGGTGCCACGCCCGCCTGAGCGGTCTCAACCTCCTTACACCGCCGTCATCCGCCTGTGGCCGCATCCGCCACCAGTGCGCCGCGAGCGCCGATCACCCTCGACGCAAGCAGTGCTCCCGCCGTGATCGCATCCGGAGTGGACGCACCGCGCAGTTCGGCAGCGAGGTAACCCGCATTGAAGCTGTCTCCGGCAGACGTCGTGTCCACCACCCGCTCGGCCTTTGGAATGGACAGAGTGCCTATCACGCCATCACCGCCCTGATAGGTCACGTCTCCTGCGCCATTCTTGACGATCACGCGCCGCGCGCCTTCAGCGACATAGCGTTTGACTGTGGCTGCGGGATCGCTGTCGCCGAACCAGGTCGCTTCGTCATCGAAGGACGGCAGGCAGAGGTCGCTGATGGCTGCTGCGCGGTGGATCCATCCGCGCATGATTTCGGCATTCTCCCAGAGACGGGGCCTGAGGTTGGGATCGAAGACGACGGTGCCGCCGCGCCCGGCGAACTGGCGCAATGCCTCGATCAGCGCAATACGATCCTGGTTCGCCAGGATCCCCAGCGTGATGCCAGACCAATAGGCGACATCGGCACCATCAAGCGCGCGGATCAGGGCCGCGGGATCGCTGGCCAGCTGTCTGGCTGCACTGTCGTTGCGCCAATAGGTGAAGCTGCGCTCCCCATCCTTGAGCGTGATATAGTAAAGCCCGATGGTCTTGTCGGCGAGTCGGCGAATGTGGTCCGTCCCAATGCCTTCAGCATTGATGAATTCCACCATCCGGTCGGAAAGCCCGTCCGTACCGACCGCAGAGACGTAATCGATCTGCCAGTCCGGTCCCAGGCTCCGGCGCAGGTAGTAGGCGGTGTTCAGCGTGTCGCCCGCAAACCCCATGCCGAGTGTGCCGGGCGCACCGGTTTCCGAAAGCTCCCCCATGCATTCGCCTATCGACGCGATCCGTGCCATGCCTTGCCCTCTCCGTTGTCCATATTCCGCTTAGCGCGCCAGGCAGCCGCAGTCGACGGGGTACCCGCAAAATCTTGTGAAGGGCCCGGTCAGTTTCATGAACTATCGACGAGGGACTGGATCCCGCGGCTCGAAACACTGCAGCGCACCCGGGAGAGGCGATTGCGCGCCGGTCAGGATGATGGTGCGAGGAGAAAACTCCACGATTGCGCAGACCTAGAGGACGGAGAAGCCCCCGTCACTTCTCGGCACAAATGGCGTAACGGTGCTGCGTCGCCCGCTCGAGCCCCTTGAAGAAGGAGAAATTCTCGCGCTGCGCCCGGTGGATCGCCGACATGTCCCGGTCGATCGTGACCTTGGAGAACCCGGCCTCCTTCAGCAGGGCCGCTACAGCGTCGGCATGCGCGCCGTTGGAGAAATGCACGCGAGAGAGAATGCTGCTATGCGTCGCCGCCATCTCGGAATTCGGTGCGCCATGCATCGCATCCCCGGCGAGACCGAGACGGCCGGCCAAGGCCGTTAATCGCTTCACGAGCCTGGTCAGAATCGACGTGTTGACGAAGTCGCCGTCGACGATCAGCACCTTGCCGCCTGCTTTGAGCACCCGGTGCCACTCGCGAAAGCAGGCAAGCGGATCGACGAGGGTCCAGACGAGATGACGGTTTGTGATCACGTCATAGGTGTCGTCGGATTCCATGGTCCTCTCGGCGTCCCCCATCAGGAAACGGATCTGGCGGCCACGAGCCTTGGCCTTCGCGCGCGCCCGTTCGAGCATGGGCTCGGCCCAATCCAGTCCGGTGACCTTGAAACCAACATCATCCAGAAGATGGGAGATCACAGCCGTGCCACAGGCGAGATCGAGTGCAGCGCGCCCCTCTCCCGGACCGAGGTGCTTGCGCAACAGCGCGTGCCAGGCTGCCCTCTCGTCTTCGGAGAAGATCTCGTGACCGGGCTGGCTGTCGAAGGTTTCGGCCCTGAGGGACCAGTAGGCCTTGATCTCATCGCGCAGGTCACGGTTTGAAATGGTGCTAACGGCTTGCATAGGCTGGATCTTTCGCAACGGGTCGATGAGGCTGGAACACTTCTAAAAGATATTTCTTGACTGTTAAAGTCATAAAATCATAGTTCACCCCACAATCACAAGCAGGAGAACTGATCGTGTTCAAGATGGAGAAGGTGGCGTCTGCCGCCGCGATTTCGCTCGTCCTTTTTTCAGGCGTCGCGCTGGCTGGCGAGACGGTCAAGATCAAGGACATCGCCGGCCGTGAGGTGGAAGTCAGCGTTCCCGTGGAGCGCGTCATTCTGGGCGAAGGTCGTCAAATCTACTTCACCGCGGCCCTCGACACCGACAATCCCTTCGGCCGCGTCATCGGCTGGCGTGACGACTTCAAGAAGGCCGATCTCGACGGCTACAATATCTACCTGAAGAAATATCCGGAGATGGAAAAGATCCCGACCTTCGGCGGCATGAAGGACGGCACTTTCGATATCGAGCAGGCGGTCGCGCTGAAACCCGATGTCATCATCATGAACACGGAAGCCAAATCCGCGACGGAAGAGAGCGGCTACATCGAGAAGCTTGCTGCCGTCGGTATTCCGCTCGTCTATATCGACTTCCGCGAAAAGCCGATGGAACACACCGATGATTCCATGCGCATCATCGGCAAGCTCTTCGGCAAGGAAGAGCGCGCCGAGGAGTTCGTGAAGTTTCACGACGCGCAGATCGCCCGCGTCACCGACGTCCTCGCCGACCAGGCCGACCTCAAGAAGCCGGTCGTTTTCATCGAAAGAGCCGGCGGCTATTCGGACGATTGCTGCATGTCCTTCGGCAACGAGAATTTCGGCAAGATGGTCGAACTCGCTGGTGGCGTGAACATGGCGAAGGACTTCATTCCGGGCACCTTCGGGACCGTCAATCCGGAGCAGATCATCGCCTCGAACCCGGATCAGGTCATCGTGACCGGCTCCAATTGGGAGCTCTATGTACCCAGCGGCAAGTGGGTCGGCGTCGGCCCGGGTGCCGATGAGGCGGAAGCCGCCCGCAAGCTCGCCGAACTGATGAAACGCCCCGGCTTCACGGACATCAAGGCGGTGACGGATGGCAATGTGCACGCCATCTGGCACCAGTTCTACAACAGCCCCTACCAGTTCGTGGCCGTGCAGCAGATTGCCAAGTGGCTGCATCCGGACCTGTTTCAGGACCTCGACGCGGACGCGACTTTCAAGGAAATGCATGAGCGCTTCCTGCCGGTCGATTATCACCCCGGCTACTTCGCCTCGGTGAAGACCGGTTCCTGATACCGATCCGGCCGGCGGACAACCGCCGGCCGCCTGCGCTCAAGGGCGTGAGAGACAGGAAGAATTCATGGCTACCACCGTCGAAACGGCCCACCCGGCCTCAAGCGACACCTATCGCAGCCTCACGGCAAAACGCCTGGCGATCCTCGCCGGGCTTTCACTCTGCCTGGTGCTGTCGGTTGCGGTCGACATGGCCTTTGGACCCGCACGCTATACGCTGTCCGAGGTCATCTCGACGATCTGGGATCCTGCCTCAGCCGGGAACCAGTTGCGTGTGGTGATCTGGGACATCCGCATGCCGATCGCGCTGATGGCGGTCACCGTCGGAGCATGCCTGTCGTTGGCTGGCGCGCAGATGCAGACGATCCTTGCCAATCCGCTCGCCTCCCCCTTCACGCTCGGCATTTCGGCAGCTGCCGGCTTTGGCGCGGCGCTCGGGCTGGTCGCCGGTGTCGCCGTCTTTCCGGCGGCCGTGCAATACATGGTGCCGATCAACGCCTTCCTGATGGCGATGCTCGCTTCTCTCTTCATCTATGGTGTGTCGACCATGCGGGGCGTCACCGTGGAAACCATCGTGCTGCTCGGCATAGCGCTCGTCTTCACCTTCAACGCGCTGCTGTCACTGCTCGAATATCTCGCCTCGGAACAGGCCCTTGCGGCCGTGGTTTTCTGGACCATGGGCTCACTGACCAAGGCGACCTGGGGCAAGGTGGCCGTGACATTCGCAGTCCTCGTCTTCAGCGTTCCGCTGTTTGCGCGCCGCGCCTGGGCCCTGACGGCGCTGAGGCTTGGTGACGACAAGGCCGCCTCCTTCGGTGTCAACGTCCGCTCGCTCAGGCTCCAGACGATGCTGCTCGTCAGCCTGCTGGCGGCCATCCCGGTCTCCTTCGTCGGCACGATCGGCTTCATCGGACTTGTCGGTCCGCATATCGCGCGCATGCTGCTCGGCGAAGACCAGCGGTTTTTCCTGCCCGGCTCCATTCTCTGTGGCGCGCTGCTGCTTTCCGTGACGTCCGTGGTCTCGAAGGTGCTGATCCCCGGGGCGATCATGCCGATCGGCGTGATCACAGCACTCGTCGGGGTGCCCTTCTTCTTCTCCCTGATTTTCACCAACAGGAGACGCGCATGGTAGCCCTCAGGCTCGAAGCGGTGGGTGCACAGTATGGCCGCCACCGCGTCTTCAGCGACATTACCACCGGAGACATTGCAGGCGGCGTGCTGACAGCCGTCATCGGCCCCAATGCTGCGGGCAAGTCGACGCTGTTCAAGCGGATTGCGGGCCTGCTCAACGGAGACGGCGTGGTCCATCTCTCCGGCGAGGAAAGCCTTCGGCCGATCTGTTACATGCCGCAGGATACCGGCGCCAATGCGGTGCTTACCGTCTATGAAAGCGTGCTGCTCGCCTCCAAGCAGGGATCTGGCTGGAAGGTCGCCGATGGCGAGCTTGAGGAGATCGACCGCATCCTGGCTTCGCTCAGGATTTCAGACCTCGCCTTCCGCGACCTCGGCGAGCTCTCCGGTGGCCAGCGACAGCTGGTTGCCATCGCCCAGGCGCTCGTGCGCAAGCCGGAGGTTCTGCTGATGGACGAACCGACGTCGGCGCTCGACCTTTTCCGGCAGGTCGAAGTCTTGCAGTTTACGCGCGATCTGGCACGCCGGAGCGGGATCGCGGTCCTGATCGCCCTGCATGATCTCAATCATGCCATGCGCTACTGCGAACACGCGCTCGTGGTCGCAGATGGGCGATTGATCGCGAGCGGTGCGACTTCAGATGTGATCACCCCTTCCCTGCTTCGGGATGTGTATCGGGTCGATGCGCGCATCGAGGCCTGCACGCAAGGCCGACCTCTCGTCATCGTGGACGCGGCTCTGGCATAGACCAGAGGTCTCCACCTCAGCTCAGCCCCGCGTAGCGACCGGGCTTGTGGTTGATCGCCAGGATCAGATTGGCAATGGCAGCGCCCAGAACGGACAAGGCGAGCCGGTCCGCCGGCAGAACGAAGAAGGCTGCGGCGAGGATCGTCAGATCCACGCCGAGCTGGAAATATCCGGCGCGCAGGCCTGTCCTCTCCTGGAGATACATGGCCAGGATGTTGATGCCGCCAAGGCCGGTTCGATGCCGGAACAGCATCAGCAAGCCCGTTCCGATCAAGCCGCCACCAATCACGGTCGCATAGAGGGGATCGAGATGGGAGAAATCAATCCACTGACTGTTCAGCTTCGACAGGATGGAGACCAGTGCCACGGCCGTGAAGGTGCGGAGCGTGAAGGCCCAGCCCATGCGTTTCACAGCGAGGATGTAGAAGGGCAGGTTGACGACGAAGAAGATGAGGCCGAAGCCCCAGCCGCTGACATAGGACAGCAACAGGGCTAGGCCCGCACTCGAGCCGACCGTCAGCATGGTTTCGGTATAGATCAGAGTTCCCAGCGAGACGAACATGGTGCCCGAGATCATTGCGAGCACGTCTTCATAGAGGCGATGGCGCTCGGCGCCCGCCTGGATTCCGGTTGTCGTGGTCATGATTTCAGCCCAGAAGTGGTTTCAGCACGGTTGCAACGCGCGGGATGTCGGCACTCTTCAGGCCCGCGATATTGATGCGACCGGATGTCGGCATGTAGATTCCATGATGCTTTCGCAGCGACATGACGTCGGCTTCCTTGAGCGGCAGGAGCGAGAACATACCCTGTTGTTCGGCGATCTGCGGCGCCAGTTGCCAACCGTCACCAAGTGCCGCCGCGAGCTCACGGCGCAGGCCGTTCAGACGGTCTCGCATCGCGTTGAGTTCGGCCATCCAGTCCTGTCGGAGGCTCTCGGTCGCGAGAATCGTGCGGACGACCGCAGCGCCGTGATCGGGCGGCATCGAATAGCTGGTGCGGGCCATGGTGACCAGGTTCGAGCGGGCGATGTCCGCAGACTCCTGTGTCTCGGAGACTGCAAATATGGCGCCGGTGCGCTCGCGGTAGATGCCGAAGGACTTCGAGCAGGAGACGGCAACCAGCGCTTCCGGCGCCGCCGCGATGATGGTGCGCAGTCCGGCCACGTCTTCCTCGATGCCCGCGCCAAATCCCTGATAGGCGGAATCGATCAGGGGCACGAGACGTCGCTCTGCAATCACGGCGGCCAGTTCTTCCCACTGCGCAGGCGTGAGTCCCGCGCCGGTCGGGTTGTGGCAGCTGGCATGGATGAGGACGGCATCACCGCGCGGCGCGCTGCTCAGAGCCTTCATCATGCTGGCAAAGCGTACATCCTGGGTCGGCACGTCGAAATAGGGATAGGTTTCCACGTTCAGGCCGGTCGCGCCGAAGATTCCGGCATGGTTGGGCCAGCTCGGAAGACCGAGATGGATACGGCCGCTGCCAGCGCGGGCAATGAGTTCCGATGCGAGGCGAAGCGCTCCCGAACCGCCGGGCGTCTGGACGCCGGCTGCGAACCTGCCATGACCCTTGCCACCGACGAGATCCCAAAGCAGCTCCAGAAACACGCGGTCGCCTTCCGGCGCAACATAGGACTTGCTCTCCTGCTTCTCCAGCAGCTCCCTTTCCGCCGCCTTGACCGAGCGGAGGATCGGCGTTCGGCCCATATCGTCACGATAGACCCCGACTCCGAGGTCGATCTTGTCCGCTCGCTGATCGGCGTTGTAGAGCCCGATCAAGGCAAGCAGAGGGTCGTTGGGCTGGGAGGCAAGCTTGTCGAACATCAGGGACCTTCGTCGATGAGCGGTTGAGTTGCAGAAGAGATACCAAGTTTCGGACGCAAAGTCTCAGCGGATTTCGATGATCAGCCGTCCACAAAGAATGATCCATTGCCGACCATGGAAAGAATACGATAGAATATTGCGCAACAGCGTGAAAACGAGCGGTTTAATGGAAGCCAGCCCAGTCCCTCTCGACAAGATCGATCGCCGGATCATCGCCTGTCTGATCGAAGATGCGAGCCTGAACAATGCGGAGCTGTCCGAGAAAGTCGGTCTGACGGCGGCGCCCCTGTCCCGGCGGCTGGCGCGGCTCTATGCGAGCGGCATCATCCGCCAGACAATCGTCATTGACCCGCCGAAAGTCGGGCTTGGTCTGCAGGCCTTTGTCGAGATAACGCTGGATCGCACGACGCCGCAGGTTGGCGAACGCTTCATCGAGCATGTGGGCAAGCTCGCCCAGGTCGTGGAGATCCACGCTGTGGCAGGTGATTTCGACTTTCTCCTGAAGATTTCCGTGCGCGACATGGCGGACTACAAGCGGCTGATCTGGCAGGAATTCGATCGCCTTGCCGAGATCAAGACCATCCGGTCGACCATGGTGTTCGACAGTCCAAAGACCTCCTATGGTTATCTTCCCTGACTAGGTCCGAAGCTGCCGAGCGACACAGGGCGGCGGGTGGCATTTTCCGTCCCGTTTTGCCGGTGTGTTAAGAGATTTTGTCCAATGGTGAGAATTGGGGACGATCCCACTCGTCCACAGACGGTTCAGCCATGGTAACTTCAGTGACGCAATCCGAGCGCGCGCGCGCAAATTCAGGCATAGCCAACGATGCTCCGGCATCCGTTGCCGTTCCGGTGGCGATGGATGGTATGCTCGGTCATCTGCATCCGGCATCCGGGCAGACTGGCGTCGTGTTCTGCGCGCCCTGGGGTTTCGACGCCCTCTGCACGGCCAAATTTCACCGTCTCATTGCCGCTGACCTTGCACGACGGGGATTTCCCGCGATCCGCTTCGACTATCCCGGCGAGGGCGATTCCTTGCCGGTCGACAAGGGCGCAACCTTCGAAACCTGGGTCGCCGGCGCGTTGCGCGCGGCTCAGGAATTGCGTGCCCGGACAGGCTGTCACCGGATACTCTACTACGGCATGGGTATCGGTGCGGCGGTCGCACTTCGTGCCGGACAGCAGGATGATACACTGGCCGGCTGTGTGCTCGCGGCATCTGCCCTGAGCGGCCGGCGCTATCTGCGCGAAACGGCATTGCGCGAGAAGGTCATCGAGGACGGGCTCGCCATCGATTTCGGCTATCCGGAGGGCTCGACCGCGCTCGCCTCCTTCATCATGGACCCGCGGCTTGCAACAGATCTGAAGGCTCTCACCGTGGGTATCGACGGCCTGCCCGCCGGATTGCCGGCCCTCGTTCTGGCACGCCCCGAAAACACAGCCGATCTTGAACTCGCCGAAAAGCTGACCGGCTCTGGCGCTGCAGTCGAGTCCATCGACTTCAAGGGTTACGGTGCGATGCTCGACGGGGTGGTGACGTCGCCTATGCCAATGGCGCTCATTGATGCGATCGGCGACTGGGTCAGCCGCAGTTTCCCCCGAGGCACCGGTTCACATGCAGGGCAAGCCACCGACAACGCGCCGCCCGTCCTTCAAACTGACAGATTTCGCGAACGGCCAGAGATTGTCGAGTCCCGTCTGTTCGGCGTCTCCTGCGCGCCCCTGTCGGGCAGAGAGACGGCCGTGATCGTTCTGCTCAACATGGCCTATGCGCCGCATACGGGCTGGGGTCGCATCTGGGTCGATACCGCACGCACGCTCGCGCAACGGGGCATCGCGACGCTGCGTGTCGATCTTTCCAATATCGGCGAAAGCCCTGCGGATCCGCAAGGGGCGGAGCAAGTCGTCTATTCCCCAAACCAGCTCGCAGACGTGCATGCCGTCGTCCGCCACGCGCGCAGCGTCACGGAAGCGCCAATCCTGCTGGCCGGTATCTGCAGCGGCGCACACTCGGCCCTTTACGCAGGGGCTCTTAATCCCGATGTGGCTGGCATCGTTTCGATCAACCAACTGAGACTTGTGCTCGACCCGGACGAGGATGTCGATACGCTTCTGCTGGCGGGGGCTCGCCCCCTCAGCGATTACAAGCGCCGCGCCTTCAGCCTGAGCACCTACAAGCGTGTCGTCAGTGGCGAGGTCAACATTCCAAAGGCGGCGGCGAACATTGCCAGCCATGCGCGACACAGAATCCTGGGCCGCATCTCGCCCTATCTTGGCAGGTTTACCAAACTCGGCCGGATGCGTGGCGAATTGTTCGGCCTTTTGCGACGACTGGAAGAGCGGAAGGTGCCGGTCACTTTCATTTCCTGCCGCACCGATGGCAGCCTCGACCAGCAGAAGCTCTATTTCGGCAAGAGATTATCCGGACAACGCGCATTTCCGGGCCTGAGGCATATCCTGCTGGAAAACGCCGATCATACCCTCAGCCCGCCCTCTGTCCGGGAGCATGTCATCGGAATCCTGGCCGAGGCAGCCGAGCAATCCACCAAACGGGGGTGATCGCGAGAGGGAGTGCCAGAACGCCCCCTCCCGCGTTGTCAAACAGTCAGCCACCTGCGACCAGCTTGCGCTTCGCCATGCGGGCGCGGATCGATTCGACGTCGGCGCGGGGCGTCGCGGCGAAAAGTGTGCGGGTGTATTCATGCTGCGGATCCGAGAAGACCGCGTCACGCGTGCCGTATTCGACCGCCTCACCGTAATACATCACCATCACCTCGTCGGCGATGTAACGCACGACGGAGAGGTCGTGGCTGATGAAGACATAGGTCAGGCCGAACTCTTCCTGCAGGTCAGCGAGCAGGTTCAGCACCTGTGCCTGGACCGAAAGGTCAAGCGCCGAAACCGGCTCGTCGAGGACCAGCAGTTTCGGATTGAGCATCAGAGCACGAGCGATCGCGATACGCTGGCGCTGGCCACCGGAGAACATGTGCGGGTAGCGGTTGTAGTGTTCCGGCCCCAGGCCGACCTTGACCAGCATTTCGGTTGCGCGCTCGCGCCGCTCGGCCGAGCTCATCCTGGTGTTGATCAGCAAGGGTTCGCCGAGCACGTCGCCAATCTTCTGGCGCGGATTGAGCGAGCCATAGGGGTTCTGGAAGACGATCTGCACCTTCTGGCGCATCTCGGCGGTCAGATGCCCCGGACGCAGGTCGACCTTCTGGCCGTCGATCAGCAGTTCACCGGCCGTCGGCTCATCGATGAAGGTCAGGATGCGGGCAAGCGTCGACTTGCCGCAACCGCTCTCGCCAACGATGGCAAGCGTCTTGCCCTTGTCGAGCTTGAAGGAGACGCCCTTCACCGCGTGGACGATCTTGTCTTCCTTGAAGAGACCCTGCGGCACGCGGTAGTCGCGCTTGACGTCACGGATTTCGAGCATCGGGGTTTGTGTTTCCATGGTCATGCGGCACCTCCTGTTTCAGCGGCGGCCAGGAAGTCGGAGACCGTGGTCAGGCGGTCGCCCGTGGCATTTTCCGGCAGGGCCGAAAGCAGCGCACGGGTATAGGGGTTCTTCGGACTTTCGAAGAGTGAGAGCACGTCGGCCTCTTCCATCTTCTTGCCCTTGTACTGGACGATGACGCGGTCTGCGGTCTCCGCCACCACGGCCATGTCATGGGTGATCATGATGAGCCCCATGCCAGTCTCGGCCTGGATCTGCATCAGGAGGTCGAGGATCTGCTTCTGGATTGTCACATCGAGCGCGGTCGTCGGCTCGTCTGCGATCAGGAGCTTCGGATTGCAGGCAATCGCAATCGCGATCATCACGCGCTGGCACTGGCCACCCGACATCTGATGCGGGAAGTGGTTGAGCCGCTCGGCCGGATCAGGCAGGCCGACCAGCTCGAAGAGTTCGACGGCGCGCTCGTGGCGCTCCTTCTTGCCGAGGCCCATGTGCAGACGCAGGACTTCCTCGATCTGGAAACCGACGGTGAAACATGGATTGAGGCTCGCGACCGGCTCCTGAAAGATCATGGCCACGTCCTTGCCAATCAGCTTGCGCCGTTCGGCGGCCGAGATCTTCTGGATGTCGCGACCCTGGAATTCCATCTTGTCGGCGGTGATTTTCGCTGTCCATGGCAGAAGCCCCATGACGGCGAGCATGGCGACCGATTTGCCGGAGCCGCTTTCGCCGACGATGGCCAAGACTTCGCCCGGCTCGACCGACAGCGAGACGCCGTCGACCGCCTTGAACCAGCCGCTGGCCGTCTCGAACTGGACGGTGAGGTTCTGGATATCGAGAAGTGCCATGATCAGGACCTCTTCAGCTTGGGATCGAGCGCATCGCGCAGGCCATCACCCATGAGGTTGATGGCGAGAACGGTGATCAGGATGGCAAGACCCGGGAAGGTGACCACCCACCAGGCGCGCAGAATGAATTCACGCGCTTCGGCGAGCATCGTGCCCCATTCGGGAGCCGGCGGCTGGGCGCCCATGCCGAGGAAGCCGAGAGCAGCTGCATCGAGGATGGCGTTCGAAAACGAGAGCGTTGCCTGAACGATCAGGGGCGCCATGCAGTTCGGCAGGATTGTCTTGAACATCAGACGGAAAGGGCTTGCCCCGGCGAGCCGTGCGGCCGTCACATAGTCGCGCGTTTTTTCCGACATGACCGCTGCGCGGGTCAGACGTACGAAATGCGGCTGCAGCACGAGCGCAATCGCAATCATGCCATTGGTAAGGCCCGGACCGAGAATTGCGACCAGCACCAACGCCAGCAGGAGTGAAGGAAAGGCCAGAATGATATCCATCAGGCGCATGATCGCGGTATCGAGCCAGCCACCGTAATAACCGGCGATGACGCCGATTGCGATGCCGGTCGTCAGCGAGAGCGTGGTGACGAACACGCCGATGAACAATGAATATTGCGAGCCGTAGATCAGGCGCGAGAGAATGTCGCGGCCGACCGGATCGGTGCCGAGTGGAAAGCTCCAGCTGCCGCCTTCGAGCCAGGCGGGCGGCATAAGCACGGCTTCCCGATACTGCTCGAAAGGCGAATGGGGTGCGATGACGCCGGCGAAGACGGCGACCAGAACGAGCGCGACGAAGACGACGAGGCCAATGACGGCGCCGCGGTTTTCGGAAAAGTAGAACCAGAATTCGGCCAGCATCTGGCGGCGCATCTGAGCGCTCGAAACCGGCTGGCTGATTGATGTCTCTGCCATGGGAGTTTATCCTTCTAGTGGCGGATGCGCGGGTTGATCAGGCCGTAGAGCAGATCGACGATGAGATTCACGACCATGATGATGCCGGCGATCAGGAGGAGGCCTCCCTGGATTACCGGGTAGTCACGGCGGAACACACTGTCGACCATCCACTTGCCGATGCCGGGCCAGGAGAAGATCGTCTCGGTCAGGATCGCACCGGCCAAGAGAACACCGATCTGCAAGCCGATCGTGGTGATGACCGGAATCATGGCATTGCGCAGCGCATGCAGGCTGACGACGCGGAAGGGCGAGAGGCCCTTGGCGCGGGCGGTCCGGATATAATCTTCCGACAGGACTTCGAGCATGGCCGAGCGCGTCTGCCGCGCAATGACGGCGAGCGGAATGGTGGCGAGCACGATCGTCGGCAGGATCAGATGGCTGACGGCCGAGGTGAAGGCGCCTTTCTGGCCGGAGATCAGCGAGTCGATCAGCATGAAGCCAGTGACCGGCGGGAAGTAGAACATCAGCGAGATGCGCCCAGACACCGGTGTCCATTGAAGGATGCCGGAGAACAGGATCATCAGCAAAAGGCCCCACCAGAAGATTGGCATGGAATAGCCGACAAGCGCGATGCCCATCATCGTCTGGTCGAAGAAGGAGCCGCGCTTGATCGCCGCGATGATGCCGGCGGGAACGCCGATTGCGACGGCCAGCAGGATCGCGCAGAGCGACAATTCGACGGTTGCCGGGAAGAGCGCCAGGAACTGGTCGATGATCGGGCTCTTCGAGACGATCGAGGTGCCGAAGTCACCTGTCACGACGCCGCCGAGATAATCAAAATACTGGACCACCATGGGGCGATCGAGACCGAGTTGCGCGCTGATCTGGGCGTGGCGCTCGGGCGACATGACACGTTCGCCGGAGAGAAGCGCAACCGGATCGCCCGGCAGAAGCCGGATGAAGGCGAAGGCAATGATCGAGACGCCGATGAAGGTCGGGATCAAGACGGCGAGCCGTCGCAGGAGAAAGCCAAACATGTGCGAGACCTGTTGTTTTAAGGGAGGTCGAACCACCACGGCCACAAGGCCGTCTGCGGTTTGCCCGATACGCCCCATCCGGGCTTTCGAGCATGACGCGAGATTGCTCTCGCATCAACGACAAACGCCGCGGGCCAAGGCCCGCGGCGAAAGAATTGCGCGTTTCGATTACTCGGCGATGTCGACGTCTTCGAAGGTGAAGTCGCCAAGCGGGCTCTGGACGAAGCCGGAGACTTCCTTGCGCATCGGAACGACCGAGAGCGAATGGTCGATCGTGGCCCAGGGTGCTTCGCGCTTGAAGACGAGCTGTGCCTCTTCGTAGAGCTTGGTGCGCTCGGCCTGGTCAGACGTGACCTTTGCCTTCTTCACCAGTGCGTCAAACTCCTCGTTGCACCACTGAGCGCGGTTGTTGCCGCCGACGGCAGAGCAGCCGAGCAACGTGTCGAGGAAGTTGTCCGGATCGCCGTTGTCGCCGGTCCAGCCGAGCATGACGGCACCGTCACGATCCTTGGCCTTCGAGCGATCGAGATACTCGGCCCACTCGTAGGAGACGATCTCGACGGTGACACCGATCTTGGAGAAGTCATCCTGGATGATTTCAGCGGCGCGACGTGCGTTCAGCATGTAGGGGCGCGAAACCGGCATTGCCCAGACCTTCATCGAAAGGCCGGAGACGCCAGCGGCTTCGAGTTCCTTCTTGGCGGCGTCCAGATCGTAAGCGTCGTCCTGGGTGGCCTCGTTGTAGGACCACATGGTCGGCGGGATCGGGTTCTTGGCCGGTGTTGCCATGCCCTGGAAGACGGCGTCAACGATGGCTTCCTTGTTGATCGCCTTGTTCAGCGCCTTGCGGACTTCCGGCTTGTCGAACGGAGCCTGCGTCGTGTTGTAGGCGAGGTAAGCCACGTTCAGGCCTTCCTGCTCCATCACGGTCAGGGCCGGATCGGACTTCATGGTCTCGACGTCGGCTGCATTCGGGAACGGCATCAGGTGGCATTCGCCAGCCTTGAGCTTCTGGTAGCGAACGGCGGCATCGGTGGTGATTGCGAAGACCAGATCGTCGATCTTCGGTGCGCCACCCCAGTAGTCGGCGTTCTTCTTGTAGCGGATGACGGCATCCTGCTGATAGCCGACGAAGGAGAACGGACCGGTGCCGACCGGCATCTGGTTCAGCTGCTCCTTCTTGCCTTCAGCTTCGAGCTTGTCGGCATATTCCTTCGAAACGATCGAAGCGAAAGGCATTGCGAGGTTGGCAAGGAACGGCGCTTCCGGCTTGTTCAGCGTGATCTTGACGGTCATGTCATCGACCTTCTCGATCGACTTGATCAGTTCCGGGAAGCCCATGCCCGCGGCATATTCCCAGGACGTGCCGGCAACATACTGGTTCCACGGATGATCGGCCTTCAGCTGGCGATCCAGCGAGAAGATGACGTCGTCGGCGTTGAATTCGCGCGACGGCGTGAAGAATTCGGTCGTGTGGAACTTGACGCCCGAACGCAGCTTGAAGGTGTATTCGGTGCCTTCCGCGTTGACTTCATAGCTTTCAGCCAGGCCGGCTTCAGCCTCGGTCGTGCCAGGCTTGAATTCCATCAGACGGCTGTAGATCGGATGCGCGGACGCGTCGAAGGTCGTGCCAGCGGTGTACATGCCGGGATCGAAGCCTTCCGGCGATCCTTCCGAGCAGTATACGAAGGTCTTGGCGCTGGCGGCACCCGACAGGAATGTGGCGGCAGCAAGCGCTGCAGCGGCAAGAGCGAACTTGGTTTTCATGAGCAGTCTCCCAAAGGCTAAGGACGAGCGTCCTCGCCGGTTCTTTTGGTCCCGCGGCGCGTGGATCGCGCCCGTTTTCTGTGAAGGTCGCGTTATCAACCCAACCCTCCCGCAATCGACGGCCGCCATGCCTCACGTCGTATTCTGACTAGCGGCAAGGATCGTCCGTCGGATCACTGCTGCAGTGTCATATCGGCTTGGTATGCGTTGTAAAGAGAGATTCGGCTCAATTCTGACATCGAATTGGTCTGCTTTTCGCCGCAATCGGCTACCGTCAGTTCATATTTTCCAAAACAAGGAAACAGACTGATCAATCATCGAACATTAGCGATTCTAGAGAATGCAGGAGAATCAATGCATCACAAGATGCTGCGTCGCAAAATGGCAAGGCCGATCATAGGGGCGGGCGCTGTCTAACAAGCCGTTGGAAATTTATCAACCAGTCAAAAAATTAGTACGATCCAGAGCCTGGCGTCATCGCAGCCCGTGCCGCCTTAGCGGTCTGCCTGATGGAGCGAAAGGAGGAGGGGCTTGGGGAACCCCTCCCCCTCCTTTTCGGTCACGCTTTGTGGGGAGAGCGACCGAAGAAGAAGGCATAGGCAGCCGGCAGGACCAGGATGGTCAGCACGGTTGCAACGAGGATGCCGCCCATCATCGCGTAGGCGAGCGGCCCCCAGAAGATACCGCGCGAAATGGGGATGAGCGCGAGCACTGCCGTCATCGCCGTCAGCATGATCGGCCGGAAACGCCGAACGGCAGAGCCGATAATCGCTTCCCGTCGCTCCATGCCTGCCGCAATGTCCTGGTCGATCTGGTCAATCAGGATGATCGAGTTGCGGATGATGATGCCAAGCAAGGCGATGACGCCCAGGATCGCGACGAAACCGAAGGGTGCGCCGGAGATGAGAAGTGCGGCGGCAGCTCCGATGATCCCGAGCGGGCCCGTGGCGAGCACCAGCATCGCCTTGCCGAAATGCTGCAGCTGAACCATCAGCAGCACCACGATGACGAGGAGCATGATGGGCGCTTTCGCGGCAATCGAGCTCTGGCTCTCGGCGCTGTCTTCCGCACCACCCTGGATCTCGACGGAATAACCGGGGGGCAAGCCGTCGCGGAGCGATTGCATGTCGTTGAACATGCGCAGAGCCTCGTCGTTCGACTGGACACCATCCGGCACGGTTGCACGGACGGTGACGGTCGGCAGGCGATTGCGGCGCCATTCGATGCCCTGCTCCAGCTTCGGCACGACCTTGGCGATCTGCGACAAGGGGATGAAGGCCCCGAGATCCGTCGGCACATAGATCGAATTGACGGCGCTGAGCAGGCGACGGCTTTCTTCCGGTTCGCGGGCGACGATCGAGATTGTCTCCTCGCCGGCTCTGACATCGGCAAGCGGGGCGCCGCTCATCGTGGCCTGGAGCATCTGCCTCAGACGCTGCGATGAAACGCCCAGGGCACGGGCACGGTCCTGATCGACGACCAGCGTCATAGCGGGGACCGGCTCCAGCCAGTCGTCATGCACGGCCTGAAGCAACGGGTTCTCACGGAAGCGCGCCTTAACCAGATCGGCGATGCGGCGAACCTCGTCGCGCTCAGGACCACTGACGCGCATCTGGACGGCCCAGCCGGTCGGCGGACCGAGGAAGAGGCGATCGACCTTGCCACGCACTGCGGGAAATTCCTCGGCCAGCGTCAGGCGAAGCTTCGTGATCAGGCGCTCCCGCGCCTCTTCGTCTCTCGCCATGACCAGAAGCTGGGCATAGTTCGGGTTGCGAAGCTGCTGGTCGAGCGGCAGAAAGAAGCGCGGCGCGCCTTCTCCGACATAGGTCGCGACAAAGCGCTGATCTTCGTCGTCCAGGATGGCGGTCTCCAGGCGCCTGGCTTCAGCCTCGACTTCCTTGATCGAGGTGCCCTCGGGCAGCCACATGTCAACAAGGATCTCCGGACGCGAAGACTGCGGGAAGAAGTTCTTCGGGATGAACTGGAAGGACCAGAGGCTGACCGCAAAGACGGCCAACGTCGAACCCACGACGATGATCCGATGCTGGACGGCCCAGGCGACGACCGCGCGCAGTCGACGATAGAAGGGCGTGTCGAAGGCATCGTGATGGTCGCCGACATGTTTCCTCTGCTTGAGGATCATGTAGCCGAGCCAGGGCGTGAAATAGACGGCGACAAACCAGGAGATGATCAGAGATATGCCGACCACATAAAAGAGCGAGCGGACATATTCGCCGGCTGTTGATTCCGCAAAACCGACGGGGATGAAGCCGGCCGTGGTGATCAGGGTACCGGTCAGCATCGGGAACGCGGTCGACGAATAGGCGAAACTTGCCGCGTCCAGCTTGTCGAGCCCCTCTTCCAGCTTTCGCTCCATCATCTCGACGACGATCATGGCATCGTCGACCAGCAGTCCGAGCGAGATGATGAGTGCGCCGAGGGAGATGCGCTGCAGGTCAAGGCCGAACTCGTACATCACGGCAAAGGTGGCGGCGAGAACGAGCGGAATGGCAATCGCTATCACAAGGCCCGATCGCCAGCCGATCGACACGAAGGAGACGACGAGAACGATCAACAGAGCTTCGCCGAGCGCCTTCATGAACTCGGCTACCGCTTCACGTACGACTTCGGGCTGGTTGGAGATCTGCGAGACTTCGAGGCCGATCGGCAGGGTGCTCTCGAACCGCTGCAGCGTTTCCTCCACCGCATCGCCGACATCGGTCACCTTGAAGCCCTTGGCCATGACCACGCCAACCTGGACAGAATCCTGACCGTTGAAGCGGAACTTGCGCTGATAGGGATCTTCGAGCCCCTCGGTGACGGTCGCGATATCACCAAGCCGTGTCACCTGGTTGCCGGATTTCAATCGAAGTTCGCGAATGTCTTCCGCGGCCGAAAAGCCGCCATCCACCGATATGCGTACCGAACGGGACCCGGTATCGATCGACCCGGTCGCATCGATCGCGTTTTGTCCGGCAAGCGCGTTCTGCAGATCGGTGAAGGTTAGGCCTCGTTCGGCGAGCGCCTTGGAAGAGACCTCGATGAAGATCTTCTGCGGTTGATCTCCCAGGATCACCGCCTTTTCGACACCCTCGGTCGAGAGCAGGACGTCGCGGGCCTGGATCGCATGCTGCTTGAGCTCCGGATAGCTGTAGCCATCGCCGGTCAGTGCATAAAGCGTGACATAGGTGTCGCCGAACTCGTCATTGAAATAGGGGCCGAGCAAGCCCTCGGGCAGCTCGTTTTCGATGTCGCCGACCTTCTTGCGAACCTGATAGAAAGCATCGGCCACGTCATTGGCATCGGTATTGCCCTTGACCTGCAGGGTGATGATGGCCGAGCCCGGTCGGGTATAGGACTTCACCCAATCGAGATATGGCGTTTCCTGCAGCTTGCGCTCGATCTTGTTGACGACCTGATCCTGCATGTCGGTCAGGGACGCGCCGGGCCAGAAGGCCTGGACAACCATGACGCGGAAGGTGAAGTCGGGGTCTTCCTTCTGGCCCATGCGCATGAGGCCGAAGAGGCCGGTCAGAATGATCAGACCGAAGAGGAAGCGGGCAATGCTGGGATGGCTTATCGCCCAACGGGACAGGTTGAACGAGCCCGGTTCGACAGGAGAATGGTTCATGATATCTGGATCCCGAGGGTAAAGGTCGCTGGGCTCAACGGGTCGCGGAGTCGGGCGTCACCCTGCCAGGCTCCGCTGCGGCCGCACGAGACAGGTCCTTGTCGGCAAGCCGCACCTTCATGTCTTCCGCCATGAACTGCGTGCCGGCGACCACAACGAGATCGCCAGACCTCAGACCTGCCGACACCTGAACACCGGTATCGGAGAAAGTATCGACCGTGACAGGCCGCGCGTGGACGGTGGCGTCAGTCCGGTCAACGGTCCAGACCGTGGGCTGCTTGGCCGCGTCCTGGGTCAGCGCGGAAAGCGGCAGTTCGAAGAAGTCCTTGCCGGACGGAGCCAGCGCCGTGACCCGCGCCGTCATGCCCAGCAGGATCTGCGGATTGTCCGGCAGCGAAATCCGGACCGCAAAGGTGCGCGAGGTGGCATCGGCACTCCCAGCCACTTCCCGGACGACCCCCTTCGAGGCAAGACCATCCTTCGACCAGAAGCCGACATCAACCTCCTTGCCGGGCGCAAAGGCGAAAATCTCGTTCTCTGGCACAGCCATGAGGACTTCCTTTTCGCCATCTGCAGCCACCGTCACCACGGGACTGCCGGCGGCAACAACCTGACCCGCATCCGCGCTGATCGCGGTGACGATGCCTGTCTTGTCGGCCTTCAGCTCGCCATAACCAACCTGGTTTCGGGCCTGCTCCAGCGAGGAGCGCTGGCTATCCCTCGTGGCCAGTGCCTGATTGTAGGTCAGTTGAGCCTGTTCGAGCTGCGCCTTGGTCGTCACCTGCTGACGGTAGAGGGCATCGGCACGCTTCAGGGCGAATTCCGCCGTTTCCAGCTGGCGTTCGGCGGCCGCGAGGCTCGCTTCGGCGCTGCGCATCTGGAGCTGGTAGTCGGTGACGTCGAGGCGCGCCAGCACGTCGCCGGGCACGACGCGATCACCGATGTCGACGAGACGCTCGATGATCTTGCCGGCGACGCGGAAGCCGGCAGCGGCTTCGCTGCGGGCCTTGACCGTTCCCGAGTATTTCAGCTCGCGGTTCGAGGATGGGGCGGAGACCTCGATCACCTTGACAGGACGCAGCGTCGGTTCCTTGGCAACCTCTGCGCCCCCTTCCGAGCAGCCTGCAAGGCCGAGGGTGAGCAGGAGGGGCAACGAAAGCATGGATACGCGGAAATTGGCGGACATTGTGGTTCCTCCCCCGACGGGGTGTCAGGCCTTTAGGGCGCGGATGGCGAATTCGGTCAGTTCTTCCGGCTTGGCGCGATTGTCCTTGCCGATACATTGCGCGACCAACTGGGGATGGTGAAGCGGCGAAATCGCCGCTCCAAAACAGCGTGCGATATGGACAGCATCGCCTTTCGCGAATTCGCCCTTTTCCATGCCGTCTTCGATGATCCGGGCGAGAATAGCCTGGATTTCGTCGATATGCTTGTCGATGACGCCCCAGCTCTGCTCGATGGCCACGACCGCCATTTCATGGACCTTCTTTTCGTCCATCATCGTCGTGACCGTGAACTGGAACTGTGCCATCGCATAGCGCCGCAGACGCTCTTCGGCGCTCAGGGGCATGGCGGCAAAATCTTCCGCGATCTTCAGACTCTGTGCGAGCAGACGTGCGCACACGCCCTCGAGCAACTCGCTCTTGGAGGCAAAGAACCGGTAGATATTTGCCGGCGACATGCCAAGGTCCTTCGCCACATCGGCGACGGTCGTCTTGCTGTAGCCGTAATGGCGAAACTGCGCCTCCGCGGCTTCAAGAATGCGCGTGGCCGTATCGGCAGTATCGGTCGATTGCGGAGCGTTTTGGTTCATCATGATTTACGACTGACGTTTTTCAACTTTCGTCATTCGTAACTCGCAAATCGCCATCAGTCAATGTGCGGGAAAGCGGGCAGGCTCCGATTTGGGGAAGTCTGGCAACTGGCTCGCACCCGAGAAGGCACGACTGCTGGGCTCAAGTTGTCGCGGACAATTCACGCAACCAAGCAGACAATTGAACAGCCTACCGAGCCGCCACGGGCTGCCGGCCAAAACGGATGAGGTCCGATGGAAGACCTCTGGCAGCATGCCAAGAAGGCAATTCAGACGATCGATTTTCTGGAGAAAATGGTGCCCGGAGGCGGATTTGAACCACCGACACGCGGATTTTCAATCCGCTGCTCTACCAACTGAGCTATCCGGGCATCTCGGCTTGTTTGCAAAGCCTGCCGGTCTTTCTCGAAGACCGCCGGGGTATATCCCCGGGAGCGAGCGGGGTTATAACATCTTGTTCGGCCATGTCCAGCGCCTTGCGGCACTTTTTTGAAGAAGATGTGAAAATGGCTGAAAAGCGAACGAGAACAAGAGGATCGCGAGAAGCCCGAAGGCTCTCGTCGCGGTCAGAAGTGGCCGTCTTCCTCGGCTTTGGACTCGTCGTCTGCCACCGGAATGGCATAGGAGCCTTTCAGCCAGCGAGAGAGGTCGAGATTGCGGCAGCGGTCCGAGCAGAAGGGATAGTTTTCCCGTGTGGACGGACGGCGGCATTCGGGGCAAGGCAGCGCCTTGCGCAGCGGCTCGACCTTGGCGGTCTGCTGCTGGTCTCCTCGCGCCATCGTCAGCCCTCCGTCCAGCCCGTATGCACGTCATAGCCCTCGCCCGAGAGCATCTGCAGCGTCTCGAAGAGCGGCAGGCCGACAACATTGGTGTAGGAGCCGACAATCTTCTGAACGAAACTGCCAGCGATCCCCTGGATGGCATAGGCGCCGGCCTTGCCACGCCATTCGCCCGAGGCGAGGTAACATTCGATGTCGTAGCCCGAAAGGCGCTTGAAGCGCACCTTGGTCTCGACGATCTTCTGGCGCAGCTTGCCATCGGGGGCGATCAGGCAGACGCCGGTAAAGACCCAATGGCTGCGGCCGGAGAGAAGATGCAGCGCCGAAGAGGCTTCCTGCATCAATTCCGCCTTCGGCAGGATACGGCGCCCCACCGCCACCACTGTGTCGGCGGCGAGAATGTAGCTGTCGCCCCAGGTCAGGTCCTTGCGCACCTGCTGATGGGCTGCCCTTGCCTTGTCCGCCGACAGGCGCCGGGCGAGCGAGCGCGGATGCTCCGACTTCTTCGGCGCCTCGTCGAGATCCATCGGCATCAGGCGCGCGGGCTCGATTCCTGCCTGTTTGAGCAGGTCAACGCGGCGCGGCGACCCGGAGGCCAAAATCAGCTTCTGTGTCAATTCCATCCGAACGCGCTCCTAAAGCCTCACGTCAAAGGCCAGGGCTTATTTGAAGCGGTAGGTGATACGGCCCTTGGTCAGGTCGTAAGGCGTCATCTCCACCAGGACCTTGTCGCCTGCGAGAACGCGGATACGGTTCTTGCGCATGCGCCCAGCGGTATGGGCGATGATTTCATGTTCATTTTCGAGCTTCACGCGAAAGGTGGCGTTCGGCAGCAGTTCCGTGACGACGCCGGGGAATTCGAGGACTTCTTCTTTAGCCATAGAGTGGTTGTCTTTCCTGGGGTGTTAAAGCGGGACGCACGATGGGTCCCGAAAATGTGGGCGGAAACTACACAATCGCCCGGCATTTGTGAACCTTGTAGATTCGGCTTTTGGAATTTGTTTCAAGGGGGCCGAAACCGCCGCTAATCCGGGACCAGAACCAGCCTGTCGCGGATCAGCTTCGTCAGGCGATCGCGCACGTCGCGGTAGGCGGTCAGACGCTGCTCGCGAGTGCCGGTCTCGACCGTTGGATCCGGCATCGGCCAGTACTCCACCTCAACGGCGGAAGAGCGCGTGAGTTCGAGCGCCGCGTGATGCGCTTCCGGCGTCAGTGTAACGACGAGATCGAAGTAATCGTCCGCCATGTCTTCCAGTGTCTGGGGCTGGCGACGACCGAGCGAGAGGCCAATCTCTTCGAGAACGACATCGACGAAGGGATCCCGTTCGCCCTTTTTCACCCCGGCAGACGCCACCCATGTTCCGGACGGCAGCAGATGTCTGGCGATGGCCTCGGCCATGGGACTCCGGATGACATTCTGGCCGCACATGAAGAGGATCGCCCCCGGCCGCGACGGACGGCGGCCCCGAAACATATCCTCATCCATTCCGCCTATCCCCGCCAATAGAGCACGCAGACCAGGGTAAAGAGACGGCGGGCGGTGTCGAAGTCGATCTTGATCTTGCCCGAGAGCCTGTCCATCAGCGTCTGCGAGCCGTCGTTGTGAATGCCGCGGCGCCCCATGTCGATCGCCTCGATTTGCGAAGGCGTCGAGGAGCGGATCGCCTCATAATAGCTCTCGCAGATCATGAAGTAGTCCTTGATGATCCGCTGCAGGGGGGTCAGCGACAGGATGTGGACGGCGACATCTTCACCGGCTTCCGTCTTGATCGAGAAGACGAGCTTTCGGTCGACCAAAGAGAGGAAAAGCCTGTAGGGCCCGCCGGCATGGCCGACCGGCTCGAAGGTGTTCTCCTCGATCAGGTCGAAGATGGCGACGGCCCGTTCGTGCTCGACATCGGGGGTCGAGCGCCCGATGGTCTCGTCCAGCACGACATCTGAGAGCCGGAAGTCGCCCGCCGCCATTTTTCTAGTCCCCGAGATTGAGTCGGATGGCGACAGAGCGGGCATGGGCTTCGAGCCCTTCTGACTTCGCCAGCGCAATCGCTGCCGGTGCCAGCTGTCGCAGCTGATCCGGGCCGAGGCGCAGGATCGACGTGCGCTTGACATAATCCAGCACCGACAGGCCCGAGGAAAAGCGGGCCGAGCGCGCAGTGGGCAGAACGTGGTTCGAACCGCCGACATAATCGCCGATCACTTCGGGCGTATGGCGGCCGACGAAGATGGCGCCGGCATTGCGGATGCCCGAAATCAGGGGTTCGGGATCATCGACTGCGAGTTCGAGATGTTCTGCTGCAATGCGATTGGCGAGCGGGATGGAGTCGTCCAGCTTCGCCACCTTGATGATCGCGCCGAAATCGCGCCAGCTGGCCGAGGCCGTTTCGGCCCGGGGCAGCGATTTCAGCTGCCGCTCGACTGCGGCCTCGACAGCCTCGCCAAGCGCGCGGTCATCGGTGATCACGATGGACTGCGCGCCCGGATCGTGTTCGGCTTGGGCGAGAAGGTCGGCCGCCAGCCAGTCCGGGTCATTGTCCTTGTCGGCAATGATGAGGACCTCCGACGGACCGGCGATCATGTCGATACCGACGGTGCCGAAGACCTGACGCTTGGCAGCCGCGACATAGGCATTGCCCGGGCCGACAATCTTGCCGACAGGGGCGATCGTTTCCGTGCCATAGGCAAGGGCTGCGATCGCCTGGGCGCCGCCGATGCGGTAAATCTCGGTGACGCCGGCAATGCTGGCTGCCGCCAGCACCGTCGGATTGATGGCGCCGCCGGTTGCGGGCACGACCATGACGACACGCGGGACGCCTGCGACCTTTGCCGGCAGCGCATTCATCAGCACCGAGCTCGGATAGCTCGCCGTGCCGCCCGGCACGTAAAGGCCGACGGCATCGATCGCTGTCCAGCGCGAGCCGAGGCCGACGCCAATTGAATCCTCGTAGAGATCGTCCTTTGGCATCTGTCGGGCGTGGTGGCGCTCGATACGCTCGGCTGCAAGCTTCAAGGCGTCTATCAGTTCGGGCGCGGTGGCGGCCAGGGCCTCCGCAATCTCGTCCGCGGTCACCTGCATCGGGACCGTTCCGAAATCCACGCCGTCGAACCGCTTCGAGTATTCGGCCAGCGCCGCGTCTCCGCGCACGCGCACGTCGGCGATGATCTTGCGCACGGCGTCATTGACGTCGTCGGAGACTTCGCGCTTGGTCGTCAGGAAGGCCGCAAAGCGCGCCTCGAAATCCCCCGATGCCTGATCCAGCCAGATTGCCACGCCCCGTAATTCCCTCTCAGCATTTCCATTTCGACGACGCCGTGACGTCCACGCGTCGCAAGCCTCTTCAGCCCGCCTCGTGCTCCGGACGCGCCGTCGTTTCCCACGCGCCACCGGTATCTGCGAGCTGGGCCTCGATGCATTCCACTTCAAGCGCGATCGTGCCGCCCCCGGCAAGCAGGAGTTCAACCACGCCATCAGGCCCCTCGCCCTTCGGCGCATATCGGATCGCGAGGAGGCTCATGACCTCGTCGGACTTGCTCCGATCAAAGCCGATCGAGCGCACGGCCTCGACACGCTTGAAACTGAGACCCGCGCGGCGACGCTCGAAGCTCTTCGTGGCACGCGCCGCCTTTTCCCAGACAAAGCGATTGGCCGCGAGCGAGAACAGGCCCGAGCGGGCCGAGAAGTTCAGGTCGCCGACCTTGAACACGGCGTCCTGCATATGGGCCGAGATGATCGCTAGATCATCGGCATCGAGCGCCAGGAGCTTCAAGTCCGTCATGTCACCTCACAGTATCGCCCTTCGGCGGTGCCCGTCGAATTTCATGCTTTCGACATAGGTTGCGGCTTGTCCAGTGGCAACGGGGCAAAAAGACTTTTCACCCCGTATCGCTACGAAAGAGAGGTCGCGTGAAGCCGGTCAGTCGCTGATCCGCTCGACGATGGCGCCGCAGCGGGTGAGCTTTTCTTCCAGGCGCTCGAAGCCGCGGTCGAGATGGTAGACACGGCTGACCATAGTCTCGCCTTCGGCAGCCAGACCACCGATGACGAGAGAAACCGAGGCGCGCAGATCGGTCGCCATGACCGGAGCGCCGCGCAGCCGGGTCACGCCTTCGATTCGGGCCGTCTGACCCGAGAGCGTGATCTTGGCGCCGAGGCGGGCCAGCTCCTGCACATGCATGAAGCGGTTCTCGAAGATCGTTTCGGTGACATGCGAGATGCCGTTTGCACGGGTCATGAGCCCCATGAACTGGGCCTGGAGGTCTGTGGGGAAACCGGGGAAGGGTTCCGTGACGATATCGACCGGGCGAATTGCATCGCCATGACCAATGACGCGGATGCCGCCTTCAACGGCCGACACTTCGGCACCGGCGCGACGGATTGCCTCGATCGCGGTATCGAGGAGCGAGATGTCGGTGCCCGACAACGTCACGTCACCGCCGGTCATGGCAACCGCCATGGCATAGGTGCCGGTCTCGATGCGATCGGGCAGGACCCGATGACGCGCGCCGGAGAGGCTCGTCACACCTTCGATGGTGATGGTGGACGTGCCGGCGCCTGAAATCTTCGCGCCCATCGCGTTCAAGCAATTGGCCAGATCGACGACCTCGGGCTCGCGCGCGGCATTGCCGATCACGGTCGTGCCACGGGCAAGTGAGGCCGCCATCAGCATGACATGGGTCGCGCCGACCGAAACCTTGGGGAAGGTATAGCGGGCGCCGATCAGGCCACCCTTCGGCGCCTTGGCATTGATGTAGCCGCCGTCGATTTCCATTTCGGCGCCGAGCGCGGTCAGGCCTTCGATGAAGAGATCGACCGGGCGCGTGCCGATGGCGCAACCGCCCGGCAGCGAGACGCGAGCCTGGCCTTCGCGGGCAAGCAACGGACCGATGACCCAGAAGCTGGCGCGCATCTTGGAGACCAGTTCGTAAGGTGCCGTGGTGTCAGCCACGGTGCGGCAGGTGAAATGCACGGTGCGCGAATAGGAACCGTCCTGGTGTTCGCGGCGACCATTCACGGCGATATCGACGCCGTGATTGCCGAGTATCCGGATCAGGCCTTCGACATCGGCGAGATGCGGCACGTTTTCCAGCGTCAGCGTGTCGGACGTCAAAAGCGAGGCGATCATCAGGGGCAGCGCTGCGTTCTTGGCGCCCGAGATCGGGATGATCCCGTTCAACGCATTGCCACCAACAATCCTGATGCGATCCATAAGAGCCTGCGATACGGGCGAGAGGTGCCCGCCTTTCCTTGAGAACGTGTGAGAGGTAGCCAATCCGGCGAGGCTGGCTCTTTAGACGAAAACCATGAGCGGTTCAATTAAAGCTGCAACGCTCGGTTAATCACCGGGTTTGGACGAATTTGCGGCAGGCGTGGAATTGTCGGGCAACCCTTCACCGCCCTGACCTTCCGCAATCACATTCACCGACGCCGGACGCGCGGCCGGAAGCCCCACCCCGTCCTCGGCTTCGCCGGCGCGTCGCGCTCGCGATTGCTGCTTGCGACGGGCAAGATTCTCACGCAGCTTCGCCGCCGCCCGCTCGCGCCGCCGTGTTTCAGCATCGGAGCGCGCAGGTTTTCCCCGATCAGCGAGCGGCGCGCCCTCGATCGGGCCATCATCCGATTCACCCTTGTTTTCCGGCTCATTCGTCATGAGCGGGTGATAAACGATCGGAGCAAAATCGCAAAGTCCCTTCCAACCCTGTCACAAAACTTGGCACCCCGAGCGCTTTACGGCTTGCGCTGCCCGAAACTCTATGGCAATAGGCGCCTCGTTCCGGGCCGACCAAACGCGTCGCCCGCCAGATGCTGCTATAGCTCAGGGGTAGAGCACTCCCTTGGTAAGGGAGAGGCCGAGAGTTCAAATCTCTCTAGCAGCACCATTCCATCCCGCTTATCTCCAGTCGACTTATTTGTACGGCTGTCGCCCTTAGCCTCGGACCGACCGGATCGTCTGTGCAGTACGGTCAGTCGAGTCCCGCCTGTTTCTCGACCATACGGGCAACCGCCCGCCTCTCGGCCCTGGTCCGGATCTGCCGGGAAGTCATTCGGGCAGGCAGAAGGACGATTTCATCGGCTTCGTTGCGGTCCAGGTTGAACGTTCTTTCGGCGGCCGCAAGCCGGTCGTGCCAGGTGTAGCTTCCGACCACCAGGATGGTGAGAGAGCTGGCTGCGGCGAGTTTGTGCCGGGCATCGTCTTTTCCGAGCAGCGCCGAGAGCAGTTCATCGAAGGAGCCGAGGTCGAGAAAGTCGCCGCTGCGCAACGGCCCCTGGACGAGTTCGCTGCGCCTGTCCGACGGAGCAAAGCCCGTGCGATCAAGCTCGCTCAAGGAATAGGTTTCCTCTCCGTCCGGGAAGGACAATCGCGAAAGAACCGCCTGAACGAAGATAATCTCGGGGCTCATATTCGTCAGGATGCAACGGGCGGCCGCCGTATGGCCGCCTCCCCTGGTGATCAGGATCTTTGGCCTGATCTGGTGCCTGTAGCTCGAATAAAAGAGCTGCAGATAAAGAACCCACACACCCAGCATGGCCAGGCTCGAAAGAGCCGATAAAACGCCGTGATTTTCTTCCAGCCAGGTCCACATGATCCGCTCCCTATCTGGGGCGAACGTTGCCGGAGAGCGAAAGTTTCGCATGAATCATGAAGATGTCTCCATGATGCGCAGTTGCAGTTGCAGGGCCTCCGCCGTTCCCCGCACCACCTCCGCCACTTCGATCAACTGTTTTGCGATCGGGCTCGTCTTGCGCCAGATCATGCCGATCCTGCGCGACGGTTGCGGGTGCTCGAAGCGGGCGATGGAGACATCGGCGGAACGCGTCTCCACCTTCATGGCAATCTCGGGGATCAGCGTGACACCGATGCCGGCGCCAACCATCTGGACAAGGGTCGAAAGCGAGCTGCCGTCCAGGATTTCGCGCGGACGCACGGCACCCATATCGCAGAAGGAAAGCGCCTGATCGCGGAAGCAATGCCCCTCTTCAAGCAAGAGGAGACGCATCTCGCGCAGCATCTCGCCGCTGGGAACAGGCTTGTCGGCATCGTCCTTTGGGCGGACAAGGACGAAATTCTCCTCGAACAGCGGCATTTCGGTCATCGCCGGCTCCGAAACCGGCAATGCCACGATCGCCGTATCGAGCCGCCCCTCCGACAACTCCTGCAAAAGCTTCGGGGTCACGCTTTCCCGGACATGGATGTCGAGATCGGTATTCTTGCGGGTGAGAGCCGAGATCATACCGGGCAGCAGATAGGGAGCAACGGTCGGAATGACGCCGATCCTGAGGCGTCCGACGAGATGCTTGCGGTGGGCGCGGGCAAGATCGCCCAGTTCATCAACTGACCGCAGAATATCGCGCACCCGCAGGAGAAACTCCTCACCGAATGCCGAGAGCCGCAGCTGGCGGGCGGCGCGCTCGAACAGTTCGGCGCCCAGCGCTTCCTCGAGTTCCTTGATCTGCACCGACAAGGCTGGCTGGGAGATCGAGCAGGCTTCCGCCGCCCGGCCGAAATGGCCGTGACGCGCCAAGGCATCGAAATATCGCAGCTGCCGAAGTGTAAAATTGATCATAACCTAATCCTATGGAACTGATCACAATTTCCAACTTACATTAATCGATGTGCTTTGCTAGAACAATTCCAGATGATGTCGGCGGCCGCCTTAAGGGAGGCGGTTCAACTGCTTTCGTTTCTCGAGAGGACAGGCAGGCGACGGATCAGGCAGGACGGTGCAATGTCCTGCCGCCAGTTCATCGGCTTGTGATGTGGACGTGCTCTTGCAGAGCCTCTCAGCAATTCGATTCTGGATAAGCGGGTTCTTCAAGGAGGTACATCATGGATACCCTGAGCAACAATGGCGCCGGCAAATGTCCGGTGATGCATGGCTCCAATACGGAAAGCGGCGCAACCGTCATGGCCTGGTGGCCGAATGCGCTGAACCTCGACATTTTGCATCAGCACGATGCGAAGACCGACCCGATGGGCAAGGGCTTCGACTACCGTGAGGCCGTCAAGCAGCTCGACGTCGCAGCGCTCAAGGCCGACATGAAGGCCCTGTTGCGCGACAGTCAGGAATGGTGGCCAGCCGACTGGGGGCATTATGGTGGCCTGATGATCCGCCTTGCCTGGCACTCCGCCGGCTCGTATCGCCTGGCCGATGGCCGCGGCGGCGGCGGCACCGGCAATATCCGCTTCGCGCCGCTCAATTCCTGGCCTGACAATGCCAGCCTCGACAAGGCCCGTCGCCTTCTCTGGCCGCTGAAGAAGAAATACGGCAACAAGATTTCCTGGGCCGACCTCATCCTCTTCTCCGGCACCGTCGCCTATGAGGACATGGGCTTGAAGACCTTCGGCTTCGCCTTCGGCCGCCCCGACATCTGGGGTCCGGAAAAGGACGTCTACTGGGGTGCTGAAAAGCAGTGGCTTGCCCCCTCCGACAGCCGCTACGACGATGTGACCAAGCCTGACACGATGGAAAACCCGCTCGCCGCTGTGCAAATGGGTCTCATCTACGTCAACCCGGAAGGCGTGAACGGCAAGCCTGATCCGCTCGCAACGGCTGCCCAGGTGCGCGAAACCTTCGCCCGCATGGCGATGAACGACGAGGAAACCGCGGCCCTCACCGCCGGTGGCCACACCGTCGGCAAGGCACATGGCAATGGCGATGCGCAGGCACTCGGCGTCGAGCCGGAAGCCGGCGAACTCGACAACCAGGGCCTTGGCTGGCTGAACCCGAACCAGAACGGCAAGGCGACCCTGGCCGTCACCTCTGGCATCGAGGGTGCGTGGACCGCCAATCCGACCGTTTTCGACATGGGCTATTTCGAGCTGCTTTTTGGCTATGACTGGGAACTCACCAAGAGCCCGGCCGGTGCCCATCAGTGGCAGCCGATCGGCATTACGGAAGAACACATGCCGGTCGATGCGACCGACCCGTCGATCCGCCGCATGCCGATGATGACCGATGCCGACATGGCGATGAAGGTCGATCCGGCTTACCGCGCGATCTGCGAGAAGTTCATGGCGGATCCGGCCTATTTCCAGGACACGTTTGCTCGCGCCTGGTTCAAGCTGACCCACCGCGATCTCGGCCCACGCGTCCGCTACATTGGCCCGGAAGCCCCGACCGAAGACCTGATCTGGCAGGATCCGATACCGGCCGGCCCCGTCAACTACGATGTCGGTGCCGCCAAGGCGAAGATCGCCGCGTCCGGTCTTTCGATCGCCGAGCTCGTCGCCACCGCCTGGGACAGCGCTCGCACCTATCGCCAGTCCGACATGCGCGGCGGTGCAAACGGTGCCCGCATTCGTCTGGCCCCGCAGCGTGACTGGGAAGGCAACGAGCCGGCCCGTCTCGGCAAGGTCTTGTCCGTGCTCGAACTGATTGCCGAAGACTTCGGTGCCAGCGTCGCCGACATCATCGTGCTGGCCGGCAATGTCGGCATCGAGAAGGCCGCCAAGGCTGCCGGTTACGACGTGACCGTTCCCTTTGCTGCAGGCCGTGGCGACGCCACCGCCGAGCAGACGGATGCCGCAAGCTTCGCTGCGCTCGAGCCTCTGGCAGACGGCTTCCGCAACTGGACCAAGAAGGACTACGTCGTCAGCCCCGAAGAGATGCTGCTCGACCGTGCACAGCTCATGGGTCTGACCGGCTCTGAGATGACTGTCCTGCTCGGCGGACTGCGCGTGCTCGGCACCAATTACGGCGGCACCAAGCATGGCGTGTTCACCACCCGCGAAGGCCAGCTGACGAACGACTTCTTCGTCAACCTGACCGACATGGGCTTCACCTGGAAGCCGACGGGGAAGAACTCCTACGACATCTGCGACCGCAAGACCGGTGAAAAGAAGTTCACCGCAACCCGCGCAGACCTCGTCTTCGGTTCCAACTCGGTCCTGCGTGCCTATGCTGAAGTCTATGCACAGGACGACAACCAGGAGAAATTCCTGAAGGACTTCGTCGCCGCCTGGGTGAAGGTGATGAACGCCGACCGCTTCGACCTCGAAGCCTGAACCTTGCGACGCTAGAACTCGTGCGCGAGCCTTAACGACCGCCAGAGCAAGCCGGAGATGCCGCCGCATCTCCGGCTTTTTCGTGGTCTGGACCTGGACCAGTCAGCGCAGGAATGCGCGGAAACGCTTGAGCGAGAGAACGAAGAAAACGGCAGAGATCGCGACCAGCGCCAGGATCTGTGGCCAGACGACACCAATGCCCGCGTCGCGAAACAAGACCGCCTGAGCCATGATGACGAAATGGGTGTTGGGCGCCGCCGACATGATCCACTGGATCACCTCCGGCATGCTTTCACGCGGGGTCATACCGCCGGACAGGATCTGCAGCGGCAATAGAACCAGCATCAGCAAGAGCCCGAACTGCGGCATCGAACCGGCCACTGTCGCCAGGAAAATCCCCATGGAGGTGGCGGCGACCAGTTGCAGGATCGCTCCGACCAGAAAGAGGGACATCGATCCCCGCAGCGGGACATCGAGAGCGGCTTCCACGACGACAAAGAGGGAAAAGACGGTCGCCAGGAGCACGACGAGACCCATCGACCAGATCTTGCTTAGCATGATCTCGGCGGGTGTTACCGGCATGACGAGAAGATGTTCGATCGTGCCATGTTCCCGTTCGCGGATGAGGGCCGCCCCCGTCAGGATGATCGAGAGCATGGTCACCGCCGAGATGACCTCATTGATCGCGCCGAACCAGCCCTTGTCGAGCTCAGGGTTGAAACGCGCCCTCAGAGACAAAGACACTGTCGCCCGATCCTCGGCCTCTCCCCGGTTGAGGAAATCCGTCACCTCCCCGGTGACGATTTCCTGGATGTAGCGACCGCCGGAAAAAGCCTGGGTCATCTGCGTGGCATCGATGTTGAGCTGGATCTGCGGACTTCGTCCGGCCAGAAGATCGCGCTGGAATTCCGGTGGAATGTCGAGCACGAAGGTGTCGAGGCCGGCGTTCATGCGCCGGTCTATCTCGGTGGAGGCGATCATCTTCGGTGGCAGGAAATAGGGCGGATAGAGCGCGCTTTCGATCCGCGCCGACACTTGCGAGCGATCCTCATCGACGATGGCGACCGCCGCCTTGTTCAGCGTTTCGGGTTCGGCCGTTGCGGCCGTGTAAATGTTCAGCGTGAAGGCATAGACGATCAAAAGCATCAGGGCCGGATCGCGTACGAGACCGCGAAGTTCCTTGATGCCGAGTTCGAAGATGTTTGCCAGACGCATGGTTCACGCCGCCTGCTTCTTGAGGAGAAGGGTGCCGGCGACAAGCAGCAGGGGTCCAACGATCGCCAGCGCCAGGAGTTGCGGGCCGAGATCGACGAAGGTCAGCCCTTTTGAGAAGACGCCGCGGGAAATGGTGACGAAGTGGCTCGCCGGATAGATCTGGCCGATCAGAGCGCCCGCCCCCTGCAATGCCGAGACTGGCGAAAGCATGCCGGAAAACTGGACCGCCGGAATGATGGTCAGCAACGTGGTTCCGAAGATCGCCGAGATCTGGCTTTTCATGAAGCTCGAGAGCAGGAGACCAAGCGCCGTGGCGGCGAAGACATAGAGAAAGGCGCCCAGTGCCAGAACGGCGAAGCTGCCCGTCAGCGGCACCTGGAAGCCGAAGACGGCAAAGGCGGTCAGCATCAAAAAGTTCAGGAAGGCAATGCCGATATAGGGCAGCTGCTTGCCGAGCAGAAATTCCAGCCGCGTGACGGGCGTGACATAGAAGTTGATGATCGAGCCGAGTTCCTTTTCCCGCACCACGCTCAGCACCGAAAGCATGGCCGGGATCAGCATCAGGAGAAGCGGAATGACGGCCGGCACCATGGATACCAAGCTCTCCAGGCCCGGATTGTACCGATAGCGGATTTCGATCTCGAAAGCCGTCGCCATTGCTTCGTCGCCGTAGAGTTCGCGGGCCTTTCGGGCCAGCCAGGTCGCGTGCATGCCCTGGACATAACCAGACACGGTCTCGGCACGCGACGGCATTGCGCCGTCGATCCAGGCGCCGACCTCCACGCTGCGGTTGCCACGCGCGAGGTCTCGGCCAAAGCCAGGCGGAATTTCGATGGCGAGACTGATGTCGCCGGAGCGCATGCGCCGATCGAGTTCTTCGTAGCTGGCAATCGGCGGCCGCTCGATGAAATAACGCGAGCCGGCAATCTCGGCGACATATTCGCGGCTCAGCACTGTGTCGTCGCGGTCGAGTGCTGCAAAGGTGAGGTTCTCGACGTCAAGGTTGATGCCATAGCCGATGACAAACATGAGGATGAGGCTACCGACCATGGCCAGGGTCGCACGGATCGGGTCGCGGACGAGCTCGAGCGCCTCTCGACGGCTGAAGGCCAGCAGGCGGCGCCGATCGAGGAGAGGCCTGCGTCGTCTTGCGGCTTGCGGCTCGTCTATTGAGGACCCCGGTTCGTCCTGTCCGACGGCGAAACTGGGCGTGGCTTCTTCACCGATCGCAGTCTCCAGATACTGGATGAAGGCCTGTTCCAGGTCCTGCGCCTTGCAACCTGAAACGATCGCTTCGGGTGCATCCGTCACGAGTACCCTGCCGGCATGCATCAGCGAAATGCGATCACAGAGTGCCGCTTCGTTCATGAAGTGTGTCGAGACAAAGATCGTCACACCGTCGCGCCGGGAGAGATCGGCGAGCAATTGCCAGAAGCCGTCACGCGCCACCGGGTCCACGCCCGAAGTCGGTTCGTCGAGGATCAGGATATCAGGCCGATGGATCAGTGCGACGGCCAGGGAAAGACGCTGGCGCATGCCAAGCGGCAGGGCGTCCGGCCACTCATCCAGCACCCGCGCAAGGCCGAAGCGCGCGGCAAGATCTGCAATACGTGGCTCGATCTCGGCTGCCGCCATGCCGAACAACCGGCCATGCAGTTCCAGATTCTGACGCAGCGTCAGCTCGCCATAGAGCGAGAAGGCCTGGCTCATGTAGCCGACACGACGGCGGATCGCGATGTCCTTGGGATCGACGAGATGGCCGAAGACCTCGGCTCTACCTTCGCTCGCGGCCAGCAGCCCCGTCAGCATCTTCATGGTCGTCGTCTTGCCGCAGCCGTTGGACCCCAGAAAGCCAAAAATCTCGCCGCGCGGGATCTGAAAGCTGACGTTATCAACGGCCGTGAAGTCGCCAAAGCGCATGGTCAGGTTGTCGGCCCGAATCGCAATCTCATCCTCCACGCCCACCTGTCGAGAGGGGATGTGCAGCGGTTCTGCGCGACCGCGCTTGTCTGCGGGCAATAGAGCGACAAAGGCAGCATCGAGTGTACCGGCTCCGGTCCGGGTAAGAAGTTCAGCCGGCGTTCCCGTCGCCAGGATGCGGCCTTCATCCATGGCGACCAGCCAATCGAAACGCTCGGCCTCCTCCATATAGGCTGTCGCCACGATGACGCTCATTCCAGGCCGCTGCGCGCGGATGCCGTCGATCAGCTCCCAGAATTGCCGGCGCGACAGCGGATCGACGCCAGTGGTCGGCTCGTCGAGGATGAGAAGATCCGGATCATGGATCAGGGCGCAGCAGAGGCCCAGCTTCTGCTTCATGCCGCCCGACAGTTTACCGGCCGGCCGATCGGCGAAGGCTGCAAGGCCCGTTGCATGCAGCAGGCCCGAGATCCGATGTTCCCGTTCACCACGAGCCTGGCCGAAGAGCCGGCCGAAAAAGTCGACATTCTCGAAGACCGAGAGCGTGGGGTAGAGGTTCTTGCCCAAGCCTTGCGGCATATAGGCAATACGCGGGCAGGATTTTTGGCGATGAGAGGCACGCGCCATGTCGCCACCCAGGACCTCGATCCGGCCCGCCTGAATGGCGCGGGCGCCGGAGACGAGCGAAAGCAGGCTCGACTTGCCGACACCGTCTGGTCCGATCAGACCGACCATAAGGCCGGCGGAGACGTCAAGCGAGATGTCCCGCAGGGCTTGCGTCTTGCCATAAGAGAGGCCGACGCCGTCGAGCCGTATGACCGGATCCCCCCTCAGCGTCTCCAAAACCCCGTCCATTTCACTGCACCAGGTTTGTGGTCAGGCTTTCGGGCCAGGGGGCTTCGGAATCGAGATTGACATAGGCAATGCCCGGCAGCCCCGTCTTGACCTGCTGGATATATTTCTTGAGCAGAGGTTCCGGGATCTGCGCCTTGACCCGGAACATCAGTTTCTCGCGTTCCTCGTCGGTCTCCACGGTCTTCGGGGTGAACTGTGCAACATCCGCGACGAAGCTGACCCGCGCCGGGATGGTATACGCGGCGGCGGCATCGAGCACGATGCGGGCTTCGCTGCCGAGGGCGATACGTCCGACCTCTGCTGTCGGCAGGAAGAAGGCCATGTAAACGTCGGAGAGATCGACGATGTTCAGCACCCGGCCGCCAGCACCCAGGACCTCGCCGAGCTGAGCGACGCGATATTGGACACGACCGTCCCTCGGCGCACGCAGCGTGCTGTCTGCAATATCTGCTTCTATTCGTTCAAGGGCAGCTGCCGCTGCGGCGACGGCTGCTTCAGCGTCGATCACCTGGGCGCGCGCGCCGCCGATCGCGGCCTCGGCGGCCGACACCTGAGCCTTTGCCGCTGCGAGCGCCGCGCGTGCACCTGCGGCTGCGGCCTTGTCGTCATCTGCGACCTGCTGGCTGGTCGTTCGGCTTTCAATCAGGCGTTCGGTCCGGGCAAGCTTGGTTTCGGCAGCACTGAGTTGCGCCTCGCGTTGCGCGACGGTCGCGATTGCCGCCTCTCGCTCTGCCAGTCGCTGGTCGACAACGCTGCCTGCCGTATCGACGGCGACCATTGCCCGGCGGTGTTCCGCCACCGCCTGCCGGCGGCCCGCATCGAGCTGATCGGTTTCCATGACGGCAAGCACCTGCCCTGCCGTGACGAAATCGCCTTCGCCGACGAGAATGTCCTTCACCCGACCGCCGGTCTTGGTGGAGATATCGATCTCGACCGCCTCGATGCGGCCGTTCCCGTGGGCAATATGCTCGGGTAGGCCATCGCCTTCATAGGTCTTCCAGCCGTAGTAAGCGCCACCGCCTATTACGACCACCAGCAGGGCGGCCAACCAGCCGCTCGGGCGCTTCGCCATCAGCCATCTCCATGATCCGTCTGACACGCCGGGCCCCAGTCCCGACGGCCTTTTCATAGTCATAGGCGGCAAGGCCGCAGGCCAACTTGATCCACGTCAATTGGAGATTGCTGCGGACAGCGCGATCTGCTCGCCAAAACGCCACCCCGGCAGGCCGGGGTGGCGTCTCTCTGGCGCAACGAACCATGTATTCAGAAGCCGCTGGCGAGCTTGCGGCGGAGATCCTTGATATCGGGCATGGCAATTTCCTCGAGGCGGCGCTCCCAGGACAGGGCCGTGTCCACGATGACACCGAGGTCATCATAGCGCGGCACCCAGCCGAGAACCTGTTTGGCCAGCGTCGAGTCGGCGACCACGAGCGATGCGTCACCCGGACGACGCGGAGCATAATCCACCTTGAAATCGACATTCGTGGCGCGGCGCACGGCCTCGACGATGTCGAGGACCGAATAGCCCTTGCCATAACCGCAATTGGCGACAAGGGGGCCGCCGCCTTTCCGCAGGTAGCGGAGCGCCTGCAGGTGAGCATCGACGAGATCGTTGATGTGGATGTAGTCCCGCACGCCTGTACCGTCAGGCGTATCGTAGTCCGTACCGTAGACCGACATATAGGATCTCTTGCCCAATGCCGCCTCGCAAGCGACCTTGAGGAGATGCGTGGCACCCGCCGCCGAATTCCCAGCGCGGCCCTTCACATCTGCACCGGCGACGTTGAAATAGCGTAGGGCAACATAGCAGAGACCATGGGCGCGCGCCGTGTCGCGCAACATCATCTCGCTCATCAGCTTCGACTGGCCATAGGGCGATTCCGGACGCAGAGGGGCGTCCTCACGCACGGGCAGCGGCTTGTCGGGCAATCCGTAGACTGCAGCCGTCGAGGAAAAGATGACTTTGTCGATGCCGGCTTTCACGGCCGCTGACAGAAGACGACGAGTATTTTCGGTGTTGTTCTCGTAATAGGTCAGCGGATCGGCGATCGATTCCGGCACCACGATCGAGCCGGCGAAATGGATGATCGCCTCGATCTCGTTTTCAGCGAAAATCTGTTTCAGGACCGTCGGCTTGGCAATGTCGCCCAGATAAAAGCGCGCACCCGGCGCTACGGCCCAGCGAAATCCGGTGGACAGTCGATCAACGACGACAACATCCTCGCCCGCGTCGAGCAGAGCCCAAACCATGTGGCTGCCGATGAAGCCTGCGCCCCCCGTCACCAAGATCGCCATGACAGTTCTTCCCGTTGTTCTTGTTATCGGGAGGAAAGCACGTGCTTCTTACGGAGTGCTTATGAAGCGCACCCAAGCCTCTGAAATAGCTTGCCTATCTGGATTCATCGTTAAGCGGCTCTAAGCCGTTTCATTCAAATTTTAGCGACCCGCCAAACCTGTCTCAGAGCGCCTTGATGTAGCTGCCGAGACGCTCGGCGGCGTCCGCGATATGCGCGGGATTGCGCAGGAAGCAAGCCCGCAAGAAGGGCAACCCTCCCTCGCCGAATGCCGTCCCCGGCGCCATTCCGACTCCGGTCTTGTCGACGATGTCGAGCGCTGCCTGTCGGCTGTCGGTGATGCCATCAATCTTGAGGAAGGCGTAGAGCGCACCTTCCGGCTTCAGTGTCTCGACCCTGTTGGTGGCAATCAGGGCATCGCAAAGGATGTCGCGCGAGGCCATGGCCCTTGCAATGTTCTCGCGAACGAAATCGTCACCCTGATCGAGGGCGACGACGGCTCCGCGCTGCATGAACTGGGCGACGCCGGACGTCGAATACTGAATGAGATTTTCCAGCACCTGGCCAAGTTCCGGCGGGGCCACGATCCAGCCGACACGCCAACCGGTCATCGACCAGTTCTTCGAGAAGGAATTGGCGAAAATCACCTTGTCGCCCTCCGTCATCACGTCGAGAAAGGAAGGGGCTCGCTCGGCGCCACCGTAGTAGTAGAGCGCATAGATTTCATCGGCGAGAATCCAGATGCCGTGGCGTCGGGCAATCTCCAGAATCGCCTTGAGGTCTTCGCGGCTTGCCGTCCAGCCTGTCGGGTTGGACGGCGTGTTGATGAAGAGTGCTCTGGTCTTCGGGGTAATCGCCTTTTCCAGCCGGTCCAGATCGAGAACCCAGCGTCCCTCCGTGAAGGAAAGCGGCACGCAGACCGATTTGGCACCCGCCAGATCGATCGCGGAGACGATGTTCGGCCAGCAGGGCGAAAGATAGATCATCTCGTCACCCGGCGAGGTGAGAGCCTGTACGGAAAGCGCGATCGCCTGCATGCCTGACGCCGTGAGGTAGAAATGCTCGACCGGCAGGTCGGCGCCGAAGTGGCGTTGGTAATAGCGCGAGAGAGCCTGCCGCAGTTCGGGAATGCCGCGCTGCCAGGTGTAGAAGGTTTCTCCACCGAGCAGGGCATCGCTTGCGGCACGATTGATGAAATCCGGCGTCGGAAGATCGCCTTCGCCAGCCCAGAGTGGAAGCAGACCATCGCGGCCGCGCGCATAGTTGATGATCTCGACGATACCGCTTTCCGGTGCGGCAAGTGCGCGGGGGCTGAGGCTGTCCAGCAAGGGCATCGGGTCTTCACTCCTTCGATCGGTGTGCTTTGTCTAGCCGATCAATGGATAAAAATCCCATGATATTCCTTGAGGACAGGATCGATCCTGCTGATAGGTTCCCCGCCCGCCAAGCGGACGAGGAACGGCGGTTCAGCGGGTCTTGAGGAGATCGCGGATCTCGGTCAGAAGCTGAACGTCGGCCGGTGGCGGCGCGGCTTCATCGGCTACCATTTCTTCCTTTTCCATCGACTTGCGCAGTGCATTTACGCCCCTGACCATAAGGAAGATGATCCAGGCGAGGATCAAGAAGTTGATGGCGACGGTGATGAAATTGCCATAGGCGAAGACCGCGCCCTGCTCGCGGGCCGCCGCCAGCGAGTTTGCCGTGACATTGCTGCTCAACGGTATGAAGTAGTTGGAGAAGTCGAATCCACCGAAGATGACGCCGACGATCGGCATCACGATGTCCTGTACCAGCGAATTGACGATGAGGCCGAAGGCCCCGCCGATGATCACGCCGACGGCAAGGTCCATGACGTTGCCGCGCGCGATGAATGTCTTGAATTCCTGTAACATTGTCCCCTGCTCCTTTGTGGTCCGGACCCGTCCGGGCGACGGTTGCCCGCGTTATGGTTAATCAATCTTAACGTTTTCGGAAATGGTAAATCGGCACATTCCGATGTCAGGGTTTCGACTAAGGTCAATGATGCGAGCGATTTCAAAAGGCCGAGACTTGCCCTAAGGTTCCGTCCGAGGATGTCGAGGAGGAGAAGGTGTTCCCAGGCTGGATCATCGTAGCGTCGGCACTAGGCTACCTGCTGTTCCTGTTCGCCGTCGCCAGCTTCGGCGACCGCAAGACCCGTGTGCACGGCGTTCCCGCCGGTGGCCGGCCTGTGGTCTACGCCCTCAGCCTGGCGGTCTATTGTACGTCCTGGACCTATTTTGGCGGGGTCGGACTGGGGGCGCAGTACGGCCTCGAATTCATGGCAATCTATATCGGGCCGATCCTGATGTATACGCTGGGCATGCCGGTCCTGAGGCGGATCGTCGAGCTCGCCAAGACGGAAAAGATTACCTCCGGGGCCGATTTCGTCGCGGCGCGCTACGGCAAGAATCCCGTCGTCGGCATGCTGGTGACGGTGATTTATCTCGTCGGCATCATTCCCTACATCGCCCTCCAGCTGAAAGCGGTGTCGAGCTCCGTCGCTGCCGTCATGGATCCGACGGCCTACGGCATCGGCACAGGCAATCTCTATTTCATTGACCTGCCGCTGATCGTCGCCTTCATTCTCGCCTGTTTTGCCGTGATCTTCGGCACGCGCCATACCGATGCCACTGAACACCAGGACGGCCTGATTCTCGCCATCGCGATGGAGTCGGTGGTCAAGCTGGTCGCCTTCTGGACCCTCGGCATCTTCGTCATCTGGACGATGTTCGACGGCCCGGCCGATCTCTGGCAGAAGGCGACCGAGAGCGAGGCCGTCATGGCGGCGCTCACTCATGAGACGCCAGCCAGTCGCTGGATCCTCCTGATCGCGCTCTCGGCGTTTGCCATCATCATGCTGCCCCGCCAATTCCACGTCACCGTGGTGGAAAATCGGACACCGCGAGAGTTGAAGCTCGCCGGCATTCTGATGCCGATCTACCTGATTGCGATCAATATCTTCGTGCTGCCGGCTGCCATCGCCGGGATTCTAGTCTTCGGTGGCACGGGCGATGCCGACCTTTACGTGCTGTCGCTGCCGCTGCAGGCAGAATCAGGCTTCGTCTCACTGCTCACTTTCATCGGCGGCTTCTCGGCAGCGACGGCCATGGTCATCGTGGCCTCCGTGGCACTTGCGATCATGGTGTCGAACGACATGGTCCTGCCGATCTTCCTGCGGCACAAGCTCCTGGGACGACCGAGCCAGCGGGAAGATTTCGCCAAGACGCTGCTGCATATTCGCCGCACCGCAATCTTCGGCGTCTTGCTTCTCGGCTATGTCTATTACCGCTCGGCCGATAACACGACCGGCCTCGCCAAGATCGGCCTCCTGTCCTTTACCGCCATCGCCCAGATCGCGCCGGCCATGTTTGGCGGGTTGATCTGGCGGCGGGCCAATGCGCGAGGTGCCATTGCCGGGCTCACGACCGGGTTCCTCGTCTGGGCCTATCTGCTGTTCCTGCCCAGTCTCGGCACCGAGGATCACTCGTGGATCGCGTCCACGGTTCTCGGCTTCCTCCTGCCCGGGCTCTCCATGTTCGAGCCGCAATATGCGGATCCCCTTGTCAATGCGACGATCTTCAGCCTGTTGATCAACTCGCTCGCCTTCGTCATCGGCTCGCTCAGCCGCAATCCCCGTCCTGTGGAACGTATCCAGTCGGCGATTTTCATCAAACGGCAGCCGCGTTCCAACTTCGCGACGCGTGGCTGGAAAACCAGCGTCGCGGTCGGCGATCTCAAGGCTGCAATCGCGCGCTATCTCGGAAACGAGCGCATGGAGCGCTCCTTCCGCTCCTATGAGCAGACAGTGGGGCACAAACTGGCGGATGACAGTCCGGCGGACATGACCTTCATCCATTTCTCCGAACAACTTCTCGGCAGCGCCATCGGCTCCTCCTCGGCGCGTCTCGTCCTTTCGCTGATCCTGCAAAAGGCAGAGGATCCGTCTGCCGATACGGTCTGGCTGCTCGACCAGGCATCCGAGGCCCTGCAGTACAACCAGGACATGATGCAGACGGCGCTCGCCCAGATGGAACAGGGTATCGCGGTCTTCGACGCCTCCGATCGGCTGACAATCTGGAACCGGAGGTTCCGAACGCTGCTGGATCTCCCGGAACACGTCGGCCAGGTCGGGTTTCCGTTGCTCGACATGATCGCGATGCTGTCTCAACGGGGCGACGTACCATCCGGCGACACGCAGGCGGTGATCCGCAGTTTCCACCAGTTCGACAGCCCGTTCCAGATGGTGCTGGCCGGCGGCAAGCGGATCATCGAGGTCCGCTGCAACCTCATGCCGGACAAGGGTCTGGTTGCGACCTTCAGCGACATCACGGCCCGCGTGGCGGCAGATCAGGCCCTCAAACAGGCGAACGAGACGCTGGAACAACGCGTGAGCGAACGGACGGCCGAACTCACGCGGGTCAACCACGCGCTGGCCGAAGCGCGAGCGGCTGCCGATGAAGCCAATATCGGCAAGACCCGCTTCTTCGCCGCTGCGGGCCACGACATCCTTCAGCCGCTCAATGCCGCCCGTCTCTACTCCTCCTCACTGGTGGAGCGATTGGGCGTGTCCGAAAACAGTGCCTTGGTCGAGAACATCGATTCGGCTCTCGAGTCGGTCGAGAGCATTCTCGGCGCCGTGCTCGACATTTCACGCCTCGATACGGGTGCGATGAAACCGCGTTTCTCCAGTGTGCCCCTGAGCAACTTGTTGCAGCGTATCGAAACCGATTTCGCCCCCATGGCGCGGGAGAAAAACCTGAAGCTCGTGGTCATGCCGACGACGCTCTCGGTGCGCTCCGACCCGACGCTGCTACGACGTCTCGTGCAGAACCTCGTCTCCAACGCGATCAAGTATACGCCATCCGGCCGGGTCGTCGTCGGTGCGCGGCGCCTGGGCGACAAAGTGGTGATCCAGGTGACGGATTCCGGTATCGGCATTCCGCCCTCCAAATTCCGCACTGTGTTCAAGGAATTTGCCCGCCTGGAGGAGGGCATGCGCTCAGCCTCCGGTCTCGGACTCGGCCTTTCCATCGTCGACCGCATCGCCAAGGTCCTGCAGCACCCGGTCGAACTCTCGTCACAGCCCGGCAAGGGCACGACCTTCAAGGTCGTGATGCCGGTCGACATTGCCAAGCCTGCTGCGAAGAGTGTCTTGCCGCTCGATGGCGGCAGTCGCACGACGCCATCGCTGCAGGGCTTCCGCGTTCTGTGCATCGACAACGAGCCGAAGATCCTCGAAGGCATGCACCTCCTGATCTCCGGCTGGGGCTGTAGCGTCGAATGCGCAGGCTCGATCGCCGAGATGGACGACATCCTGAAAACCAGCCAACCGCCGGATCTCGTCATCGGCGATTATCACCTCGATGACGGGAGCGGCATCGGCGCCATCCTCAGACTGCGGGCGCTGACCAAGACCGACGTACCGGCTCTGCTCGTCACTGCCGACCGTTCGGCCGAGGTGCGGGCCGAAGCGGAACGTCATTCGATCACGCTGCAGCACAAACCTGTCCGGCCCGCTGCTCTCAGAGCCTTCATCACCCAGATTTCGTCACAGCGACGGGCTGCCGCTGAATAATTTCAGTAGCCGACGACGGATACCTTGCCGGCCCCGTTTGACTTTCGGCAAACCTATTCTGCGCTCGTTAACAGGCCAATGAGAGGCGATGCGCCGGGATGTCAGAGCCTCAGAGACCAGACAGTGGCGTTGCTGACGACACCCGGCTCGGCGACGAGCCTGATTTCGCGCACAGGCTCGAAACCTGCAATCCGCTTGGTCCCGGTAATCCGGCCATCATCGGCGAAAATTTCGAGCGATCCATAATCGAGAAAGATGCGCAGGCGGCGGGCATCGGCACCGCGCGCAAGATAACGCGGCCCCGGCGGCTCGTCCGGACGATCGAGATAGCCGTGCAGGATCTCCAGCCCTTCGTCATGCTGGACAATCGCGAGACGGATATCAGGGTGATCGAGTTCCAGCCGGAATGCGCTGCCCGCTTCCGAAAGCTCGAAGGCGATCTCGGCGGCGCCGGTGGGCAGGACAACCGACTGGCCGCTCGACAGGCGCGTTCTGTCGAGCATGCGGGCGCGAAGACTTTCGGCAGCACCGATGGGCGGGGTCAGCAGCGTGTCGCCGTCCAGAACCAGATGGCGCGGCAGGGTCATTGCCGAAGGAAAATCGATGCTGGGTCCCGTATCGGCCCAATTGCCGAGCCAGCCGATGCCAACCGGTGTTCCTCCATCGACAAAGGCCTGGAAGGCATAATTGTCAGTGCCGAAATCCAGTTCCCGCCCGAAGGACTTGGCAAAGCTTCTGCCATCAAACCAGCCGATGTCGATCATGGTCAGATTGCGCCGGCCCGTCTCCTTGTCTTCGCCATTCATCAAGCCGTAGATCAGCGCCCAGCGGGTTGCAGGATCGCGGTGGTCGCCGCCGATCGGGAGGAGGCAGGGGCATTCGAGCGCCGAGGTCTCAAAGCGGGTTTCGGTGTAGAGTTTGCCGACATAGGTCCAGCCACCGGCTGCCGTATTATCTTGCGTCTCATAGAGCAGGATTACGCCACCCCCTGTGCTCTGGCTGCCGAGCAGCATCTTCCAGAGACCGTCCGGCCCTCGAAACACGTAGGGATCGCGGAAATCAAATGTGAGGCCTTCGCCATCCGGTCGATGGGGCAGAAAGACTTCCGCGGCGCCCGCGCTGAACAGATCCGTCGATATCGCCGTGAGCTGGATCTCCTGCTCCGGCGTGCGGTCGGCGATCTTTTCGGTGAAGAACACCCTGATTCCGGGACTATCGGTGCGCGCGATCGCTGAGCCCGAAAATGCGCCACCACGCTTGTCGGGCCTGACACTCAGCTCCTCCGACGGGAAGAGGAAGACCGGCAGGTGGCGCCAGCGCAGATAGTCGGAAGAGACGGCATGGCCCCAGTGCATGTTGTTCCAGATCCGGCCATGCGAATAATGCTGATAGAAGAGATGCGGCCGTCCGCCGAAGCGGCCGAAGCCGTTGGGGTCGTTCATCCAACCGAAGGGCGGGCGGAAATGATAGCCGTAGGGCAAGTCCGGCGGCTCATTGGACGGGTTGGTATGGATGACCGCAATGCCGGTTTCAAGCACGTCTGACGGCGTGAACCAATAGGCGACCGAGAGCGACGTCACCGCCATGTCGTAGGCCAATGTCACCGTACCACCGCCAAAGACCTGGTAGATGCGGAAGGAGTTCTCCTCGGCATTCGAAGCCTGCACTTCGCCGAACTTGCCGTTTGAACTGTACAAGGACACCGCCCCTGGTTCATCCGGCGTCACTGCCTTCAGCCAGAGATGCAGCACAGCGTTTACAGGAAGTTCGACTTCGATGGCCCTGTAGTGATCCGGTATGGCGGTCGCTGTCGTCATGCAGGTTTCCCTTCTTTTCTTTCTAGGCCAGCGCTCAACGGGACGAGCTACGTGGCTGTTCCATGCTTGCCTGTCACAGAGGCTTCAGAAAACCGTCACGGGCGCTTCATCCGAAGCACCTAATGCGGCAGGAACGATATTGTAGATCGGAGCCCTGCTCATGCGTCTCGCGGTTCTCGTCCCTGCCCTGCTGCTCTCCCTCGTTACCGGGGCCGCCAGTCTCGCGCCCCTCCCCCCGTCGAACCGGGCGGCCCTCATACATGACCGCCTTGTCCAGGCTAATCTCAACCGCGACCATATCATGGTCGTGGCCCATCGTGCAGGGTGGAAGAAGGACGGTCTTGCCGTCCGCGCCGAAAACTCCTTCGCGGCGATGGATCATGCTGCATCAACCGGCGTGGAATTGGTCGAGCTTGACGTGCGCCGATCGAAGGACGGCGTGCTGGTCATCATGCATGACGAGACACTGGACCGAACCACGACCTGTCGCGGCAAGGTCGCAGACCATACGCTTGCCGAACTCAGGTCATGTCGGCTGATTGTGGAAGGTCAGCAAACGCTGACCGAGGAGCGTGTCTTTACGCTGGAAGAGGCAATGCTGCATGCGCGCGGCCGGATCCTGATCAACATCGACAACAAGCTTGAACCGGAAGCCCTGGTCGAGGTCGCCGATCTCGCGCGCAGCCTCGACATGACGGAGGGCGTTTTGCTCAAGCTCGCAGTCTGGAACGCGGAAAGGTTGCAGCTTGCCCGAGACATCCGCCATGCAATTGGCCCAGACATCGCCTTCATGCCGATCCTTGCCGACGATGCCGTGACCGAACCGGCCTTCATCGACCGTACACAGTCGGCGCTCGGGGCGCCCGCTGCGGAGCTTGTCCATTGGTACCGCGATGCCACGCAACCCATCACCACGGATGGCGGACCGCTGCTGTCGCCGCTCGCACGTGCCGCTGCAATCCGCAATGATGCACATCTATGGATCAACACCTATCCGATCGCCGATCGTCCGGAGGGCATGGTCGCCGGCGGGCGCGGCGACTATCTCGCGCTCTCGACAGGCCGCCCGGAGGATGTCTGGGGCTTCTTTGTCGAACGCGGCGTGACGATCATCCAGACGGACGAACCGGAGGCGGTCATTGCGTGGCTCGATCGTCAGGGATTGCGGCGCTCCTATGAACTGACGAACTGAGACCGACTACACGACCCGAAAAAGAAAAGGCGGCTCGAAAGCCGCCTTTTCCAATGCATTCAGATCCCCAGGCTCAAGCAGCCTTTGCGGCTTCACCATAGGGGTCAAAACGGCCGTAGAAGGTCTCGCCCTTGGCTGCCATGTCCTTCAGGAGCGGCGTCGGGGTAAAGTGCGGGCCGTATTGCTTGGCGAGGCGTTCGCAGAGGCTTACGAAGGTCTTCACACCCATTCCGTCGATATAGGACAGCGCCCCACCGGTGTAAGGTGCGAAACCGAAGCCCAGGATGGAGCCGACATCCGCTTCGCGCGGGTCGGTGACGATGCCTTCTTCGACTGTGCGGGCGGCTTCCAGTGCGATGGTCGCGAGGAAGCGTTCCTGCAGCGTCTTGACGTTGACGTCATCCGGCTTCTGCTGCGGATAAAGATCCTTCAGGCCCGGCCAGATGTGCTTCTTGGCCGGCTTTGCGGGGTAGTCGTAGAAACCCTTGGCGTTCTTGCGGCCGAAACGCTCTTCCTTTTCGACCATGCGGGCAACCAGCTCCATGTGGCGCGGATCGACTGCCTTTTCACCGAGATCGGCAACGGTGGCCTTCAGGATCTTGTAGGAGAGATCGATCGCGACTTCATCGTTCAGTGCGAGCGGACCGACCGGCATGCCGGCGAACTTGGCCGCATTTTCGATCATGATCGGCGGCACGCCTTCGATGAGCATGTTGTAGCTCTCGGCCATGTAGCGCAGGACACAGCGGTTGACGAAGAAGCCACGGGTGTCGTTGACGACGATCGGGGTCTTCTTGATCGCAGCAACGTAATCAAGTGCCACGGCGAGTGCCTTGTCGCCGGTTTCCTTGCCGAGGATGACTTCGGTCAGCATCATCTTCTCGACCGGCGAGAAGAAGTGGATGCCGATGAAATCGACCGGACGCTTGGAATTGCCGGCAAGACCCGTGATTGGCAGCGTCGAGGTGTTGGAGGCAAAGATCGCGCCTTCCGGCAGCACGGCCTCGACCTTCTCGATGACGGCCTTCTTGACATCGCGGTCCTCGAAGACGGCCTCGATGACGAGGTCGGCATCGGCCAGCGTGCCGTAGTCGTCGGACGGGGTGATCAGCGACAGAAGCTTGTCGCCATCGTCCTTGGTCAGCTTGCCCTTACCGACAGCGCCGGCGACAAGACCTTCGGAATGGGTCTTGCCCTTGCCAGCGGCTTCCATGTCACGATCGATCAGCACGACATTAATGCCGGCTGCGGCCGTGACATAAGCGATCGAGGCGCCCATGAAGCCGGCGCCGACGACACCGACCTTCTTGATCTCGGACTTCGGCTGACCAGCCGGGCGGCGGGCGCCCTTGTTCAGCTCCTGCATCGAGACGAAAAGCGAGCGGATCATCGAATAGGCTTCGGTAGTCTGGACGATCTCGGTGAAATAACGTTGTTCGATGCGCAGGCCCGTGTCGAAGGGAACCTGCAGGCCTTCATAGACGCTCTTCAAGATGGCAAGTGCTGCCGGATAATTGCCCGCGGTTTCACGGCGCAGGATCGCGGAGGCAGCCGGCCAGAGCTGGGCGGCAGCCGGGGTCCAGATGCCGCCGCCGGGAACCTTGAAACCCTTTTCGTCCCAGGGGGCGACCGGCTTCAAACCGTCCTTGATCATCTGCTTGGCAGCATTGATCAATTCGCCGGGCTCGACGACCTGATGCACCAGGTTCATGGCCTTTGCGCGAGCGGCCGACAGTGTCTGACCGGTGGTCATCATCTGAAGGGCATCCTGCGTGTTGGCGAGACGTGCCACGCGCTGTGTGCCACCGGCACCGGGGAAAATGCCGACCTTGACTTCCGGCAGGCCGATCTTGACCGACTTCGCGTTCGACGCCACGCGGCCATGGCAGGCAAGCGACAGCTCGGTCGCGCCACCCATGCAGGTGCCATTGATCGCCGAGACCCAAGGCTTGCCATTGGTCTCGATCTTGCGCCAGAGCCAGGTCATGCGACCGGCCGCGTCGAAGAGCTTCTGGACGGCAGCTGCCGGGTCCTTGGCCTTTTCTTCTTCGAGCATGGAGAACATGCCCTTGATCATGGTCAGATCGGCGCCGCCGGAGAAGGAGGACTTTCCGGAGGTGAAGACCACGCCCTTGATGCCGTCATCGGCAACGGTCTGGTCGAGAATCTTCTCGATCTCGTCCATGACTTCGACGGTGAAGACGTTCATCGACTTGTCGGGCATGTCCCAGGTGACGAGGGCAATGCCGTCTGCGTCGGTCTCGATGGTGAAGTTCTTGTAAGTCATATCTTACTTCTCCCGGAAATCAGACGCGTTCGATGACGGTGGCAGTGCCCATGCCAGCGCCGATGCAGAGGGTGACGAGGGCCGTGTTCAGATCGCGGCGTTCCAGCTCGTCGAGCACCGTGCCGAGGATCATCGCGCCGGTGGCACCGAGCGGATGGCCCATGGCGATCGCGCCGCCGGCAACGTTCATCTTCGAATGGTCGACCTCGAAATGCTGCATGAAGCGCAGCACGACGGCGGCGAAGGCCTCGTTCAGTTCAAACAGGTCGAAGTCGGAGATCTTCATGCCGGTGCGCTTCAGGAGCTTTTCGGTCACGTCAACCGGGCCCGTCAGCATGAGCGCCGGATCCGAGCCGATATTGGTGAAGGCACGGATGCGGGCGCGGGGCTTCAGGCCCATCGATTCCCCGCCTGCCTTGGAGCCAACCAGAACAGCGGCGGCACCATCGACGATACCGGACGAGTTGCCAGCGTGGTGGATGTAGTTGATGCGCTCGATTTCCGGATGGGCCTGGATGGCAACGGCTTCGAAGCCGCCCATTTCGCCCGGCATCTGGAACGAGGGATTGAGGCTTGCCAGCGACTGCATGTCAGTGCCGGGGCGCATGTGTTCGTCGCGGTCGAGGATCACGAGACCATTGCCATCCTTCACCGGGATGACCGACTTGGCAAAGTTGCCGGCAGCCCAGGATGCGGCCGAGCGCTTCTGGCTTTCGACGGCATAGGCGTCGACGTCGTCACGGGTGAAGCCATATTTTGTCGCGATCAGGTCGGCCGACACGCCCTGCGGCATGAAATAGCCGGGAAAATTGACCGAGGGGTCCATGTACCAGGCGCCGCCCGACATGCCCATGCCGACACGGGACATGCTCTCGACGCCACCGGCGATGACGATGTCGTCCGAGCCCGCCACGACCTTGCCGGCCGCAAGATTGATCGCGTCGAGGCCAGACGCGCAGAAGCGCGAGATCTGGATGCCGGGGGCGGAAAAGTCATAGCCAGCCTCGAAAGCAGCCGCCTTCGGGATGACGGCGCCAGCTTCCATGACCGGATCGACGCAGCCAAAGATGATGTCGTCGACGGTCGAGGTGTCCAGGCCATTGCGGTCGCGAAGCGCCTCCAGCGTCTTGGCGGCCAGACGCGGCGTCGGCACTTCGTGCAGCGATCCGTCCTTCTTGCCGCGCCCGCGGGGCGTGCGCACGTGGTCGTAAATGAAGACTTCAGTCATCGTCTCTCTCCCTTGGGCGCACGGGGCGCCTTGATCTTGACGGGGCGACGCCCCTCATCCGCCTGCCGGCACCTTCTCCCCGCATGCGGGGAGAGGGTAGGGTGAGGGGCAAAACTCAAAACGCCTCGGCGGCCATTTCCATCAGGCTGTCGGCACCGGTTTCGATGCGGGCCTTGCGCAATGCCGTCTCCGGCATGATCTTTTCCATGTAGAAGCGGCCGGTCAGCAGCTTGTTCTTGTAGTAGTCGGCATCACCGGATCCTGCGGCGAGGTTCTCGTTCGCAGCCTTTGCCATTTTCGCCCACATATAGCCGAGCACGACGAGGCCAAAGAGATGCATGTAGTCGGTCGAACCGGCACCGGCATTGTCGGGCTTTGCCATGGCATTCTGCATGAACCACATGGTCGAGGCCTGCAGGTCGTTCAAGCCCTTCTTCAGGCTCTTGGTGAAGGCCGAGAGGTTCTCGTCCGAGCGGTTTTCTTCGCAGAAATCTCCGATTTCCTTGAACAGCGCCATGACCGCACGACCGCCGTTGAGACCGAGCTTGCGGCCGACGAGGTCGAGCGCCTGGATCCCGTTGGCCCCTTCGTAGATCATGGCGATGCGCGCATCGCGGACATACTGGCTCATGCCCCATTCTTCGATGTAGCCGTGGCCGCCGTAGACCTGCTGGGCCATGACCGCATGGTCGAAGCCCTTGTCGGTCAAGACACCCTTGAGGATCGGCGTCATCAGGCCGAGCACGTCGTCGGCAAGCTGCTTCTCCGTGGCATCCCCCGAGCGGTGCGCGATGTCGGACTTGAGCGCCGTCCACAGCGTAAAGGCGCGACCGGCTTCGTTGAAGGACTTGATGGTCAGCAGGACACGACGAATGTCCGGGTGGACGATGATCGGATCGGCCTTCTTCTCGGGCGCCTTGACGCCGGACAGAGAGCGGCCCTGGATGCGCTCGCGCGCATAATTTGCAGCGTTCTGATAGGCGATTTCGGAGATCGACAGACCCTGAAGGCCAACGCCGAGGCGGGCTTCATTCATCATGACGAACATGGCCGCCAGGCCCTTGTTCTCGGCGCCGATGAGATAGCCGGTCGCCTCGTCATAGTTCATCACGCAGGTGGCATTGCCGTGGATGCCCATCTTGTGCTCGATCGCACCGCAGGTGACGGTGTTGCGGTCGCCCACCGAACCGTCGTCGCCGACCATAAATTTCGGCACGATGAAGAGCGAGATGCCCTTGGTGCCCTCAGGTGCACCCTCGATACGGGCAAGGACCAGATGGATGATGTTGTCCGACATGTCGTGTTCGCCGGCCGAGATGAAGATCTTCTGGCCGGAAATCTTGTAGGAGCCGTCACCGTTCGGCACGGCCTTGGTGCGCAGGAGGCCGAGATCGGTGCCGCAATGAGGCTCCGTGAGGTTCATCGTGCCGGTCCAGACACCCTCGACCATCTTCGGCAGGTATTTCTGCTTCTGCTCGTCGGAGCCGTGCTCCAGGATCGCGGCGATCGCGCCCTGGGTGAGGCCCGGATACATCATCAGCGCCATGTTGGCCGACGACATGTATTCACCGACTGCCGAATGCAGGATGTAAGGCAGGCCCTGGCCGCCGTATTCGGCCGGCACTGCGAGACCCAGCCAGCCGCCCTGACAGTAGGCGTCATAGGCCTGCTTGAAGCCCTTCGGCGCCTTGACCGAACCGTCATCCGAACGGACGCAGCCTTCCTGGTCGCCGGAGAGATTGAGCGGGAAAAGCTGCTCTTCCGCGAGCTTCGCCGCCTCACCGACGATCGCCTCGATCATGTCGGGGGTCGCGTCCTCGAAACCCGGCAGGTTGTTGTACCGCTCCAGGCCAAGCACGTCGTTGAGAATGAAAAGCGTGTCGTTCACAGGGGCCTTGTAGACAGGCATCGGTCATCTTCCTCCAAAGACTTCGGTTCCGACGGGATCGGACTGTTCTGGCTTATACAAATAATTGACGTGCGCGTAAACGTCAAAATTTCCAGGCGCGGCATTTTCGCCCGCTCGTCTGGATGACACCCTCCCCTTGCCAAACTCCCATACGCCGCTTGCGCGGGGCAGGAGCGCAGCATGATCTATCGGGGCTTCTTCATGTTTTTCAGCACATGATTAACGGCTTGTTTACCATGTTTCATGAATGGTTGCGTTTGAAAGCTGGTGATCCATCCGTGATTCCAACGTCGCCTGCGCGCTTTAACGCACAGCGCCTCGGCCGAAGCGAAGATGGACCACTCGGACGCATTCGGACGGCATGATCCGCCCGGCATCATCGAAGCGAGCAGAACCATGAACGGATCGCGATCTGAGACGCAAAGGCCCGGCAGCCCATCCTCCCTGGATGCGTTGAGTCGCACCATTGAAGGGCTTGAGGCGCGGATCGAAGGACTGATCGGCCAGCAGGCCGCTCGCAGCCGCGGGTTGGACGAGCCAGCATCGCGGCCCCTGCCCGGCCGCCGCGCGGACGATGTGCTGCGCAACGAGCGCGATCAGCGCCCGGATCCGCTGGCTGAAATCCGCCAGCGCCAGCGCGCACTCGAAGAGGGCCGCAGTCGGGGTGGTGATCGCAGCCTCTACAGCCGCAGTGAGGAGCAGCCGGCGCGCCCGCCGCTGCGCCAGCCCCTGCCGCCGCTTTCCGACCCGCTGCCATCCTATCCGGCACGCGCAGCCGCTCCGGCCGCTGTTGCCGCACGCGCCAGTGAGGACATTGCCGAAGCGTTGAGCGGGCTGCGCCGGGAGCTCAAGCAGGACATTGCCGAAAGCCTGTCGCACGAGATCGCCGGCCTCCGCAACGAAATGCGCTCCTTGCGCGCACTGGCCGAAGAAAGCCGGCCGCGAGATGACCTGCACCAGGATATCGCCCGGCTCGCCGAGAGCCTCCAGCGGCTCGAAGGTGTGAAGGCACCCGGCACGGACGGACTGCGCGAGGACTTCAACGAATTGCGCTCGCTGATGGACGGTCTGGCGCGCGAGGATTCCATGCGCCGCATGGAACGCCGCTGGGACGATGTTGAAGTGCGCCTCGAGGGGCTGGACACCGGTGCCATGCGTGACGAGATCATCCGCATCGCCGACCGGCTGGACGACATCAAGTCCCAGCTCGGCGGCATAGGTGACACGCGCGCCATCCGCGCACTCGAAGAGAAACTGATCACGGTCGCGGCGGCACTTGAGCATATCGGCGCGCATATCGATCCGAACGAGCGCATGGTGATGGAGCATTTCTCCTCGCTCGACATGCGCCTCGACGAGATCACCCGGGCAATCGCCGCCGGCAGCCGCAACAGCGGCCCGGGCAATGACCCGGCCACCTTCCACCGCCTGGAAGAGCGGCTCTCCGGCCTTGCCCGACAGATCGAAGGCCTCTCCGAACACCGCGCGCCGCAGAACGACGCGTCGTTCGAGATGGCGGAACGGCTGGAACTGCTCACCGCACGGATCGAACAGCTGTCGGCCGAACAGGGTGCCGCGCGCCTGGAAGAGCGTCTCGACCAGATGTCCTACATGCTGGAACGGGCGCAAACGCCGGTGCCGGCCCCGGAACTCACCGGATATCTCGCCGACATCTCGCGCAAGATCGACGCGCTCGACAGCGGTGCCGGCAATGATCGCCTTGCCGATCGGCTCGAAAACCTTGCACAGCGGATCGAGGAACTGGATGCGCCGCAGCCGGTCGCCATGTTCGACGACAGCGCGCTTCGCAACCTTGAGGATCGGCTGAATGCCGTGGTCGACCGGCTGGAGGAAACGAATTCTTCTGGTCCGGCCAGCGAAAGCGCCAGCCTCCGGGGGCTCGAAGACCAGATCGCCCACCTCTCCGCCCTGATCAGCCAGCCGCCGGCTCAGAATCCCGAGGTCGCAGGCCGCATCTCCGCGCTTGAAGACTATGTCGCGACCAGCGACGAATACATCATCGAAGCCGCCCGTCAGGCAGCCGAGACTGTCATGGCCAACTTCGCGCATCGCTTCCCAGCGGGCAGCCAGGCAGAGTCGGCGGACATTTCCGCACTGACGGCGCTGTCGGAGCATTTGAGGCAGCTTGAAGACCATACGCGCCATTCCGAAGAGCGTACACACCGTACCTTCGAAGCGCTGCACGACACGCTCGTCCAGATCGCCGGACGGCTGGATGAGCTGCATCATCTGGGCCAGCCCCAGGAGGCGGCTCCGCTTTTTGCGCAGTCTCCGATCGCCCCGGCGCAGGCCGCACGCGCGGACGAAAGCGCCGTCCCCATGGCACAGCAGACGCCGCGCATGGTCGCAGAGCCGGCCGCAGAGGCCATGCATCCGATCGATGAGGAACTGCTCGCGGCTGCCGATGATTTTGCCCAGACCATGACCGCGCTGCCGGTCATCGATGCCGCACGCGAGAAGAAGGCGACCAAGCCGAGCCTGCTTGCCGGCCTCGGCAAGAAGCTGATTCCGGGCAAGAAGGCCACCAAGGCCGTTGCAGAGGCGCGTCAGACGATCGACCCCGCTCCCTCGCTCGATCCGGTGGACCTGCTCCCGCCTGACGATGCCAACGAATTGCTGGAGCCGGGCTCGGGCGCTCCGGACGTGCGCAAGATCCTGGAACGCGTTCGCGCCAGCCAGCAGGCCACAAAAACCAGCACATCCACCGAGGACAGCGCCGACAGGACCGATTACATCGCCGCCGCCCGCCGTGCTGCCCAGGCAGCAGCCATGGAGATGGACCGCGCCCAGAAATCAGCTCCCGCTGCCAGCAAGACGCTGTCCGATGTCAAGGCCAAGTCGAGAGCGGCTGGCCCCTCCCTCTTCGCCCGGTATCGCCGTCCGATCCTGATGGCCGTCGGCGCCATCCTGCTTGCCGCCATGGCCATGCCGCTGGTCAATACCCTGACCAGGAGCGAAGCCCCTCCGGTGGTCGAGGACGTGGCTCCGGACGAGACGAGCGAAATCGCGCCCATCGACCAGCCCGTCGACACCGCGCCGGCCATTGCCGAACTTGCAGCACCGGGCGCCGGGGCGGTCAACAGTGACGCTCCGGCCAAGATGCAGGCAGAGCTCGCAGCTGAGCCGTCGGTGGCAACGCCGGATGCTTCCCTCGCTGCGCCGGTCGGCGCCTTGGTGGCCCCCGTTTCGGGCACGCCCGCCCAGAGCCTCGAAACGACAGCCTCCGCCCCGGTCGCCGCCACGCTTGGATCGGCGCAACCGCAGACGGCAGAAGCGACCAAGGTCGTGGTCGCCGAAGAGGTCACGGCTCAGGCTCCCTCAGCGGACATCATCGTTCCTGCAGACATCACGCCACCCTCTCTGTCCCTCGCCGCCAAGAATGGCGATCCGCTCGCGCTCTTTGAAATCGGCGCGCGCTATACCGAGGGTCGCGGCGTGAAGAGTGATTTTGCCGAAGCGGCCAAGTGGTACCGCATGGCGGCTGACAAGGGGCTCGCACTCGCCCAGTATCGCCTTGCCAATTTCCTTGAAAAGGGGACGGGCGTCGCGCCAAACATCGATGAAGCCAAGCGCTATTACGAGTTGGCGGCCAATGCCGGCAATGCCAGCGCCATGCACAACCTCGCCGTCATCTATGCTTCCGGAAAAGACGGTGCGCAGGACTATGCCAAGGCGGTGGAATGGTTCACCAAGGCTGCCGACTACGGCGTCTCCGACAGCCAGTTCAACCTCGCCATCCTCAGCGCACGCGGCAACGGCACATCGCAGGATCTGGTGACGTCCTACAAGTGGTTCGCAATCGCGGCCAAGGGTGGCGATAGCGACGCCGCCCAGAAGCGCGACGAAGTCGCCAATGCACTCAAACCGGATCAGTTGGAGCGCGCTCGCGCCGAAGTCGATCTCTGGAAGGCCAAGGAGCTGAACCCAGACGCCAACTCGGCCAATACCCCGGACGAATGGGCGGGCAAGGGCCTGAAAACGGCCAGCGTCGACATGAAAAAGGCGATCCGCAACATTCAGGCGATCCTGAACAAGAACGGCTTCGATGCCGGCACGCCCGATGGCCTGATGGGCGCCAAGACAGTCTCGGCGATCAAGGCTTTCCAGACCTCCATCGGCGAGCAGCCGACCGGACAGGTGACAGACAAGCTGGTGACGGAGTTGCTCGAACGCAACAAATGATGCGACTGTCATAAAAGACCGCGTTTGGCGGTCTATGAGGGGCTGTTGAATTGACTTGGCAGCCTCTGAGGCGCAAGAAAGAATTCGAACGGTAGCAAGTGCGATCAAGGACTTGCGACCGCCCAGCATGAAAGCCAGCAAGGGCTCAAAGGCCCGATAGCGACCGCGCCAGAGAGTGCGGATACCTGCATTTGAGGTCCGAAGGTGACGATCTATCTGCCGATCGCCGAGTTGTCGGTCAACGTGTTCATCATCCTCGGCATGGGCGCGGCTGTCGGCTTCCTATCGGGCATGTTCGGCGTGGGTGGCGGCTTCCTGATCACACCACTCCTGATCTTCTACAATATTCCGCCCGTGGTCGCCGTCGCGACCGGCGCAAACCAGGTTGTCGCCTCATCGGTATCGGGCGCCATTTCGCATTTCCGGCGCGGAACGCTGGACATGAAGCTCGGCACTGTCCTGCTCATAGGCGGCCTCGTGGGAGCGACGATCGGCGTCTTCATCTTCTCCTGGCTGAGACGCCTCGGCCAACTCGACCTGATCATCTCATTGCTCTACGTCGTCTTCCTTGGCACGGTCGGCGGACTGATGCTGGCAGAGAGCCTGCGGGCGCTGCGGCGTGCGGCGCGCAACGAAGCGCCCCCCTTGAAGCGACCCGGCCAGCACAACTGGGTGCACCGCCTGCCCTTCAAGATGCGCTTCAAGAAGTCGAAGATCTATCTCAGCGTCATTCCCATCCTGGCGCTCGGCTTCGGCATCGGCATCCTGACCTCGGTGATGGGTGTCGGTGGCGGTTTCATCATGGTGCCAGCCATGATCTATCTGCTGCGGATCCCGACCAACGTCGTCGTCGGCACGTCGCTGTTCCAGATCATCTTCACCACCGCCTACACCACGATCGTCCAGGCGGCGACCAACTATTCCGTCGACATCGTGCTTGCCTTCGTTCTCATGGTGGCCGGTGTCATCGGCGCGCAATATGGCGTGCGGGTCGGACAGAAGCTGCGCGGCGAGCAGTTGCGTGCGCTTCTCGGCCTGCTCGTTCTCGCCGTCGGCGTGCGTCTTGCGATCGAACTCGTCGTGACACCCGACGACTTCTACTCGCTGGCGATCGGAGGCTGACATGAGAACGTGTCTGCTCGCCCTCATGCTTTCCGCCTTCATCGGTCTTTTTGCGCCGGCTGTGGCGCAGGATCCGCTGACGACGCAGCTTGCGGAACGCGAAGGCATGGATATCGGCACTTCGACCAGCGAAATCGCGATCACCTCGGATTTCTCCGGCGCCGATCTCACCATCTTCGGTGCCCTGACCAGAACCGACCAGCTTCTGCTTGCGATCGGCCAATATGACGTCGTGGTGATGCTTGAAGGACCGCGTGACTGGACCACCGTACGGCGCAAGGAACGTCTCTTCGGCATTTGGGTCAACCGTACCTCGCTGACCTTCGAACAGATGCCGATTTCCTATTCGCTCGCCAGCACGCGACCGGTCGAGGAAATTGCGGCCGACGATGTGCTGACATCTCTGGGGATCGGCATCGACCACCTGGCGCTGACGCCCACGGGCTTCATCAGCAACGCCGCCAATCTCGGCGAATTTCGCGATGCGTTCCGCCGGCTGAAACAGACGGGCGGGCTCTACCAGCGCGACACGGGCGGCGTGCGCTTCGTCTCATCGAGCCTCTTCAAGGCGACCCTTCGTTTGCCTGCCAACATCCCGAACGGCGTCCACATGGTGCGTGCCTATCTCTTCAAGTCCGGGGAGTTCATCGCGGAAAAGGAACTGCCTCTGCGCGTGATCAAGACCGGCCTCGAGGAAGCGATCACCGAAGCCGCCCACCAGCAGCCGCTGACCTATGGCGCCTTTGCCGTCGTGCTGGCGCTGATCACCGGCTGGGCCGCGAGCCTGCTCTTCCGACGGGACTGAGGGCTCACCCGGCGGCCATGCGTGCCTTGACGTCGAGATAGGCTTCCGTCAGTTCGCGCAGAACGTCGCGGGCTCCGGCTTCGCGCTCGGCGCCCAGATGGATCACCCTGAGCTCTGCCATGAATGCTTCCCAGAGCGGCGCGCCGCCACGTTCGAGAATTTCGGCGCGGACGGCCAGATCTTCGCTGACCGGACGGTGCTTCCGCCCCCAGGCGCCCATCATGGCGAGCATGGGAACCAGCTGGATGGCAGGTTCGGTCAGGGTGTATATGCCTTTTTGGCGATGTGTCGGATCGTCGGCGCGAGCAAGTAGCCCCTGGGCGACGAGACGCTTCAGCCGATCGGCCAGGATGTTCGAGGCGATACCTTCTTCGGAGTTCTGCAAGAGTTCGCGGAAATGCCGGCGGTTTCCGAACATCACGTCGCGGATGACGATCAGGCTCCAGCGATCGCCGAGCACTTCCAATGTCAGATTGATGGGGCAGCCCGATCGTTGCGATGTCATTTCCCGCCTCCCGAAACTGATTGCGTCTTGCCACCAGATGCGCTACCGATCAACCAGTTTCAATATGCAATCGGTTTTGGGAGGATCGAGATGCGTAAGCTGATTGGCTGGAACCTGATGTCGCTGGACGGATTTTTCGAGGGCGAGACGCCCTGGGACCTGTCCTTCCACCACACCGTCTGGGGAGAGGACCTGCGCCGCTATGCAGTGTCCCTGGGCGAGGAGACCGATTTCATCGTCTTCGGTCGCAAGACCTATGAAGGCATGGCCGCCCACTGGCAGGAAACGACGGAAGAACCTGAGATCAAGGCCTATATGAATGCCAAGGCCAAGGGTGTTGCCAGTCGAAGCTTGACGGAAGCGCAGTGGAACAACACGCGCGTTCTCTCGGATGCCGTTTCCGACCTGCAGGCGATGAAATTGCTGCCGGGCGAGACCATTTTCGTCTTCGGCAGCGCAGAGTTGCAGCACACTTTGCTGGAGGCGGGACTGATGGACGAGATCCGGATTTGCCTGGCGCCCGTGCTGCTCGGAAAGGGCAATCCGCTGTTCAAACCGGGCTTTGAAAAGAAGCTGGCGCTGCTTGAGGCGCGGCCGGTCGACACCGGTGCCGTGATCCTGCGCTATGCGGTCAAGTCGAACTGAACGGCAAGCTCAGCCGAGGAGGTTGCCGAAGCGCACCGAATAAATCCGGTCGCGGCCGAGAAGGTGTGCGATCAGTTCCGTGCGGGCAAAGAGGCCTGTGAAGGCCTTGTGGCGAAGGTCGAGGCCACCCGTTGTGACGCCGAAGGATGGCATGACCATGCGTAGTCCGTCAGTCGCAAAGCACGGGCGCCGAACTGATTTTTCACGGCGGCGGACGGTGGCGGACGGGTGAAGATGACCGGCCACCTCGCCCTTGCCATGGGCGAGCGACGGCTCGTGACGAAAGGTGAGGCCAGAAAGCGAGAACTCATCCATCGACGTCCCTGGCAGAGCGGTGGTGCCATCCGGATCATGATTGCCGTTGATCCAGACGATCTCCCGTCCACCGGCGAGGCCCAGGATCATTTCCCGGAACACGGAGGGCATCAGGGCCGAACCGACGCGGTCATGGAAATTGTCACCCAGACTGATGATCGTCGCCGGCTGGTAGCGCGCAACCACACTCTCCAGCAGGCGCAGCGTGGCAAGCGTGTCATAGGGCGGCAGCAGCTGACCTCGTCTGGCGAAAGCAGCCCCCTTTTCGAGATGCAGGTCGGACACGACGAGGGTGCGGTGATCAGGCAGGTACATGGCGCCGGTGAGATCACAGACTGCGGCCACGCCCGAGACGGCAATCTCGGTCGTCGTCTCCACTGTCTCGATCGGCGCAAGGCGCCTCGCCATCATACCCGTCATTTGCTCATTCCGCAGTGCCCGGTGCCGTCATAGCCGCTCCGCATGGTTCACGCCATGGCTTCGGCGATCAGATCGTCTGCCGCCATGGACAGTACATGTTCCTGGGCCTCTCCCGCCACGGGTTCCTTGCCGATCTCCAGCATCACGGGTACGGCGAGCGGCGAAATCTGGCTCAGGCGCTTGTGCAGGATATGCCCTTTGATTCGCTCCAGCATATCGGCAAGGCGGGCGATGTCCAAAAGTCCGGCAGCGGCATCCTGTCGCGTTGCCTGCATCAGGATATGATCCGGCTCGTGGGTACGCAGCACGTCGTAGATCAGGTCGGAGGAGACCGTCACCTGCCGGCCTGATTTCTCCTTGCCGGGATGGCGTTGCTCGATCAGGCCGGCAATCACGGCGCAATTGCGGAAGGTGCGCTTCAGCATGAAGCTCTCGTCGAGCCAGGTCTCGAGATCGTCGCCCAGCATGTCCTGATCGAAGAGGTCTGCGAGGCTGAGTGCTCCCCGCGCGATCAGCGAGCCCATGTCCTCCAAGGCCCAGATTGCGAGTGCATAATCCGTCGCGACGAAGCCCAAGGGCTTTGCCCGCATGCGCTCCAGCCGGCGGGTGAGCAGCATGCCGAGCGTCTGGTGCGCCAGCCGGCCCTCGAAGGCATAGATCACCATGTAGAAGCGCTCGCCGCGCGGGAAAGTCTCGATCAGCAAATCGCCGCGCTTTGGCAGAACCGACTTCTCCGCCTGCAGCGACAGCCAGTCGCGCACCTGATCGGGCAGGCTAGAACGACGCCCGGGATCGTCGAGCATGGCGCGAACCTGCTCGGCGAGATAGGTCGAGAGCGGAAATTTGCCGCCGGCATAAGCCGGAATCTTCGGATCCATCGAGAAAGCGTTCGACACGAGACACTCATTGTCCCTGATACCCTCGAAGCGCAGCACCTTGCCGGAAAAGAGGAAGGTATCGCCCTGGGTCAGCTGCTCGAAGAAATACTCCTCGACCTTGCCGAGCGTCATGCCGCCGCGCCCGATCGAGCCGAGATGATTGCGCTTGACCAGCCGGACATTCAGCATGGGCATCTCGACGATGGTGCCGAGGTTCAGGCGATATTGCTGAGCGACCTGCGGGTTGGAGACGCGCCATAAACCGTCCTTGCGGCGGCGGATGCGGGCGTAGCGCTCGTAGGTTCGAAGCGCATAGCCGCCGGTCGCGACGAAATCGACGATGCGGGCAAAGGTCTCACGCGGCAGGGAGGCATAGGGCAGCGCCGTCGTCACCTCGCGGAACAGCTCTTCCTCGTCGAAGGCATCCGCACAGGCCATGCCAAGCACATGCTGGGCCAGCACGTCGAGCGAACCCTCTCCGACCGGGGGCGTGTCCTGTGCGCCGATATAGTTCGCATCGAGAGCCGCCTGGCACTCCATCACCTCGAATCGATTGGCCGGCACCAGGATTGCCCGCGACGGCTCATCCATGCGGTGGTTTGCGCGACCGATACGCTGGGCAAGCCGGGAGGCACCCTTGGGCGCACCGACATGGATGACGAGATCGACGTCCCCCCAGTCGATGCCAAGATCGAGCGTGGAGGTCGCAACGACAGCCCGCAACCGGTTCTCGGCCATGGCCGCTTCCACCTTGCGGCGTTGCGAGACATCGAGCGAGCCGTGATGCAGCGCGATCGGCAGGTTGTCATCATTGACCGTCCAGAGTTCCTGGAAGAGCATTTCGGCCTGGGAGCGGGTGTTGACGAAGAGCAGCGTCGTCTGAAAGTCCTTGAGTATCCGGTAGATCTCGGGAATGGCATAGACCGCGCGATGCCCGGACCACGGAATGCGATCTTCGGTTTGCAGGATGGTGATATCGGGTCTGGCACCGCCCTCGACCGTGATCAGACCGGCCGCCGCCTCACCCTCCTCCGGCTGGGCGACCAGCCAGCGGCGCAGGTCCATCGGTTGCGCGACGGTCGCGGAGAGGCCAATGGTCTTGAGACCGGGGGCGAGCTTCCTCAAGCGCGCGAGACCGAGCGACAACAGATGGCCGCGCTTCGAGGTGACCAGGGAATGCAGTTCGTCGAAGATGACGTAGCGCAGATCCTTGAAGAAGCGGACAGCATCGGAATGGGAGAGCAAGAGCGCCACCTGCTCCGGGGTCGTCAGAAGAATATCCGGCGGATTGGTCTTCTGCCGCTGGCGCTTGTGCGCCGGGGTGTCGCCGGTCCGGTTCTCGATCGTGATCGGAAGTCCCATCTCGGTGACGGGCTTCATCAGGTTGCGCTCAACATCAACGGCAAGCGCCTTGAGCGGCGAGATGTAGAGCGTGTGTATCCCGGTGAAGGCCTCCCCCGGTTTCTTGCGCCCGCGCTCCGTCAATTCGGTCAGCGACGACAGGAAGCCGGCGAGCGTCTTGCCCGCGCCGGTCGGGGCGATCAACAGAAGGCTTTCGCCGCCATCCTCCCCAGATCTCGCCCGGGCCAGCAGCTCCAGCTGATGGTCACGCGGCTGCCAGCCCTTTTCACCGAACCAGCGGAGGAAGGGGGCAGGCAGAAGGGAATGGGTGGAATCAGCTGTCGTCACCGCCCCAAGGTAGTGGACGGACGACGAAAGAGAAGAGGCGAAAGCATCCCCCCGGGCATCATCGCAGCGCGATGTATCGATCCGAGCGGTGATTGATCGCAAGGAACAGGTTCAGCACTACGGCACCGATCACCGAATAGAGCACCACCGAGGGGCTGACGACGGCAAAGGCCAGCGCCATGACGCAGAGGTCGAAGACGAGCTGTACGAGGCCGGCGCGGATGCCGAAGCGGTCCTGGATATAGACGGCGAGTATGCCAAGGCCGCCGAGGCTGGCGCGGTGGCGGTAAAGCGCCAGCAGGCCGAAGCCGAGCAGCAGGCCGCCGAGAACAGCCGCCCAGACCGGTGCGATGCTCTGGATGACCAGGAAGCGGCTTTCGATTTCGACGATAAAGGAGGTGAGGCCGACGGCCACGAAGGTCTTGATGGTGAAATCGAGGCCGACGCGACGCAGCGACAGGAGGTAGAATGGCAGATTGAGCAGGAAGAAGAGGAGACCGAAGCTCCAGCCGCTCCAATAGTGCAGGACGAAGGCGAGACCGGCCATGCCGCCAGTCAAAAGGCCAACCTGCGCCAAAAAGTAGAGGCCAAGTGCGGCGATGAGACTACCGGCCACGAGGCCCTGCAGATCTTCCGCAGGTGTGTGGCGGGTCGGATTCGAATTCCAGATTCCCAGCATGCTCGTCAACTGCGCCATCTCGCTCTCCAGAACTGACCTCCCAAGTGAAATGGTACCCGAGATCCCCTGGAAAACAAGAACGATAGGTCAGCAAAGCTGACCTATGAGGCAAATCGCAAGAAAGCTGCTTCTCAGCCTATTCGGCTCGCAAGAAACAGAATGCCGAAGACCGGTTCTCCGCCATCCATGCGAATGGTGGTCCGGGTCAGAATAAGCACATCGAAGCCATTTTCAGCGAGACGCTGCCGAACATGCTGTTCGGTATGGGCATAGCGCAGGCTCGGCGCCAACAGAAACCCGTCTCCCTCGCCGGCATCTTCGACCGAAAATGCGAATAGCGCACCAGGTTTTGCAAGCCGACCCGCCAGCGTGAAGGCATTGGCGAGATCGCCGAGATACATCAGCACGTCGGCAGCGGAGATGAGGTCGCAGCGGCCTTCTGCGAGGCCATCGTCGAAAAGTCCTGAACCTGGCGGATCAAGCGAGAGGTCGGACTTGGCCAGTAGATCGTATAGGCCCTTTTCCTCAGCCTTGGCCAGCATGTTGACCGAGAGGTCGAAGCCCTCGAGGCGAGTGACCCTGTCGCGGATCTCAGCGCCGAAGAGGCCTGTACCACAGCCGAGATCGGCGACAATCTCGAAGTGCCGGTCGGCATGTTCGGCAATCAGCTGTGCGAGCTCGGCCGGGACCGCGTAGCCCAGCCGTTCCACGAGTGCTGCATCGAAGCGGTCGGCATACTCATCGAATAAAGCCTCCACATAACGGGAGGGCGGCTGGTCAGGAACTTCTTCCGCCCCCAGAAGCGCAAGTTTCAGCTGTGCGCCGAAAAGATCTTCAGGGTCCAGGTCGAGCAGGCGCCTCAGGGCAAGGATCGCCTTTTCCACCAGGCTCGCCTTTTCGGCATAGTCCGCGAACGTGACAAGGCCGGCCGGCCAGTCAGGCACGAGTTCAAGCGCCTGCTCCATCAATTCCACCGCTGCCTCATGTTCGCCATTCTCGGCAAGCATGCGGGCATAGTCGGCACGACGGTCGGCGATGACGTCGCCGGACGAAAACTGGGTAGGCTGCATCGAAGAGATCCTCGCGCCTTCCAGCATGGAGACGGCGCGCGGTCTTGACCGATCGCCGGAAAAAACTCAAGTGCTAATGGGTGCCTGCTTCGCCGGCTTGCGGGGCGGGCGGACCGCGCCCATATCAGCGGACGACAACAGGAGATACGAATGGCGGATGGCATCAATCGATTTCTCGGCGACACTCCGGGCCGCACGCTCGTCAAGCTGATCGTCGTTTCGCTCATCGTCGGCTTCGTGATGTCGATCTTCGGGCTCGATCCGGTCGACCTCCTTGACGGTATCCGCCATTTCATCCTCGACATCTGGTACACGGGCTTCGATGCGCTGGGTCGCGTCGGTCAATATCTGCTGATCGGCGCAACGGTCGTCATTCCGGCCTTTATTCTGCTGCGCCTCTTTGCGTCCCGGAACTGAGCCGCCGATGGCCGAGATCACCCTTCCCCGTCGCCGGCTGCTTCTGATCTCGGCCGGTCTCCTGACAGCCACGATCGCCGGCTGCCGCTCGACGGACATTCTCAATCCTGGCGAGGGCCAGTCGCGGGCCGAGACCGCGGCAGCGTTGCCCTTGGTCAACCGGCTTCGGCAATCACGCGGTCTTTCGTCGCTCTCGCGCGGCCGATCGGCAGAGGTCGCGGCGGTTGCTCAAGCCAAGCGCATGGCACGCGCCGGTCAGATGTCGCATCTGATAGGCTTCAATGACAGTTTCGGTGCCCGCATGAAGGGCCATGACGTGCCCTTGCCGGCAGCGGAAAACATCGCGGCTGGCCAGGACACGGTCGAACGGGCCGTACAAGCCTGGATCGATTCGAAGCGGCATCTCGACAATATGCTCGGTGGCTTCAACGGACTCGGCGTCGCCGTCGCCTGGGATTCCTCTTCCGGCAACCGCCCCTACTGGGCCATGGTGCTCTCGGCCTGAGTGATTCTCCCGCTCCGGTCCCCACCGGAGCGATTTATGCACAGCCCATCATCTTTCGTTTCAAGGCCGATTACGGTCAGCCACCGCTCCGTGCTTGCGATCGCGGTGCCCATGACGCTGGGCTTCATCACCACGCCGCTGCTCGGCCTCACCGATACCGCTGTCGTGGGGAGAAGTGGCGAAGCTGCCCAGCTCGCGGGGCTTGCGATTGCGGCGGCGCTTTTCGACCTGCTCTTCGCCAGCCTCAATTTCCTGAGAGCCTCGACCACGGCGCTCGTCGCCCAGGCGCAGGGACGCGGAGAAGCGCTCGAACTCTTTGCCGTCTTCTGGCGCTCCATCGTTCTGTCGCTCGGCTTTGGCCTGCTGATCCTCATCGCCTCCCCCGCCATCGTCGGCTTCGGACCGCCGCTCATGGGCGCAGATGGCGACGTTCAGGCGGCGGCTGCGACCTATATCGGCATCCGCATTCTCGCCGCCCCTGTGACGTTGTCCAACTTCACCCTGCTCGGCTTCGTGCTTGGACGCGGACTGGGTTCCGTCGGCCTTGCCCTGCAGATCCTGCTCAATGGCGTCAACATTGCCATGTCGATCCTGCTCGGCCTTACCTACGGCTACGGCATTGCAGGGGTTGCCTGGGCAACGGTGATCGGCGAGTTCGTCGCCATGGTCGCCGGCTTCGCCTTCATCTTCTGGCGCTACGGTCGCGACGCCGTCCCGCAGGTCTCGATGGTCACCGACCGTGTAAAGCTGATGGCACTCCTCCGGCTCAACCGGGACATCCTCATCCGCACCTTCTCGCTGATCACGGCCTTCACCGTCATGACCCGCATCGGGGCCGGCTTTGGTGCGGTAACCCTGGCTGCCAATGCAGTATTGATGAATTTCTTCATGATCGCGAGTTTCTATCTCGACGGCATGGCGACGGCGGCCGAACAGATCACCGGCGAGACAATCGGCGGCCGGCAACGCCCGGCCTTCGAGCGTGCAGTCAAACTGACGGGTCTCTGGTCCTTCGGCCTGGCGCTTGCCAGCCTCGCCTTCTTCCTCGCATTCGGAAGCGCGATCATCGGCTTCATCACCACCGCCGGAGATGTGCGCAGCGTCGCTGAAACCTATCTCGTCTATGCTGCCTTCACGGCACTGACGGGAGCGCTGGCCTTCCACATGGACGGCGTCTTCATCGGCGCGACCTGGTCATCCGACATGCGCAACATGATGCTGCTCGCACTGACAGGCTATCTCGCGAGCGTGGCAGTCCTTGTGCCGCTGTTTTCCAATCACGGCCTCTGGATCGCGCTCAATGTGTTTCTCGGGTTGCGCGGCCTGCTTTTGCTCATGAGGCTGAAGCCGAAAACCGATCAGACCTTCACCGACAGCCAGTGACCCAGCCTCGAGTCGCGAAGCTCGCGGATATTGGCGACCTTTTCGCGGTCAAGCAGGGCGGACAGCCCGCGCAGGATCCGGCCGGGCAGAGCAGGCCCTTGATAGACCATGCAGGAATAAAGCTGCACGAGGTCGGCACCGGCGCGGATCTTCTCGAGCGCCGTTTCGGCCGAGGAAACCCCACCCACGCCGATGATCGGCAAGTCGGGGCCGACACGCTTGCGCATGCGGGCGAGTACGGCGGTCGACCTGTCGAAGAGCGGGACCCCGGACAGGCCTCCCGCCTCACCGGCAAGCGTGGTGTCGGTCAGGCCGTCGCGTGACAGCGTGGTATTCGAGACGATCAGGCCGTCGAGATCGTGTGCGGCCGCAACCTCGGCGATGTCATCCATGCCTTCTTCGGTAAGGTCGGGCGCGATCTTCAGGAAGACAGGCAAGCGCTTGCCGGCGCGCAAGCCCTCTTCCGATCGGGCGGCGAGCACGGCCGAGAGCAGCGCATCGAGGCTCTCCTTCGCCTGCAAATCGCGCAGGCCGGGCGTGTTGGGCGACGAAATGTTGGCGGTGAAATAGGTGGCAACGGAATAGAATTGGCGAATGCCGGCCACGTAATCCGCGACCCGGTCCGTCGCATCCTTGTTGGCGCCGATGTTGACACCGACGATGCCCGGGCGGCTGCGACGAGCAGACAGGCGCGCAAGGGCTGCGGCGTGGCCTTCATTGTTGAAGCCGAGGCGGTTGATCACGGCATTGTCGCGTTCGAGACGAAAGATGCGCGGCTTCGGGTTGCCTGCCTGCGGCTTGGGCGTCAGCGTGCCGACCTCGGCGAAGCCGAAACCGAGGGACAGCAGTGCATCCGGAACCTCAGCATTCTTGTCGTAACCAGCCGCCATGCCGAGCGGGTTGGAGAACCGGATGCCGGCTACGGTCTGGGCGAGGCGCGGATCGGCAGGCGCCTTGCAAGCCGAAACGAGGCCGGTCCTGAGTGCCGCGATCGAGAGACCATGGGCGGTTTCCGCATCGAAGAGAAAGAGGCCGCGGCGGCCAAGGGAAAAGAGATCGGACATCAGCGAGGATCCTCTTGCATCGGCGGAAAGACATGAAGCCCATCATCCCCGAGTGGCAGGGGCTTTTCCCAGATCACGGCGTCGAGCGGAAGGTCGGCATGGAGATGCGGGAAGAGATCCCCCCCGCGCGATGCTTCCCATTTCAGCGCCTCGCCGAACATCGTGGCGTCGACGGCGACAAGCAGGAGCCCCGCCTGCCCGGCGAAATGCAAACGCGCGGTCTCGACGGCCTGGGCAGAAGTGGAAAAATGGATGTAGCCATCGAGGAGATCGATGGCAGCGCCCTTGAAAAGGCCGGCCACCCGGGCCTCCTGCCATAATTCTCGCGGCACGATCTTGTATATGCTCTTGTCCAAGGTCCCGTCTCTCGCAGATCATGAGGGTTGTGGCGGGTTTGCCGCAAACGCCGGCAAATGTCCACGCCCGGCGAGACGGACGACAGGAGGAGACACAGATGGCCATCAGGAAAACGATGCTCTCGCTTGCGGTCCTTTCGCTCCCGATCACGGCGGCCGTTGCGCAGGAAGCCAATCCGGATCGCTACAGTCTGGAACGGTCCGAGGGCGGCTTCGTGCGGCTCGACCGCCAGACCGGGGCGGTGACGCTCTGCACGGAGGCCGATGGAACGCTCACCTGCCGGATGGCCGCCGACGAGCGGGCGGCCTATGATGCGGATCTCGCGCGGCTTGAAAAACGGGTCGAGGCGCTGGAGAGCCAGATCGCCGGCGCGATGCCCGGAAAGAGTGGCGACATGCCCAGCGATGCCGAGATCGACCGATCGATCGGCATCATGGAACGCTTCATGCGCGCCTTCTTCAACCTCGTGCAGGAGTTCCAGGGAGAAGAACAGCGATCGGAACCAGAGAAAATTCCCGACCGGACCTGACGTTCGTCAAGGGCTATTCTTTCATTCGCTGCACGACCATTGTCTAGTGCCGCGGCAAACGTTAAAAGGACTGCACGCATTCGTGCGCAATATGACATCGCTCTTGGGAGGGGGCTTTGACATGGCTGCATCCACCTTCATCATTGCCGACGACCATCCGCTGTTCCGAGGCGCGTTGCGCCAGGCTGTCAGCGGTATCGACGGCATGCAGACGATCATCGAGGCCGGTGATTTCGAAGCCGCGCGCAAGGCAGCGGCGAGCCATTCCGACGCCGACCTGATGCTGCTCGATCTGGCCATGCCTGGCGCTTCCGGCTTTTCGGGGCTCATGGCACTGCGCGCCGAATTCGCCAGCCTGCCGCTGGTGATCGTGTCGGCGTCAGATGACCCCGTCACCATTCGGCGTGCGCTCGAACTCGGCGCCTCCGGTTTCATCTCGAAATCAGCCGGCATCGACGAAATCCGGGCCGCGATCCAGTCGGTGCTTGAAGGGGATATCGCGACGCCGGCGAGTTATCAGGGTGGCCAGGAAACCGACCCCGACGTCGCCGACCTCATCAATCGCCTTCGTACATTGACGCCACAACAGAGCCGCGTGCTTGGCATGCTCGGCGAGGGCCTGCTCAACAAGCAGATCGCCTATGAACTCGGCGTGTCGGAAGCGACGATCAAGGCGCATGTCTCCGCCATCTTGCTCAAGCTGAAAGTCGACAGTCGCACGCAGGCCGTCATCCAGCTGGGCAAGATCAACATGGCGATGGTCGCCTGACCGCCGGCGAGTCGTAGAGGATTTTATTCCTTTTCGACTTTACTAAGCCTGGCCGCTCGTCTATGATTTGTGCCATTGCCGGACCGGGGATCCAATGCGTTCCGGCGCTGAAGAGGCGCGAACATGCTTTCGCATGACAGCATATGGGCCGCGATCGATCGGCTGGCGGAGCAGCATTCGCTGACGCCATCGGGTCTTGCGCGCCGGGCGGGCCTCGACCCTACATCCTTCAACAAATCCAAGCGCGTCGGCGCGGATGGCCGCATGCGCTGGCCCTCGACCGAATCCATCGCCAAGGTGCTGGAAGCGACCGGCGCCAGTCTCGATCAGTTCATGCGCCATGTTTCGCCGGACGGCATGCGCGGCCATGCCTTGCCGCAAGGCGCCTTCCCGCCCCAGGCAAGCTCCATACCCCTGCTCGGCATGGCCCAGGCGGGTGCCGGCGGCTTCTTCGATGATGGCGGCTTCCCCGCAGGCCAGGGATGGGATCTCGTTGAGTTTCCAGCAGCGCCCGGGCGCAATAACGGCGTCTATGCACTGGAAGTCCAGGGCGAGAGCATGAAACCACTCTATCGCGATGGTGACATCCTGATCGTCGAGCCCGGCGCCCAGGTGCGGCGCGGCGACCGCGTCGTCGTCAAGACCCGCGAAGGCGAGGTCATGGCGAAGATCCTCGCGCGCCAGAGCGCCAAGTCGGTCGAGTTGCAGTCGCTTAATCCCGAACATCCGCCGCGCATGCTCGACATGAGCGACGTCGAGTGGGTGGCGCGCATCATCTGGGCGAGCCAGTAGGAAAACGCACCTATGCAACGCATCGGCACCTTCATTGCAGGCGCGATCGGCCTCCTTCTCTGGGCCTATCTCGTGGTGCAGGCCGGTGAACATTTCCGGGAGGATCCGGTTGATTACAATATCGAGGACCTCGATGTGCCGGATCCGTCCGAGCTCGATCTGCCGGAAGTCGGGGCAGCCGCCGAAGAAGCGATCGAGCCCGCCCCACAGACCGAGGCGCGACGTCGGGTCAGGGCCATCGAGCCCAAAGCCTTCGGCTCGCCGGCCTTCACCGACACCGGCGACCTTGAACGGGTCGCGGCGCGCGCGCCTCTGTCCGAGGTGGAGACAAAGACAAAACCCAAGGTGGTCCTTCTCCATCGGCCAGTCAGCGTTTCCGCCGGCATCGTCGCCTTCGGTGCCGACCAGCGCGTGCGGCTTGCCGATATCATCGAGACCCCGACAGAGCGACGATGTGTTGCGAGCGACGGCACATCGTGGCCCTGCGGCGCCATGGCACGCACCCAGCAACGCGTTTTCCTGCGCAACAGATCGCTTGCCTGCGAGACGAGCGCCACGGCCTGGCAGGGGGAGATCCGGACACGCTGTTGGGTTGGCGTCCAGGATGTCGCGTCATGGCTTGCGAAATATGGGTGGGCAGAGGCAGAGCCGGGCTCTGCCCTGGTCGCATTGACGGAAGAAGCCCGCCTCGCCAGACGCGGGCTTTTTGGTGACCCCGTGCGCTGAGCACGATGCCGCCCGCCAGACTGTCGCTCGGCCAGCGCCTTCCCTTGAAACGCTCCGCCGCACCTCCTACTCTCTGGCCATCGCAACTGGAAAGCATCCTTCATGAACAAGCCCGTTTCTCCGGAAGAGTCCCTGATTTTCGTCATGGTCATGGCGTCTGCCGTCGACAATGCCATGGCCGAAAAGGAACTTGTCCGTATCGGTCAGCTGATCGACATCCTGCCGGTCTTCGACAATTTCGAGAAGGAAAGGCTGATTGAGGTCTCGCAACGCTGCGCCGGTCTGCTTTCAGGGCCGGAAGGTCTCGACATCGTCCTGGAGACCATACGCGACGCCCTGCCGGCATGGCTGCACGAGACGGCCTATGCACTCGCCGTCGAAATCGTGGCCGTCGATCTCACTGTCCGGGCCGAGGAAGTGCGTCTGCTTCAGCTTCTGCGTGATCGCCTCGGGCTCGACAAGCTCACCTGTGCCGCGATCGAACGCAGCGCGTCTGCCCGTTACCGCCAGATCTGATCTCGCTCAGAAAAGACCGGCCGGGAAATATCGCAGATAAATTTCCTCCAGCCGCCCATCCTTCGAAAGCGCGGCCAGCGCGCTTTCGAGCGCGCCTGCCAGCGCGCCATCCTGACCGCCGACCATGATCGTCATGCCTTCGCCGAGATGACGCTCCGACAGGAAGGGTCCATCGAGGAAACGGCAGCAGCCGGCTGATTGCGGGCTTACCATCCAGAAGGACAGCTGCAGGGCGTCGGCGAAGACGGCCGAAACCTCCTTCTCCTTCAGAGCCTGCATTGCGGCATCGCGATCCTCGAACTGGACCCGCTCAATATTCGGGAAGAAGGCCTCCAGCATCGCGGCATGGGCCGTATCCTTGACCACACCGACCTTGCGCCCGAACAACCCGCCGGCATCCTGGCGTGGCAAGACTTCGTCGCTGCGCAGAAGAAAACGGGCCGGCAAGAGCAAATAAGGGCGGGTGAAATTGAAGCGCTCGCGCAAATCCGGCGTGACCGCCACGCCCGCCATGACCGCCTCCCCCTGCTTGGCTTCGAGCGCCTGAGTGAGCTGCGCATAGGGCAGCGCCTGGATCTGGCAGCGGGTCTGCAGCCCGAGTTCCTCGCATAGCGCCCGGGCGAGATCGATATGGAAGCCCGAAAGCCTGCCGTTCTGGTCGGTGAAGTTAAACGGCGGAAAATCTGTCGTCGTCAGGAAGCGCAGGCGCAGAGCGCCACTGACATCGGGCCGGACCAACCGTTCACGAGCATCGAACAGCACCGGAAATTCCGGCTCCTGACTTCTGGCCGACGGTGCCACGAGCCCCCAGGTCAGCAGAAGGGCCACCAACAGCCTCCACAACCCCATTAAATCTAGGGATGTAACTTTTGCGCGCATCTCTATCATCATCGTCTGGGGTCAAAGCGGGGCGTCGTTCAGTCAGATGACGTGTAGCAGCTTGGTGTGGACGAGGGAATACGGCCCGCGGATCGTTGCCGCGCGCCAGGGGCGAACACCGGTGCATGACAGGCGGAGTGCCACAAGCGCGCCCGGCATGATCGATTGCGCGCAGCTGAAAGCGGAAGCACGGCGGCTCCATACACTCGGCATTTCCAAGCCGCTGATCGCCAAGATGGCGCAGCAAGCGGCAATTAACGGAACCAGCGTCGAGGCGGAACTTCTCGCGAGCGGCGCGGTCAACGAGGACGCATATTTCGCCGGTCTGGCGCGCATGTACGATCTGCCCTTTCTTTCCGAGATTGATCCGGCGCTCGTCGTGGACCACGTCCATGGCGACACACAGCTCGTCGAACCACGCATGCTGCGACTGCATCACACGGACAGGCCTCCGGTCATGGCCGTGGCGGCGAACATCCTGCACATGGACGGTCTGGCGAAACGCTTCGGTCGTAGTGGAAATGGGGCCGGAAGCCTGGTGGTGACGACGCCGTCCGCAATCCGTCGAGCCGCCTGGAAAGCAGGCGAGAACCGTCGCGTCAACCATGCGGTGCGTGGTCTGTTCGATCATCAGCAACCTCTTTCGGCGCGGCTCGTGGTCACGGGTGATCAGGGCTTTTTCGCCGGCGCCAGCCTTTGCCTGCTCAGTCTGCTCCTGATCTATGCGCCGATGGTCGCGGTGGTGCTCGCCCACATGATGCTGTCCTTCTTCCACACAGCGGCCCTCTTCCTGAGGATGGCTGCGGTCTCCCACGGCCGGCATCATCCGCGACCGGACGTTTCCTTTGAGAGTACCGCGGGCACGCTTCCGATCTATACGGTCATGGTCGCGCTCTATCGCGAGACGGCCGTCGTGCCGCAACTGATCGCGGCCCTCGATGCACTCGACTGGCCACGCAGCCTGCTCGATGTGAAACTGGTCTGCGAGGCGGATGACCTCGAAACGCTGGACGCCATAAGGCGGGCGCAGCCTGGACCGCATATCGAAGTGGTCGAGGTGCCGGCCATGGCGCCGCGCACCAAGCCGAAAGCGCTGACCTATGCGCTATCAGGCGCGCGCGGCGAGTTCCTGACCATCTACGATGCCGAAGATCGACCGCATCCGCGGCAACTGCGGGAGGCCTATCATGCCTTCCGTCTCGGCCCTTCCGAGCTCGCCTGTCTGCAGTCACCACTGGTGATCGACAATGCCGGCGACCGATGGATCAGCGCGATCTTCGCGCTCGAATATTCCGCCCTGTTCCGCCGTCTCCTGCCGGCACTCGGCTTCTATCGCCTGCCCTTGCCGCTCGGCGGCACGTCGAACCATTTCAAGACCGCCCTGCTCAAGGCCAGCGGAGGCTGGGACCCCTACAATGTGACCGAGGACGCGGATCTCGGCATGCGGCTCTGTCGCATGGGCTATCGCTCCTCGACGCTCACACTTCCGACCTATGAGGATGCGCCGACCGATTTTGCCATCTGGCTCGCACAGCGCACCCGCTGGTACAAAGGCTGGCTGCAAACATGGCTGGTGCTGATGCGCCATCCCCTGCGCACCGCGCGCGACATGGGGCCGTTTTCCTTCTTTGTCTTCCAGCTGCTTGTCGGCGGCATGCTGGTCGCAGCGCTCAGCCATCCCGGTCTGCTGATCTTCATCACGCTCTCTGTCCTGTCGCTGATGCAGATTCCGGCGCCGCAACCGAATGTCTTCACCACGATGATGCTCGCCATGGACATTTTCAACATTCTGGGCAGCTATGCCGTCTTCTTCGCGCTTGGGGCCACACCGATGACGGACCGGGAGAAAAAGGGCATGGGGTGGAAATGGACGATGATCCCCGTCTACTGGATGGCCGTATCGCTGGCAGCCTGGAAGGCCGTGGTCGAGCTCAGGCTCAAGCCCTTTCACTGGAACAAGACACCGCACCAGCCGAGACGCAGCACATCCCTGGCGCTCGGAATTGTTCAGACAAACCCGGCAGTCCCCGCCGTCACGTCCTCGTCCGAGAGGTTGTGATCCCCGGCGACCCGCGTCAGCGTGATCCGGGCGCCGCGGTCTCTCAATTGCTTGGCCAGGATCTCACTCTCGCCGGCTGCGGGATCGTCCGATCCGATGACCATCTGAATGCGCGTGCCCGAGAGATCGGCTTTCGGCGGATCGCTCTGAACCGGCATGGGCCGCAGAAGCATCGCTTCTCGAACGACACCCGGATGCAACATGATCGTGGCCGCGAGAAAATTCGCGCCGTTGGAATAGCCGGCGAAACGCAGGCGCATTTCGTCAATGCCATAGGCCTGTTTGGCATCCTCGATGAATGCGGCGAAGGCTTCGGCCTCCGCGACGATGTCCTTCTGGTCGAAATCGCGCGGACCGAAGCGGCGAAAGAAGCGGGCCACACCTTCCTCCGTCGCGCGGCCCCGAAGGCCGAGAAGGGTCGACGACGGCGCGATCTTGCGCGCGAAGGGCAGAAGGCTCGCCTCATTGCCGCCGGTTCCGTGCAGCAGGACGAGCGTCGAGCCATCACCGGCATCCGGCTCGTGGATGCGGTGCACGAAGGACAGGTCGCGGTATATGGTCCGAGGCTCTCCCGGAAGCGCGAATTGCGGCAGCATCGGCACGATGTCTTGCGGGCGCAGGTGAAAGTGTTCGGGGATGAAGAGCTGATCTCCGAGGGTTTCCAGCGGCTCGTCGATGGCAAAGCCCGGACCATCGGAGGCGAGTTCGATCAGACAGCCTGCGGGCTCGCGGACATAGAGGGAATAGAAGTATTTGCGGTCATGCATGTTGATCGTGTCGTCACCGCTCGACTTCAGCTCGGTCGCCTGCGCTTCGACGGCGGCGCGATCAGCCATGCGCAGCGCCACATGATCGATGGCGCCAGTGCCGGGGGCTGCGGGCCAGAAGCCACTGGCGTCGCGCACATCGATACCCTGACCGCTTTCAGACGTGAGGCGGGTGATCGTGCCCTCAGTCGCCGACACACGGAAACCGGCATGGCGGGTGAGAAAGTCGGCGGTCTGCTGAGGCTGCTCCGACAGCAGGGTCGCTGCCCGCAGACGGGTGATCGCATCCCTCGCTTCAATGCCGCGCACCGGCCAGGCCGCGCCCGGCTCAACCGCGCTCGTGCCGACGAGCTTGACGATGACGCCATCAGGGTCGATGAGCCTGAGCACAGGCTCGGCGAATTCGGTTGCGGGGCCGGTCGCTGCAACACCGAACTGCAAGGCACGCGTCAGCCAGAAGCCGATCGCATCCGGCTGAATGGCAAAGGCGATTTCGCTTGCCGCCCCATGGCCGACGCGGCCGGGGGAACCGTCTTCCCAGGCCAGAAATGTCACCAGCGAGCCGGGACCTGCGACGGCGTCGCCGTAAAACAGATGGAGCTGGGCGGCATCCTCGAAGCCCCCTGTGCGCTTGACGAGTCTCAGGCCCAGAAAACCGCAATAGAAGTCGACATTGGCCTGGATCTTCCGGGTGATCGCCGTGATGTGGTGCAGGCCGCTGGTCATCGCATTCTCCCTGTTCTACCCTCCCTTACAACAAATCCATACGAGGAAAAAATCATGGTGACACTGCTCGGCATTTCGGGAAGCCTGCGCAAGGGCTCGCTCAATACAGCGCTGCTGAAGGCCGCGACAGAAATCAAGGCCGAGGGCTATGCGCTGGAGGCTTCAGGCATCCACGGCATCCCACTCTATGACGGAGACCTCGAAGAAGCAGAGGGCATCCCGGCCGCTGTCACCACTCTCAAGGAGAAGATCATCGCCGCCGACGGCGTGATCCTGTTCACCCCCGAATACAACAACGGCATACCCGGTGCCTTCAAGAATGCCATCGACTGGCTGTCACGCCCTTCCTCCGACATGGCCAAGGTCTTCGGCAACAAGCCCTTCGCCCTGGTCGGCGCCTCGCCCGGCAATTTCGGCACGCTGCTTAGCCAGAACGCCTGGCTCTCGGTCCTGCACACGCTCGGTTGCCAGGTGTTTGCGGAAAAGCGGTTGATGGTGTCTCGGGCACATACGCTGTTCGACGCCGAGGGCAATCTCACCGACGAGGCCACGGCCAAGCGGCTGGGCGATCTGCTGGCAGCGTTTGCGCGGTTTGCGGGTGGTAGGTGAGGAAAGCTGGAGCGGGTGAAGGGAATCGAACCCTCGTATTCAGCTTGGGAAGCTGCTGCTCTACCATTGAGCTACACCCGCAACGGGGATGAGAAATCCAACAGTTCGACCGGAGTGTCAAGCCGGATGGGACGGAAAGGGGCGCGAATGCCGCCCCTCTTTGTCAGGGCAGGCGGAAGTGCTTGGAGAGTTTCAAGCCCTGTGCCTGATAGTTGGAGCCAAGGCCCGTACCGTAGAGGCCCTCCGGGCGCTCCTGCATATGCTCGTAGACGAGGCGGCCGATCACCTGGCCGTGTTCGAGGATGAAGGGCACTTCGTGGCTGCGGACTTCGAGCACCGCGCGGCTGCCCGAGCCGCCGGCCGGCGCATGGCCGAAGCCGGGGTCGAAGAAGCCGGCATAGTGGACGCGGAATTCGCCGACAAGCGGATCGTATGGCGTCATTTCGGCGGCGTAGAGCGGCGGCACATGCACCGCTTCGTTGGAGACGAGGATGTAGAACTCGTCCGGATCGAGGATGAGTTCGTCGCGGCCACGGCTGTAGAGCGGCTCCCAGAAATCCAAGACCTCATGGGCACCCTTCAGGTCGACGTCGATAACCGAGGTGTGGTGCTTGCCGCGATAGCCGATCAGGCCTTGCGGGCCCGAGCCTTTCAGGTCGATCGACAGCGCAATGCCGCCGCCCGAGACGTTTGGCATGTCGCTCGCAACCAGCGTCTCGGCCTTGTGCAGGTCAAAGAGTTCGGCCTCGCCCAGTAGGGCATGGCCGACCCGGAAACGGATCTGCGACAGGCGGGAGCCGCGTCGCACGATGATCGGGAAGGTGCGCGGCGAGATTTCGAGAAAGAGCTGGCCCTTGTAGCCGGCAGGGACCTTGTCGAATTCCTGGGCGTAATCGACCATGACGCGGGTGAAGATGTCGAGGCGGCCGGTCGAACTCTTCGGATTGGCCGAAGCCGAGATTTCGGCCGGCAGGTCGAGGCTTTCCATCAGCGGCACGATGTAGACGCAGCCGGTTTCGAGAACCGCACCGTTTTCGAGATCGATCTCGTGAAGGGTCAGCCGCTCCAGCTTCTCGGCAACCGTATGCCCCCGGCCCGGCATGAAACTCGCGCGCACGCGGATCGCCTTGCCCCCTAGGCGCAGATCGAGGCTTGCGGGCTGGATCTGGTCCTTGTCCAGCATGACCTCGCTCTTCAGCTGGCCGCCACCGAACAAGGCGCCGATCGCACGATCGGACAAAATCCCGGGTTTCAAGGTCATGATCTCAATCCTGTTTGGGCCAGACAAAACCAAAGCCCACCAATTGACGCAAGACCCGCGAAGGCGTAAGGCAGCCTTATCCCGTGGTGATTTGGCCGGTCGGCTTGCAGCCACGTTAAACAAGTGGCTAAATAGACCGGGTTTACGAAACCGGTCCGTTCACGCGACCGGTTTTTTTGTGTTCGAAAGGCACGCGCATGAGCAAGAACTGGCGCCCGGCAACCACCCTCGTCCATGGCGGCACGCTACGCTCTCCCTATGGCGAGACGTCCGAAGCGATCTTCCTCACCCAGGGCTTCGTCTATGACAGCTCGGAAGCGGCGGAGGCCCGCTTCAAGGGCGAGAACGAAGGCTATATCTACGCCCGCTACGGCAGCCCGACCAATGACATGTTCGAAAAGCGCATGTGCATGATGGAAGGCGCCGAAGATGCCCGCGCCATGGCGTCGGGCATGGCTGCCGTCGCCGCCGCCGTACTGTGCCAGGTCAAGGCCGGCGACCATATCGTCGCTGCCCGCGCGCTTTTCGGCTCCTGCCGTTACGTCGTCGAGACGCTGGCGCCTCGTTACGGCGTGGAATGCACACTGGTCGACGGCCGGGACCTCGCCAATTGGGAAGCCGCGATCCGGCCGAATACCAAGGTCATGTTCCTGGAAAGCCCGACCAACCCGACGCTCGAAGTAATCGACGTCGCGGGCGTCGCCAAGCTCGCCGACCAGATCGGTGCCAAGCTGATCGTCGACAACGTCTTTGCCACCCCGCTCTTCCAGAAGCCTCTGGAGCTCGGCGCGCATGTCGTCGTCTATTCCGCGACGAAGCATATCGACGGCCAGGGCCGCTGCCTCGGCGGCGTCGTCTTGTCGTCGAAGGAGTGGATCGACGAGAATCTGCACGATTACTTCCGCCATACCGGCCCTGCCATGTCGCCGTTCAATGCCTGGACGCTTCTGAAGGGCGTCGAGACATTGCCGCTGCGCGTCAAGCAGCAAACGGCGAGTGCCGCAGCGATCGCCGATTTCCTCGCGGAACAGGGTGCCGTGGCGAAGGTGATCTATCCCGGACGCAAGGATCATCCGCAGGCCGATATCATCGCCAAGCAGATGACCGGCGGCTCGACGCTGGTATGCTTCGAGCTGAAGGGCGGCAAGGACGCGGCCTTCAAGCTGCAGAATGCGCTCGAGATCATCAAGATCTCCAACAATCTCGGCGACGCCAAGAGCCTGATCACCCATCCGGCCACCACCACCCACAAGAACCTCACCGACGAAGCCCGCGCCGAGCTCGGGATTTCGGGCGGCACTGTCCGTCTGTCCTGCGGGATCGAGGACACGCTGGACCTGATCGAAGACTTCGAAAAGGCGTTCAGGGCCATCTGAGCCGACACCGAAGCGCTTCGGCATACAAAAATTATCAGCCGCGAGTGGCGTCGCGACTGCCCCCTTGCCCTTGACGCGACGGGCTGCGTCGTTATCCCTTCAAGGCAATGTGACGTTCCGCGGCGGATCTTGTTGCCGCCACAAAGAACGCCATCTCTATGGGAATGAAGACACGCTTTCGCAGGGTCCATGCATGTATCGCGCACTGACACGGGACATCGAGGTTCTGGTCGAACCTTACTATCTCGAGGAACAGTCTGACCCGGATGACAGCCGCTACGTCTGGGGCTACCGGATCGTGATCTCCAATCATTCGGCGAAGACTGTGCGCCTGACGCATCGCTACTGGCATATCACCGACCAGAACGGCCAGGTGGACGAAGTGAGCGGCCCCGGCGTCGTCGGTGAACAGCCCTGCCTCGCCCCCGGCGACACCTATGAATACGCCTCCGGCTGCCCGCTCGATACGCCGTCGGGCATGATGTATGGCACCTATCGCATGGAGACCGACGACGGCGAGGCATTCGATGTCGAAATCCCCGCCTTCTCTCTGGACAGTCCGGGCATGGTTCGCACGCTCAATTAGCGCTTTGCGGTTGAGTTGCGCGTGCCCAGCCGCTATCTGGAAGGTCAGATCCGTACTTCCAGCCAGGGGCACCATCCGGCATGAGCATCCAGTATCTCGTCACCCATAGTGGCGGCTTCCATGCCGACGAACTGCTGTCGTCCGTCATCCTGACGCGCCTTTTCCCGGATGCGAAGATCGTGCGCAGCCGGGCGCCCGACTGGATCACGCCCGCGACAGACCGCATCATCTACGATGTCGGCGGCGCCTATGATGCAAACGCCCAAATCTTTGATCACCATCAGCGCGGCGCTCCGCTCCGCGAGGATGGCCAGCCCTTCAGCTCCTTCGGCCTCGTCTGGAAGCATTATGGGAAGGACTATCTCGCCGTTCTCGGCGTTCCGGTCGGCCATGTCGATGCAATCCACGAGAGCTTCGACACCAAGTTCGTTCTCCCGATCGATCTGCTAGACAATGGCGCCCTCAGCCCCGCGACGGCCGGGCCTCTGGCCGACCTCACACTGCCGAGCCTCCTGGAAACCCTGAAACCCGTCTTCGACGACAGGGCGCCAGGCTCGGACGACCGGGGTTTTCAAGCGGCGCTCTCGATCGCCCGCGCCATCGTCGAAGCCGGCATTGCGCAACGGGCCTCCAAGCTCAGGGCCGAGAGCATGGTCCTCGAGGCGATCGCAGCAACGGGAGACCGGCATGTGCTGGAATTGCAGATGGGCATGCCCTTCCGTCCCGCGATCGTGAAAGCAGGCGCTGACCACCTGCTCTTCGTCGTGCACCCCCGCGACAAGGACTGGTGCATCACTGGCATCCGCAAATCGGAGAACAGTTTCGAGCAACGCGCCGACCTGCCTGCGGCATGGGCGGGATTGAGCAATGGCGACCTTGAAGCCGTGTGCGGCGTCGAAGGCGCCAGCTTTTGCCACAACGCTCGCTTCATCGCAGCAGCGCGTTCGCGCGAGGCTATCCTCGCCATGGCGGACATCGCCGTCGCCGAAGCGCTCCAGGCGGACAAGCTCACCACGGAAGCCTGACGAACCGTCGGCGACCAGGCGGCGTGAAAATCGATGCACGCCTCATGTCCAAGCCATGCGACAGGGCCTTCCCGTCGCTTCCAATCTGCAAGAACCGGATCTTGCCGGGCATTGAAAAAGCCGGATCGCTCCGGCGTTTCGTGTCTTCTTCCGTGCCTGCTTTCAAGCCGGCGTCAGCTCTGCCGGCTCGAAGTGGTAGTCGGTCGAGCAGAATTCGCAGGTCACCGTGATCTGCCCGTCTTCCGTGCTCGCTTCGATCTCCTCAGCGGTGAAGCCCTGGAGAACGCCCTTCAGGCGGTCCCGGGAACAGCTGCATCGATCGTGGACCACCTGAGGCGCATAGGCACGAACGCCGCGCTCATGGAACAGGCGGAAGAGCAGCCGCTCGACGCCGACCAAGGGATCGGTGAGCTCGTCGGCATCGATCGTATCGACCAGCATCCGGGCTTCGTCCCAGGCTTCGTCACCATGCAGGTCCGTATCGCGGTCGTCGCCGTCGCCACCATGCAGGTCCGGATGGCGCATGCGCTCCGGTGCATCCGGCAGAAATTGCGCGATGAGACCGCCGGCGCGCCAGGTCCGGCGGGGCTTGCCATCCTCGTCGCGGTCGAAGAGCTCGGCAGCGCCCAGACGCACCCTGGTCGGGATCTGTTCCGACTGGCGGAAGTAGACCCCGGCAATGTCCTCAAGCGAGGTCCCGTCGAGCGGGACGATGCCCTGATATGGCTGCATGTAGGCGCCCTGGTCGATGGTGAAGGCCAACATGCCCTCGCCGAGCAGTTCTTCGGGCGATGCGCGACCGGAAGCCACCGCATCCGCCACAGCCTGTTCATCGAAACGGGCATAGGCGCGCACGCTTTCGGGCGAGCTGAAATCGGCGACGAGCAGGTCGACCGGGCCATCACCCTTGGTCTGGACCGTGAACTTGCCTTCGAACTTCAGCGAAGTGCCGATCAGCACCGTCAGCACGATCGCTTCGGCGAGAAGCCGTGCAACCGGCGCCGGGTAGGCGTGACGGTCGAGGATGGAATTGACCAGCGGTCCGAGCTGCACGGCGCGACCACGCACGTCGAGACCGTCCACCTGGAAGGGGACCACACGATCGTCGCCGGCGAAACCGAATTCGCCGAGTTCTGCTTGTTTCATCGCCATGAATGTACTCCCGGCACACGGGGTGCCATACGCTTGGCCGCCTGAGCGGCCCGATCAGAAAGGGCACAGATGGGATCACCTGCGCCAAACGTCAAGTCGGACATAAATTGCCTGAAACCGGCCTCAGATTGCGCCGAGGCACCAGGCGAGGATCGATTTCTGCGCATGCAGGCGGTTCTCCGCCTCGTCGAAGACCACCGACTGCGCGCCGTCGATCACCTCGTCGGTCACTTCCTCGCCGCGATGCGCCGGCAGGCAGTGCAGGAAGAGTGCCTCGTCATTCGCCTTCTTCATCAGCTCCGCATTGACCTGGAAAGGCTGGAAGACATTGTGGCCGCGCGCCTTGTGCTCCTGGTTCATCGACACCCAGGTGTCGGTAATGACGGCATCGGCACCGGTCACCGCGCGGTCGGCATCATGGCAAAGCATGATCTCGCCGCCATTGTTGCGAGCCCAGTTGAGGATCTTGTCATCCGGTTCGGAGCCGAGCGGCACCGCCATGTTCATGCGGTAGCCGAAGCGGGCAGCGCCTTCGACCAGCGAATGAAGGACATTGTTGCCATCGCCGGTCCAGGCCAGCGTCTTGCCGGCGACGGAGCCCCGATGCTCCTCGATCGTCATGATGTCGGCCATGATCTGGCAGGGATGCGTCATATCCGTCAGGGCGTTGATGACAGGCACCGTCGCGTGTTCCGCCATTTCCAGAAGGCGGGCATGGTCGGTCGTGCGGATCATGATGGCATCCACATAGCGCGACAGCACCTTGGCGGTGTCGCCGATCGTCTCCGCACGGCCGAGCTGCATTTCGGTGCCGGACAGGAACAACGTCTCGCCGCCCAGCTGGCGCATGCCGACATCGAAGGAAACACGCGTGCGCGTCGAGGGTTTCTCGAAGATCATCGCGAGCATCTTGCCGGCGAGCGGCTTGTCGGCGGTGCCGGCTTTCGTCGCCTGCTTGCGGGTCTTTGCGTCTTCTAGAATGCTGCGCAGATCCCCTGACGTCATGGCGGAGAGATCGAGAAAATGCTTGGAAGAGGCCATGAGAGAGCGTCCTGTCTTAGGCAGAGGCTGCGACTGCAGCTTTGGCGCGGATCTGTTCGGCTGCGTGTTCGATGCGGGCGAGGCCGTCGCGCGCTTCCTCTGCCGTAACCGTCAGCGGCGGCAGCAGGCGGATCACGTTGTCGCCGGCGGGAACACCGAGCAGATGCTCGTCACGCATTGCCATCAGAAGGTCGGTATTCGGAACCTTGGCCTTGATCCCCAGCATCAGGCCTTCGCCGCGCACATCCTCGATCACATCCGGGAAACGGTCCTTCAGCGAAGCGAGGCCCTGGCGGAAGACCAGCGCCGTGTCGCGCACGTTGTCGAGAAAACCGTCCGCGAGCACGACATCGAGCACGGCATTGCCGACGGCCATGGCGAGCGGGTTGCCGCCATAGGTCGAGCCGTGGGTGCCGGGTTTCATGCCAGAAGCGGCTTCCTCGGTCGCAAGGCAGGCACCGAGCGGGAACCCGCCGCCGATGCCCTTGGCAACCGCCATAAGGTCCGGGGTGATGCCGGCCCATTCATGCGCGAAAAGCTTGCCGGTCCTGCCGACGCCGCACTGGACTTCATCAAGGATCAGCAGCAAGCCGTGCTCGTCACAGAGGTCGCGCAGCGCCCGCAGCATTTCGACAGGGATCGGACGGATGCCGCCCTCGCCCTGGACCGGCTCGACCAGAATGCCAGCCGTTGAATCCGTGATCGCGGCCTTGAGTGCCTCAAGATCGCCAAACGGCACCTGGTCGAAGCCAGGCGCTTTGGGACCGAAACCTTCCAGATATTTCTCCTGGCCACCTGCGGCGATCGTCGCAATGGTTCGGCCGTGGAAGGCGCCTTCCATGGTGATGATGTGGAATTTCTCCTGATGCCCCTTGGCGAAGTGGTAACGGCGGGCAGTCTTGATCGCGCATTCCAGCGCTTCTGCGCCGGAATTGGTGAAGAAGACGCGCTCGGCGAAGGTGACCTCCGCCAGGCGCCTGGCCAGCGCCTCCTGACCCGGCACTTCGTAGAGGTTCGACAGGTGCCAGACCTTGTCGGCCTGGTCCTTGAGGGCACCGACGACATGCGGATGACCATGACCGACAGACGTGACGGCGACACCGGCTGCGAAGTCGAGATAGCGCTCGCCGCTTTCCGTCACCAACCAGACGCCCTCGCCTCGTTCGAAACGCAGCGGCGCCCGATTATAGGTCTGGTAGAGCGGCGTAGCTTCGGCCATGGCGTTCACGATCCTTTTCGACAATCCGTCACACCGGACGGTGCGGCCTCCACGAGGCTCCGAAAAAATTAAAAATGCCGCCTTGCGGCGGCGCGGGCACTATCCCCACTCACCCTTGCAATGTCAACGTTTTCTGCAGGAATCGCGGCAGTTGGAGCGATTTCGGCCAACACGCGCAGGACGAGTGCCGGCGAAGATTCCATCTGTTGCATACTTGACTCACTCGGGAAGCAAGTTGGGGAAAACCGCGAAATCGATTCCAGATGATTCCCGCGACTCTTGTCACGGAGTCAGCCGACCTCTAGGTTAAATTTTATTAACAGATTGCATGCGGCGGAAGTGCTCACCGACAATATCGAGGCGGTTTTGTTTCGGATTCATTCGAAGCAACGGTGACGGATTCTGCCATGACAGACGCGAGCGGCGGAGATGAATGGCATGAACTGGACTGATGAGAGGGTTGAAAGACTCAAGCGCCTCTGGGCCGAAGGCCTGAGCGCAAGCCAGATTGCAGCGCAACTGGGCGGCGTAAGCCGAAACGCCGTAATCGGCAAAGTGCACCGGCTTAACCTTCCGGGTCGCGCCAAGGCAGGCGGCAACTCGTCTGCAGCACGTCCGGCCAAGCGCCCTGCACAGACGCAGCGTCCGGCAAGTTTCCAGAACCGCCCGGCAGCCAGCACGACCACCCGCACCGTCACCCGCGCTGCAGGCGCCACGATGCTGAAGGAAGAGATCGAGGTCGAGGCCTACGAAGAGGTCGAAGTTCGGCGTTCCCTGAACGTGGTTGTTCCGATTTCGCGCCGCCTGGCACTGACGGAACTGACCGAGCGGACCTGCAAGTGGCCGATCGGCGATCCGATGAAGGACGACTTCCACTTCTGCGGCTGCGAAATCGCCGACAGCGCGCCCTACTGCACTTACCATGCAAAGCTCGCCTATCAGCCGGTCAGTGAACGCCGCAAGGCTCGCTGATCCCTCGGCCAGAGACAGAGACATCCAACGGGTCCTTCGGGGCCCGTTTTCTTTTGGCGCCCGCACCAACAAGGAAAAGGGGCCGCAGCGGATGATCCGCGCGGCCCCTTCGATCGTCTGGCAAGCCGGTTCAGGCTTCCATGGAGTAGCCCGCACCGCGAACCGTGCGAATGACATCCTGCATGTTGGAGAAATTCAGCGCCTTGCGCAGGCGGCCGACATGCACATCGACGGTGCGCTCGTCGACATAAATGTCATGTCCCCAGACACCGTCCAGCAGCTGAGACCGGGAATAGACGCGCCCCGGGGAGGCCATGAGGAATTCCAAGAGCCGGAATTCCGTCGGACCGAGACGAACCTCGCGGCTCTTGCGATGAACACGATGTGTCTCACGGTCGAGCTCTATGTCCCCGCAACGCAGGACGCTGGAGAGAACCTCGGGCTTGGCACGCCGCAGCATGGCCTTGACGCGAGCCATCAGTTCCGGCGTGGAGAAGGGCTTCACGACATAGTCATCTGCTCCCGTCGCCAGGCCACGAACCCGCTCGCTTTCCTCGCCACGGGCGGTCAGCATGATGATTGGCAGGCGCTCGGTTTCGGGGCGCACACGCAGGCGCCGGCAGAGCTCGATGCCCGAGACGCCCGGGAGCATCCAGTCGAGGATCAAGAGATCGGGAACCCGCTCCTGCAGGCGGATCTCTGCCTCGTCCCCCCGCAGGATCGTCTCGACTTCGTATCCCTCGGCTTCAAGGTTGTAACGGAGGAGGACCGACAGGGCCTCCTCGTCTTCCACCACGGCTATCTTCGGCTGCATCAAAAACCAACCTCGCTGGCCAACATCACTCGGTGATCGCACCGACGGAAGAGGTGAGGTCTTCCTTCGGGCGCTCGCCTTCCGGCTGTGCGCCGGTCGTCATGTAATAGATCGTCTCCGCGATATTCGTCGCGTGATCGCCGATACGCTCGATGTTCTTGGCGCAGAACAGAAGATGCGTGCAGCTCGTGATGTTGCGCGGATCTTCCATCATGTAGGTCAGGAGTTCGCGGAACAGCGAGGTGTAGATTGCGTCGATTTCCTCGTCGCGATCACGGATCGACTTGGCCTTCTCGGCCGAGCGCGTCGTATAGACGTCGAGCACTTCCTTGAGCTGGGCAAGCGCCAGGTCCGAGAGATGTTCGAGGCCACGGGCGAGCTTGCGCGGAACGCCGGTCGCCTGAATGGCCACCACACGCTTGGAGTTGCTCTTGCCGAGATCGCCGACACGCTCGAGGTCCGCAGCGATGCGAAGAGCGCCGATGATTTCGCGCAGGTCTGATGCGACCGGCTGGCGCTTGGCGATGGTCACGATCGCCTTGTCACCGATCTCGCGTTCCATGGCATCCATGACGACGTCGTCAGAAATGACCTTCTGCGCAAGTGCGGCGTCGGAATTGACCAGCGAGCGCACGCTTTCGGCGACCATCTGTTCCGCAAGACCGCCCATTTCGGAGATGCGGCGCATCAGGAACTTCAGTTCCTCGTCGAAGGCCGAGTAGATGTGAGAGGAGCCCATTTGAAACGTCCTTGAAATTGAGTTCAACCGTGAATGACGTCAGGGCTCAGCCGAAGCGGCCCATGATGTAATCCTGGGTGCGCTGGTCATCCGGGTTGGTGAACATCTTGTCAGTGTCGTTCTCCTCGACCAGCTCGCCGAGGTGGAACATAGCCGTGCGCTGGGAAACGCGGGCGGCCTGCTGCATCGAGTGGGTTACGATCACGATCGTGAAGTTCTCGCGCAGTTCATGGATCAGCTCCTCGACCTTTGCAGTCGCGATCGGGTCGAGCGCCGAGCAGGGCTCATCCATCAGGATGACTTCGGGGCTGACGGCAACGGCACGCGCGATGCAGAGACGCTGCTGCTGACCACCGGAGAGGCCGGTCCCGGCAGAGTCGAGACGATCCTTCACCTCATTCCAGAGGCCGGCCTTCTGCAACGCGATCGAGACGATCTCGTCCAGCTCGGCCTTGTTGCGGGCCAGGCCGTGAATGCGCGGACCATAGGCGACATTTTCGTAGATCGACTTCGGGAAGGGGTTGGGTTTCTGGAAAACCATGCCGACCTTGGCGCGCAGTTGCACGGGGTCAACCTTGGGGTCGTAGATGTTTTCCGCATCGATCTGGATGTTTCCCTCGACGCGGCAGCTCGCAATCGTGTCGTTCATGCGGTTGATGCAGCGCAGGAAGGTCGACTTGCCGCAGCCCGACGGTCCGATGAAGGCCGTAACGGAGCGGGGGCGGATGTCGATGTTGACGTCCTTGAGGGCGTGCTTGTCACCGTAAAACACCTGCACGTTGCGGGCGGTGATTTTGCTTTCAGTCATGGGTGGCGCTTTCGTCGTGGTCATCTTGGTCGCGAGATTGTTCATCATCATATAACTCCTTACCAGCGACGCTCGAAGCGGCGACGAAGAATGATTGCGATCAGGTTCATCAGGATCAGGAACACGAGGAGCACGATAATCGCACCGGAGGCACGCTCCACGAAGGCCGGGTCGCCACGCTGGGTCCAGTTATAGACCTGGACCGGCAAAGCGGAGGCCGGCTGGAAGAAGCCGTCCGGCGGACCGGCCGGGTATTCGCGCACGAAGGCAACCATGCCAATCAGGAGCAGCGGCGCTGTTTCACCGAGCGCACGGGCGAGACCGATGATCGCGCCAGTCAGGATGCCCGGCATGGCAAGCGGCAGGACGTGATGGAAGATCGACTGCATCTTCGAGGCGCCGACGCCGAGTGCAGCATCGCGGATCGACGGAGGCACGGCCTTGAGTGCCGAGCGGGTGGCGATGATGATCGTGGGCAGCGTCATCAGCGTGAGAACGAGACCGCCGACGATCGGAGCCGATTGCGGCAGGCCGACAAAATTGATCAGGACGGCAAGGCCCAGAATACCGAAGACGATCGAGGGCACGGCGGCGAGATTGGCGATATTGACCTCGATCAGGTCGGTGAACCAGTTCTGCGGCGCGAACTCCTCGAGATAGATCGACGTCGCGACACCGAGAGGTAGCGACAGCACCAGCACGATCAGCATCATATAGGCTGAACCGATGATGGCGACACCGAGGCCTGCGGCCTCCGGACGCGTATCGGATGCGTCAGGCGCGGTGAAAAAGCCCCAATTGAACTTCGTCACCAGAATGCCGGCTTCCTTCAAATTGTCCGCAAGAACGAGCTGTTCCGGCGAGACATTGCGATCGAGAGCCGCGCTCTCCATCGTCACGCGACCCTTGTAGTAGCCGTCAATACGGCCACCGGCGAGGAAGTCGAAGGGGTAGGTCTGGCCGATCACGGAGGGATCGGCGATGACGAAGCGGCGCAGATCGGCGGCCGCTTCCTTCGAGATGAGCTCGGCAGCAGCCTTGGGCGTCAGGCCCTCGGCAGCAAGTCCCTTGTCTTCCAGCGCCCTGGCCACGGCCTGCTCGATGAGCGGCGCATAGCCAAACGTGGTGACCTTGGCAATGTCCGCCGGGTCGCGATTGCCAGCCTTGTCGAGTTTTGCCGGATCCAGATAGACGTCCAGCGTGACGAAGGTCTGCTGGAACGAGGACAAGCCGTTCGACATGATGGAGAGCAGAAGTCCGATCAGTGCAACGATGCCGAAGGTGACGGCTGCCTTGCCCCACATGCGGAAGCGGACTTCGGCCTTGTTGCGGTTGCGCGTGCGATCATCGACCGTGAGGATCGACTTCTTTTCCGCAGGCATCGGGGCTCCGATAGCGGTGAGATCGGTCATTCGTACTGCTCCCGGTACTTGCGGACAATGTAAAGGGCCACGACGTTGAGGCCGAGGGTGATGACGAAGAGGGTGAGGCCGAGGGCGAAGGCGACGAGGGTCTCGGGACTTGCGAATTCCGTGTCACCGGTCAGCTGGCTGACGATCTTGACCGTTACCGTGGTCATCGCCTCGAAGGGATTGATGTCGAGCTTGGCAGATGCACCGGCTCCGAGAACCACGATCATGGTCTCACCGATGGCGCGGCTCGCGGCCAGCAGGATCGCACCGACAATGCCCGGAAGTGCCGCCGGAAGAACCACCTGCCTGATCGTCTCAGACTGGGTCGAGCCCAGCGCGTAAGAGCCATCGCGCAAAGTCTGCGGCACGGCGTTGATGATATCGTCCGACAGCGAGCTGACGAAGGGGATGATCATCACGCCCATTACGAGGCCCGCAGTCAGGACGGAAGACGAAGACGTCCCGAGGCCGAGGGGCTCGGCGAAATAATCACGGAGGAAGGGACCGACAGTGACCAGGGCGAACAGACCGTAGACGATGGTCGGAATGCCCGCCAGAACTTCGATTGCCGGCTTGACGATGCTGCGGGTGGTCGGACCGGCATATTCCGACAGATAGACCGCGATCATCAGACCGATCGGAACAGCGACGATCAGCGAGATGATGGAGACGTAGAAGGTGCCCCAGAGCAGCGGCAGGATGCCAAGTTCAGAGCCACCACGGAATTGCGGGTTCCAGACGGTCGAGAAGAAGAACTCGCTCGCCGGATACATGGTGAAGAATACGTAGGTTTCAAAGACGAGCGATCCGACGATCCCGACGGTCGTCAGAATGGCGACCAGCGACGAGAGGAGGAGCACCGTCTTGACGAAACTTTCGCTCAGATTGCGTGCGCGCAGTTCCGGGTTGATGCGGACATAGGCCAGCGGCAAAGCGGCAATGGCAAGCGCCAGCACGGCGATCGTCATCAGCAGGTGACCGAAATCGGACTGGCTACGGTAAGACTTGGCCGCCTCGAAAACTTCCACCGGCACGTCTGAGCCGAGAGCAACGCCGACCTCGGCGAGCCGAGCGCGGACATTGCCGGCGTCGAGCGCCTCGACATTGACGTCGGCACCGGCCTCGGCAGCGCGAGCCTCGACAGCGCTCAGACCATCCGCTATGCGCCGGACATCCGCCATGACCAGACTCTGGGCACCACCCTCGGGCACGATGCTGTCGGGAATGGTCGCCGCGATGCGGCCTTCAACGATTGCCGGCTGAATGAAGAGCCAAGCCATCAGCAACAACAGAGCCGGGACAGCCGTGACAAGGCCGACGACCTGTCCGTAATAGCCGGGCAGAGAGTGAAGCTTCGTGCCGCGTGCGGCCGAAACGGAAAGAGCCTGCCGCCGGCCGAGAACGAAGCCGAGTGCCGCAAGCACTAGAATACAGAGGACGATGATGCTCGCGTTCATGTTACCCGCCATTTCCCCAGCAGAAAGAAACCGGCGGCACGCTTCGTGCCGCCGGTCGCTGCGTCAGATCAGTTCAGCGGCGCCATCGGCGTGCGGGCCTTGACGGCTTCCTGCGTCTTGGCCAGTTCCGGGTCGGAAACGAGACCGTAGGCAGCCAGCGGGCCATCCGGGCCGGCCATTTCGTCCGAGACGAAGAACTCTACGTATTCCTGGAGACCCGGGATGACGTCGAGATGCGCGTTCTTGACGTAGAAGTAGAGCGGACGCGAAACCGGGTATTCGCCCTTGGCGATGGTTTCGACCGACGGCACGACGCCGCCCATGGTTGCTACGCGCAGCTTGTCGGTGTTGTTCTGGTAGAAGGACAGACCGAAGACGCCGATCGCGTTCTTGTTGGCGTCGACGCGGGAGAGCGTCTCGGTGTAGTCGCCGTCGATGTCGACCGATACGCCATCGGTGCGGAGCGCCATGCAGCCTTCTTCAGCCTTGTCTTCGTCGCCACCGGCTGCCGTCTTCAGGGCTTCAAACGTGCCGTTATCTTCGCAACCAGCAATGATGACCTTGGTGTCGAACACTTCGCGGGTACCGTGCTTGGTGCCCGGAACGAAGGCCAGGATCGGCTGAGCCGGCAGGTCGGCGCGGATTTCATTCCAGGCCTTGTAGGGGTTGTCGACCAGCTGGCCGTCCTTGACGACCTTGGCCGCGAGAGCGTTGTGCCAGTCAGCGGCGGTGAAGGCATATTCCGGACCATTGATGTCCGAGGCAAAGACGATGCCGTCGTAACCGATGCGAACTTCCTGGATGTCGGTCACGCCGTTGGTCTTGCAGAGCTCGATGTCAGACTTGGAGATGCGCGACGACGAATTGGCGATGTCGATGGTGTTCTCGCCCACGCCTTCGCAGAGCTTCTTGCGGCCAGCGCCAGAACCGCCGGACTCAACAACCGGAGTTCCGAAGTCGGTGTTCTCGCCGAAGGCTTCGGCAACGATAGAGGCATAGGGCAGAACGGTGGAGGAACCAGCAATCTGGATCTGGTCGCGGGCTACAGCAGCGCCGGCGAAGGCCACGGAGGCCGCCAAGGCAGCTACGGAAAGTTTCAGAGCGTTCATGATCATCTCCCGGAATGGGCTTGTGTGTCTTTGCGGCCGTCGCGGCGAGTGCCAAGCGTCGACCGCTGCGTTCTAGCGGCTCTAGGCTCACGCTTTTATGTCAGTTGGGTGAAACATTTGTGACAAAGATAGTCGTTGAAAAACAACAACATATTCGGTCGACAGCTCTGGACATTGCCGTTTTATGTCAGAAGCGCACGGTAAATTCGCTGCCGGAGCCGATCTTGGACTTCACAATCAGGCGCGCACGGTGCCTCGTCAGGATGTGCTTGACGATGGCGAGCCCCAGACCGGTGCCCTTTTTCGACCGGCTGTCCTCGACACTGACTCGGTAGAAGCGCTCCGTGAGGCGCGGCACGTGCTCGCCCGGAATGCCCGGACCATGGTCGCGCACGCTCACTTCTGTCGCGCCGCCCGGTTCACGACGCAGCGACACCTCAACCACCTTGCCGTCCTGGCCATATTTGCAGGCGTTCTCGATCAGATTTTCGAAGACCTGTACGAGTTCGTCGCGCTCGCCCATCACCTCGACCTTTTCGTCCGGCAGATCGAGCCTGATCTCGACCCCGAGGTCGGCTGCGAGCGGTGCGAGGCTATCGCGCACATGCCCGAGGATCGGCGCGAGTTCCACTTTCTGATCCGGCGGCAAATGGGCCTTCAGTTCCAACCGGGACAGAGACAGGAGATCGTCCACGAGACGGCTCATGCGGTTCGCCTGATCGAGCATGATGGCGAGGAAACGGTCCTTCGCCTTCGCGTCGTCACGGGCCGGTCCCTGCATGGTTTCGATGAAGCCGCGCAAAGAGGCGAGCGGCGTGCGCAGTTCGTGGCTGGCATTGGCGACGAAATCGCTGCGCATCCGGTCCAGGCGCCGCAGTTCCGAAATGTCGCGGAATGAGAGAAGAAAATAGGCTGTCGCTTCCGCCCCGTCGGAGAGCACGGGGGCGACGCGGACGATATAGACTCTTTCCGAGGGAAGGCGTTCGGAGTGCTCGATCTGGTTCGGCTCGCCGGTTTCGATCGTCTCGCGGATCATGTCGAGAATGCCGGGCGAGCGCCAGCGCGTCGAGACATGCAGTCCGGCCGGCGGCGTGCCGAAGACCTTGGCAGCCTCCTGATTTCCGGCAATCAGCTCGGAAGCCGCATTCAGCACGAAGATCGGCATATCGAGCGCATCGAGCGAAGCAAGGATCAGCGGCAGCGGGTCTGGCGGCGGCTCGGGCGCAGCGAGAGCCGGCGCAATCACGCTCTGACCGTCCTTTGACGGCCATTGCCGGAAGACCGCGAGCAGGAACAGGAGCACGAAGAGAGTGACGGCCAAGCCGGTGGCGGCCCCGGTCGCCCAGGCGCCGACTGCGAGGATCGCCGCGGACAGAATGTAGAGCCAGGCGGAGAATACCCGCCTGAGTTCGGCGCGCCAACCGTCGCCCGATCCGGCGCCGCCGGTCCTCATATCCTTTGCCCCGCTGTCGTCTGCCATTGCGCGCCGCGCGCTCCGCCTCGTCATCACTGGATGCCTGATAACTGCGATTCATGACAGAAGTTACACCACTCCACCATCGCACCACGCGGCTTATCCCCGCCTGTGCATTCGACCAGACCTGGAACCGACCCGCTTGAACTTCATTTCGGCATAGGCTCAAGTAGCAGAAATCCAACAAAGCAGACGGGGAAGACGATGGACGCGCAGACGGAAAGCCGGGCAGTGACACTGACGGTCGGAGGCAAGCAACAGGTTTTCGATGTCGACCAGCCAGACCTGCCGGACTGGATCGAAGACGAAGCCCTGAAGTCCGGAGGCTTCCCCTACAACAAGAAACTCTCGCAGAAGAAATACAATGCGGAGTTGGAGCAGTTGCAGATCGAACTCGTCAAAGTGCAGTTCTGGATGCAGAAGACCGGCGAACGGGTCATGGCGCTGTTCGAGGGCCGCGATGCGGCAGGCAAGGGTGGAGCGATCCATGCAACGCTCTCCTACATGAACCCGCGCTCCGCCCGGGTCGTCGCCCTGACCAAGCCGACGGAGACGGAGCGTGGCCAATGGTATTTCCAACGCTACATCTCGCACTTCCCGACGGCGGGGGAATTCGTCCTCTTCGACCGCTCCTGGTACAACCGTGCCGGCGTCGAACCGGTCATGGGCTTCTGCACGCCGGACGAATATGAAAGCTTCCTGGAGCAGGTGCCGCGTTTCGAAAAGCTGATCGAACGGGAAGGCATTCGCTTTTTCAAGTTCTGGCTGGGCACCGGGCAGGAAATGCAGCTGAAGCGCTTCCATGATCGCCGGCACGACCCGCTGAAGTGCTGGAAACTGTCACCCATGGACATCGCCGCACTAAACAAGTGGGACGACTATACGATGAAGCGGGACCGGATGCTGAAGGAGACGCATACTGAGCGGGCGCCCTGGACCGTGCTGCATGCCAACGACAAGCGCCGCGCACGACTGAATCTGATCCGCCATATGCTGCTGTCACTCGACTACGACGGCAAGGACCTGGAAAACATCGGCAAGCTGGACAAGAAGATCATCGGTAGCGGGCCGGACTTTCTGGCCTGAGAGAGTTGCCTCCCGAGACCGCCCTGCCCGCTGCCGCGATCATTGTCCGGGCAGGACGCGAATGGCATAGAGATTGACACCGCGTCCGCCGCCCTCGATGTCGGCATTGATCAGGAGGCGCCCCGGCGTGGAGGGCGCCATGTCGTTCTCGAAGGAAACGCGAAAGAGCGCGTCGAGCTTTTGCGGATTAACCGTGAAGCGGTGGCGCGGGCAATCGCTCATGCGTGGGAAGTCGCATTCCACCGATATCTGGACCGGCTTGTCGTCTGTCGATTGCAGTGTAAGCGCAATGGTGGACGTACGGCCGGCCATTTCCCGAAGGACGTCTGCCGGCACGGTCACTTCGACGGCACCCGCTGCGTCACGGCTGCGCGAAACGATCTGGGCGGCATTGCCATCGCCGGCCGCAACGATATCGACCAGGGCATTGGCGCGCGGCCGGATCGCGGAGACCTGCTGCGGCTCGAACACCTCGATCCAGTCATCGGGAAACCCGCCGCGGGCATCGAGCGCCTGGGGACCGGCCGCGCCTTGCGACAATGCCGGATCGGGCGTTCCGGAGAAGTCCTCGGACTCGACACGCGGGGGCGGATTGGGCACGGACGTGTCGCGCTCCGCATCCGACAGCAGCAGGCCGGACGAATAGACCCACCACGCGCCGATCCCGAGGGTCGCGACAAAGACCGAAAGCATCAGGAGGCGCGCCACGAGGCCGCGCCGACGTCGCGGTGCCTTCAGCGGCCGCTCCGAGCGCATGTCGGGCATGGGACCCTCGTCATTCGCATGGGCGTCGTGCGCCAATGTGGATGACATTTCGATCTCATCGCCGAAGGAGGGATCGCCCTGACCCGCCGCCCGGGAGACCGGTGGGTCAAGGGATGCAAAACCCGGTTCGACGCGGCCTCCGCGACGCTCCGGCAAAGGTGTTGTTGCCGGTTCCGGCGCCGCGCGCAGCGTCGGCGCCACCGGAACAGCAGCTTGCGGAGCAGAAACCTCCGGCCTTACCTCCAGCCGGGCGCGCTCTTCCTGTTCGATCGAATGGATGAGCGCCTCAAGCCGGCGCCGCTGATAATTGATCGCCTCGGGGTCATCGATGTTCTGCTTGCCCAGCCCCGTCTCCAGGGCCTGTCGCGCCGACTGATAGACACGGGCGCGCGTCTCCGCATTGGCGCGGTCGGAACGCTCGAGGGCGTTCCTGATGGCTGTTTCCAATCCACTCATTGGCCGCCATACTCCTTCGGGGGTCGCCCAAGCCACATCGCAATCATCGTATAGATTCGGTAAACGCTCGATTTTTCCAGCACAAGCCCGGAAACCCCGTATGCAGCGCAATAAACACAGGAATGAGGCCAGATCGCCCCGGCCGCGCGCGGGCCAACGAAGGCGGTTTTGCCCGTTCACAGCGCGAATTGTGCAGCCCGGCTTTCCTCCCGGCGAAGGATCTGATATTTGACGTTTGCGTAAACGTAAACTTCCTGGGAGGTGAAGTGATGGCCCTGCCGCCGATCCTGAAAGACACTCTGAGACTACCCGTCGTCGCCTCGCCGCTCTTCATCATATCACATCCGAAACTGACCTTGGCCCAGTGCAAGGCCGGTATTGTCGGCTCGTTCCCGGCACTCAATGCCCGGCCCGAGGCGCAGCTCGATGAGTGGCTCGCCGAGATTACCGAGGATCTCGCATCCCATAATGCGAAGAACCCGGATCGTCCGGCCGCCCCCTTTGCGGTCAACCAGATCGTGCACATGTCGAACAAGCGGCTCGAGCATGACCTGATGATGTGTGTGAAATACAAGGTTCCTATCGTGATCTCCTCGCTCGGGGCCGTGCCGGAAGTGAATGCTGCCGTACATTCCTACGGCGGGATCGTCTTGCATGACGTCATCAACAACCGTCACGCGAACTCGGCGATCCGCAAGGGCGCGGACGGCCTGATTGCTGTTGCGACCGGGGCTGGCGGCCATGCCGGCACGCTTTCGCCCTTTGCCCTCGTCCAGGAAATCCGCGAGTGGTTCGACGGCCCGCTTCTTCTTGCCGGTGCGATCGCCAATGGGGGCGCGGTGCTCGCCGCCCAGGCGATGGGGGCCGACATGGCCTATATCGGCTCCCCCTTCATCGCGACCGAAGAGGCTCGCGCCTCGGCCGATTACAAACAGGCGATCGTCGATGCCCATGCCAATGACATCGTCTACTCCAACTATTTCACCGGCATTCACGGCAACTACCTGAAGCCTTCGATCGCGGCTGCCGGCCTCGATCCGGACAATCTGCCGGAGGCCGACCCGTCGAAAATGGACTTCGACAAGGCGACCACCGGCGCCAAGGCCTGGAAGGACATCTGGGGCTGCGGTCAGGGCATCGGCGCGGTCAAGGCCGTCGAGCCGGTTTCCGCCGTGGTCGACCGGCTGGAGCGCGAATACAGGAGCGCAAAAAAGGCGATTTGCGGCTGAGATCATCATTGCTGGGGTCCCCGAAGATCCAAGTTTCGGGGACCCCAGCATCAGCTTTCGGACCCCGCCTGCACTCGCCGCATCCATCCTCCGCCTTCTTCAGCGGGCGAATAACTGGCGAACGGTAAGTCGAGGACGAGGCGGGACTGCAGTTCGGCGCCAATCAAGGAGGATTTCCGGAACTGCCCTCGCAGTTCGAGGAGGACGACACGGTCGCATTTGGACAGCTGGCCCAAGACTTGGCCGTTTAACCAGAAGCGCGCGCCCGGTTGCGGCCGGTGATTTTTTGCCCCGCTGCCGAAATGCGTCTTGAAATCAGCAGGCAATCCTTGTATCAGCCCCTCACCAAACGCGGCAGGCCAAATTCCTGCTCGACGTAGGCCGCTTTAGCTCAGGTGGTAGAGCACATCATTCGTAATGATGGGGTCGCAGGTTCGAGTCCTGCAAGCGGCACCATTTCTCAAAGAAATTCTGAGGCTCCGGCCTTCCCCGCCGAAGTTTTCTGTGCAATGAGCGCCGTCGGGCGCGAGTGCCGTAAACTTTAGTACGGACTCGGGCGGGTTGATTGACGTCTCTCCTGCTGCAGCGCGATTACGCTGCCGTCCATTTGCCAATTTACATTCGTTGAAGACGCGAAAAAGGGCCCCGCTTCACGAGGCCCTTCGATGGTGGCGTTATGACGATACCCAATCAGATCCAGTACGGCGGAACACCGTAGTAATCATAGACCGAGCGGCCGTTGTCGCGGTACCAATCTTCGCTGTCATCTCGGTGCTTCGGCGCCGCCTCGACCTGCTCCTTGGTGAGATCGATTCGATAGCCGTCGAGGCCCTCGTCATAGGTCAGCTTTTCCCAGGGCAGCGGGTAATAGTCGTCTCCGATACCCCAGAAACCACCGAAGCTCAGAATTGCATAAGCCACGCGGCCCCCACGTTTTTCCAGGATGATACGCTGGATCGAGCCGATGCGTTCGCCGTCGCGGCCGTAGACCGCAGTGCCTTCGACCTTGTCGCTGGCAATCAGGTTTGGGGTATCCTTGACATAGGGATCCTGGCCACTGGTGGTCGTTCGATTTTCCTGCAACATTGAGATATCCTCCGTCTTGCTTTTCGATGAACGGATAACTGCGCATGCGGGAGCATGGTTCCTTTCAAAACGCCACGGAGGACCGACAGGATTGTTGACGTTTACGTCAAGGTTAGATAGCTTTGCCACAGTTGCACTGCCGGCGTGAGAACGCATAAGTTCTGGGGACCTGAGGAGGAATCGGCCCCCGCGACGGGCATGCAGACAACGAAGGTTTCGGGAGGAACACGATGACGGAAACTATGAGCCGCTTGAGCGGCCGCGCCGCCGACAAGATCTGGGTTAAGTCGTATCCGGCCTCCGTGCCGGCCGAGATCGCACCGCATGCTCATCAATCGCTCGGCGCGCTCTTCGAAGCGAGTTGCGCCAAGTTCGCCGACAGGCTGGCCTTTTCCAGCATGGGCCGCGGCATGACCTTCCGCGAACTGGAACTGCAATCGCGCAAGGTTGGCGCATGGCTGCAGTCGAAGGGTCTCGCCAAGGGCGACCGTGTCGCCGTCATGACGCCGAACATCCTGCAGAACCCGGTGGCCGTCTATGGCATCCTTCGTGCCGGCATGATCGTGGTGAACGTCAACCCGCTCTACACGCCGCGCGAACTCGAACACCAGCTCAAGGATTCCGGCGCCAAGGCGATCGTCGTCCTCGAAAACTTCGCCCACACGGTCGAACAGGTCGTCGCCCGCACAGAGGTCAAGCATGTCGTGGTTTGCGCCATGGGCGACATGCTGGGCTTGAAGGGCCACATCGTCAACCTCGTCGTGCGCAAGGTGAAGAAGCTCGTGCCCGCCTGGTCCATCCCCGGCCACAAGAGCTTCAAGGCCATGCTGTCGGAAGGCGAGAAGCTTGCGCTGAAGCCGGTCGATGTCATTTCGAGCGACGTCGCTTTCCTGCAATATACCGGCGGCACGACCGGCGTTTCCAAGGGGGCGACGCTGACCCATGCCAATCTCCTGTCCAACAAGCAGCAGATCGCGCTGTGGCTGGAGGCCGCCTTTGCGGGCCAGTCGCGCCCCGAGGTGCTGAACTTCGTCTGCGCGCTTCCGCTCTACCATATCTTCGCCCTCACCGTGAATTCGCTGATGGGCATTGCGCTCGGCGGCCACAATCTGTTGATCGCCAATCCGCGTGACATCCCGGGCTTCATCAAGGAGTTGCAGGGCTTCAAGTCGCATATCTTCCCGGGTCTCAACACGCTGTTCAATGCGATGATGAACAATCCGGAGTTCAAGAAGCTCGACTTCTCCTCGCTGATGCTCGTGCTCGGCGGCGGCATGGCTATCCAGCGGCCGGTGGCCGAGCGCTGGCTGGAGATGACGGGACGACCCATCACCGAAGGTTACGGGCTCTCCGAGACCTCTCCGGTCGCGACCGTCAACCGACTGGATGCGCGCGAGTTCACCGGCATGATCGGCCTGCCCCTCCCCTCGACGGACATCGAGATCCGCGACGAGGACGGCAATACGCTGCCGGTCGGCGACGTGGGCGAAATCTGCATCCGGGGTCCGCAGGTCATGGCGGGCTATTGGCAGCGTCCGGAAGAGACGGCCAAGGTGATGAGCGATGACGGCTTCTTCCGCTCCGGCGACATGGGCCTGATGGACGAACGCGGCTATGTGAAGATCGTCGACCGCAAGAAGGACATGATCCTCGTCTCCGGCTTCAACGTCTATCCGAACGAGATCGAGGAAGTGGCCGTCATGCATGCCGGCGTCCTCGAATGCGCTGCCGTCGGCGTGCCGGACGAGCATTCGGGCGAGGCGGTCAAGCTCTTCGTGGTCAAGAAGGACGAGGACCTCACCATCGAGGAACTCAAGGCCCATTGCGCCGCAAACCTGACCAATTACAAGCGGCCCCGCTATATCGAGTTCCGCACGGACCTGCCCAAGACCAATGTCGGCAAGATCCTGCGGCGCGAGTTGCGGGACGGGAAATAAATCGATTTAAATTTGGGGAGGCTGAGTCCTCCCCTTCATCTTGATCCTGTCTCAAGTCGCTAATAAGGTCCCCGGCATCATCGCCGAACCAGGGACATTCCGATGCAATCCATCATCGACACATTGACGAAGACGGTCCAGGCCACCCGTGCGGAAGACCTGCGTGCCGCATTCTCGGCCGATCCGCAGCGCTTCAGCCGTTTTAACGCAGCTCTCGATGACCTGTTGATGGATTACTCCAAATGCGCGGTGAACGACGAGGTGCTCGACCTGCTCGAGGAACTCGTAGCAACAGCCGGCGTGGCCGACAAGCGCGACCAGATGTTCTCGGGCGCGCCGATCAACTTCACGGAAGGTCGCGCGGTCCTGCACACCGCCTTGCGCAACCGCTCCAACCGCCCTGTCATGGTCGATGGCCGCGATGTGATGGCAGACGTCAATGCCGTTCTCGCAGCCATGGGCGCCTTCGCCGAGGGCATTCGCTCGGGCGAGACCAAGGGGGCCACCGGCAAGGCCATCACCGATGTCGTCAATATCGGCATTGGCGGTTCGGATCTCGGTCCTGTCATGGCGACACTGGCACTCGCCCCCTTCCATGACGGCCCGCGCCTGCATTTCGTCTCCAATATCGATGGCGCCCATATTGCCGACACGCTGAAGACATTGTCTGCCGAAACCACGCTCTTCATCGTGGCATCGAAGACCTTCACCACGATCGAGACGATGACAAACGCGCAGACGGCGCGCGCCTTCGTCGCCGATGCGCTCGGCGAGGCTGCCGTCGGCCATCATTTCTGCGCCGTCTCGACAGCCCTCGACAAGGTTGCCGCCTTCGGCATCGATCCGACCCGCGTCTTCGGCTTCTGGGACTGGGTCGGCGGACGGTATTCGATCTGGTCGGCCATCGGCCTGCCGCTGATGATCGCGATCGGCTCGGACCATTTCGGAGAGTTCCTCGATGGGGCTCACGCCATGGACGAGCATTTTCGCACCGCCCCCTTCCGCGACAACCTGCCGATGCTTCTCGGCGCGCTCGGCGTCTATCATCGCAAGGTTCTGAACTACGCGACGCGCGCGATCCTGCCCTATGACCAGAGGCTGTCGCGCTTCCCGGCCTACCTGCAGCAGCTCGACATGGAATCAAACGGCAAGAGCGTGACGGTCGACGGAAAGCCGGTTGCCGGCGCCTCCGGCCCCGTCGTCTGGGGCGAACCCGGCACGAACGGACAGCACGCCTTCTACCAGCTCATCCACCAGGGCACGAGCGTCATCCCGGCCGAGTTCATGATCGCCGCCAATGGTTTCGAACCTGACTTGCGTCACCAGCATGAGCTGCTGATCGCCAATTGCCTCGCCCAGTCTGAAGCCCTGATGAAGGGCCGCACACTTGCCGAGGCCAAGAGCCAGCTCACCGCCAAGGGCATTGCCGGCGAAGAGGCCGACTTCCTCGCCCCGCACCGCGTCTTCTCCGGCAACCGCCCCTCGATCACCTTCGTCTATGACCAGCTGACCCCGTCTACGCTCGGTCGCCTGATCGCACTCTATGAACACCGCGTCTTCGTTGAAGGCGTGATCTTCCGCATCAATTCCTTCGACCAATGGGGCGTGGAACTCGGCAAGGAACTGGCGACGGGGCTTCTGCCGGTGGTGCAGGGCAAGGTCGCGGCAACCGGACATGACAGCTCGACGGCAGGGCTTGTCGCGGCGCTTTCGGAGCGGAAGATGGGGTGAGACTGGAAAGGCCCCCGAGCGCTTACGCGCCACACGGCCGAGGGGCGGCGCCAAGAAAACCGTCGAATGGATGCGGCTGTCCGCACGCCCTCCCTCCGGTGACCCGATCCCTGCGGACCGTCATTGACAATCTCCCCTTTCAATGGTTCTTGGCGCGCAGGTTCCGAGCACCTGCCGCCTGCAGACGAAAGTCACGGTAAAGCCGGTACGCAGTATTCTTCTCACCCTCGAAGCATTTCGTCGGTGGGCAATGCAGGCCCCCATCACAATCGAAATGCCTCTTCGGAGGAGTGAGTGATGTCTCTGCGACAATCGCCCGAAAATCGTTTTCTGACTGCCTCTCCTGGCAAGATCTTTGCCGCAACCGCACTGCCCATGATCGCGATCATGGGCATGAATGGCGTGCTCGGCATCGTCGACGCCTTCTTCCTCGGCCAGTTCGTCGGCGCCGAGGCCATGGCGGCGGTCGGCATGACTTTCCCGATCCTCATGGTCACTATCGCGCTGTCGACCCTTGTGGGTGGCGGGATGTCGAGCCTGCTGGCGCGTCAGCTTGGCGCCGGAGATCGCGATGCAGCCGCAGCGACCTTTGCAGGCGCACATGGCCTTGCCCTCTTCATTGCGTCTGCGCTTATCCTGCTCTTCTGTGCCGGTGGCAGAGGTTTCTCGATCAAGCTTGCCGGCTCCGACGGACCGATTGCCGACATGGTCTGGGTCTTCCTGGCGATTACCCTGTTCGGAACTCCCGTCCAGTTCCTCCTGGGTGTCCATGCCGATGCCTGTCGCAATGAAGGTCATGCCGGAACGATGGCCCTCATGTCACTTGGTGTTACACTCGCCAACATCCTGCTGAACTACATTCTGGTGGCTCGGCTGGAGCTGGGCGTAGCGGGATCGGCCTTCGCTACGCTCTTTGCGCAGACACTTGGATTGATCCTGCTCGTCATCTTGCGCCGGCTTCTGCCCAATATGCTGCTATTGAGCATGGTTTGGCGAAGCCGGTGGACTGGCTGTTGGAAACGGATCGCGATTCTCGGGGCGCCTCTCTGCCTGGGTTTTGCCGGAATGGCGCTTTCCGCTGCCAGTGTCGTTATGGCCCTGCGCTTTGCGGCAAGTGCCGACTATGCTAAAACCATCGCAGCCTATGGGATAGCGACACGCATCTTCGGGTTCGCCTTCATGCCAAATATCGCTGTCGGAATGGCCATGCAAAGCATTGTCGGCAACAATGTCGGCGCCGGACTTTATACGCGTTCCGATGCGGTGCTGCGGATCGGGGCTACAACGGCACTGCTTTACTGCATTGCTGTGGAGGGTCTGCTCCTCAGCCAGGGAAGCCTGCTCGGCGCCCTGTTTGTCACCGACCCGGATGTGATCAGCGAGGTGGGCCGGATCCTCCGGATCATGGGCGCGCTCTACCTGTTTTCAGGCCCTATCCTCGTGCTCGGCCTCTATTTCCAGGCGGTGGGCCAGCCGGCCCGCGCCGCACTGCTCACGGTCGTCAAGCCCATCATACTGGTGCCGTCACTGGTGACGGCGGCAACGATCCTGCTCGGTGGAAACGCATTGTGGTTTGCCTATCCAGCGGCCGACATCCTCGCTGCGGCGGCCAGCGCTCTCATCCTCGCGACCGCGATGAAGACACGGGGCCATGCCGGCATCGGTCTGGCAGCAAGGGGAGCCCGGTCATGACCGTTAGAACCATTGCGGAAGCCAAGGCGCATGCAAAGGCGCTGCGTGCCACCCTCGCTGCGGAGGGGACCATTGTCGGACACGCCAAAGCACTTGAACTGGTCGCGCATCAAAACGGCGCGCGCGACTGGAACACCTTGTCAGCCCAACTCGCGAAGGCGGCTCCAACCCGGTTTCATCTGCACCAGAGGGTCAGGGGACATTATCTCGGTATGGCATTCGAGGGGGAGATTACCGCGATTACGTCTTCAAGCAGCGGCCACTCGGTGTCCATCCGATTTGACCAGCCGGTGGACACCGTCACCTTCGAAGGTTTTACCAATATGCGGCGCGTCGCAAGAGGTGTCGTCGATGACAGCGGTCACTCCGCAGAAAAGACGTCAAACGGCATGCCGAATCTGATGATCAGTGGCGCCTAGTTCAGCGTTCGTGCTGTGAGAGGCGTTGTGGCATCCCGAGCCCCCTTAGAACCCGATCTCGGCCGCCGTTGGTGGGTTGGCCCCTGCCCGCGACACCGTCACGGCCGCAGCCTTGGCGCCTACCGTCAGCGCCTCCCGCACCGCCTCTTCCGAGAGCGTCGCGACCTTGTCCTTGGTCAGCAATCCCTGACGCTTCAGCGAGGCGAGGATGCCCGCGTCGAAAGTGTCGCCGGCGCCGACGGTATCGACCACCTCGACCTTGTTCGAGGGAACCGAGACCTTGAAGTTTGCGGTGTAGCCTGTCGCCCCTTCCGCGCCCTTGGTCAGCACCACGAGCTTGGCGCCGCGCGTCAGCCAATAGGCGGCGCGTTCGTCCTGCGTGCCCGACAGCTCGAACCAGTCGAGGTCCTCGTCGGAGAATTTCAGGATGTCGGACATGTCGGCCATGCGGGCGATGCGGGCCTGGTGGGCAGCCTTGTCCTTGATGAATCCGGGGCGGATGTTCGGGTCGAGCGAGATGACGCGGGTCTTGTGCTCGCGGGTCATCAGCGCCTCATAGGTCGAGCCGCAAGGTTCCGGGATCAGGCTGATCGCGCCAAAATGCAGGGCTTCGCAGCTGTCGTCGAGCGCGGGCAAGTCGGCTTCCGTGATCATCCGGCCTGCCGTGTTTTCGTCGTAGAAGGCATAGGATGCCTGGCCGTTGGTGAGCTTGACCAGCGCGATCGTGCAGGGGCGCGAAAGCGTCGCGCAATAGCTGTAATCGACGCCGGATGATTTCAGCGTGTCGCGCAGGATGTCGCCCAGCATGTCGTCGGAAAGGCCGGTGAAGAAGCCCGTCTCGATGCCGAGGCGCCCAAGGGCAATCGCCGTGTTGAAAATCGCGCCGCCGGCATAGGGCGAAAAGGCCCGCTCGCCGAGCGTGGTTTCGCGTGGCAACATGTCGATCAGCGCTTCGCCGCAACACAGGATCATTTCGACCTCCCAGTCTTCCGTTTCAATCGATTTAAACCAAGTCGCGCTCGATTTCCAGTGCGCCGGCGAGCATTTGCTCAGGCCAATGACGAAACCCCACCGTTCCGTCCCGACCATTCGAGCGGTGCATCGAGGAAGGCCTCGACCTCGGAGAGCGTCTTCTCGTCGAACAGTTTCTGCTCGCGAGCAACGGCGAGCACGTTCCGCCATGTCGCGATGTAGTGCAACTTCACCTTGCCATTGTCGAAGCGCTGCTGGGCCTCGGGGAAGATGCCGTAGAAGAAGAGCGCGATGCCGTGATCGACGACGCCGCCGGCAACCCTGATCGCGTCGATAAACTTGAACATGCTGCCGCCAGCGGTTGTCAGGTCCTCTATGACGAGAACGCGCGATCCCTCCGGCATGTTGCCTTCAATCTGTGCATTGCGGCCATGGCCCTTGGGCGCCTTGCGGACATAAATCATCGGCAGGCCGAGGCGATCGGCGAGCAGAGCCGCAAACGGAATGCCGGCCGTCTCGCCGCCGGCGATGCAATCGAACTGCTCGAAGCCGGCATTGCGCATCAGGGTGGCGGCGGCAAAATCCATCACCGCGGAGCGCACGCGCGGATAGGAGAGAAGCTTGCGGCAGTCGATATAGACAGGGCTCTTCATGCCCGAGGAAAGCTTGTAGGGCTCGCTGGCGTTGAAATGCACCGCCTTGATCTCCCAGAGCATCTTCGCCACGAGGTCGGCCATCACGGCGGGGTCGGTGAAGGGGGTCTGGATCATGGGGCTCTCCTGTCAGATACGGTCAGAAGCGCAATAGCAGCAAGCCGTGCCGCCCGCCAGATCAACCGTGTGGAACAATCCGCTTCGCCAGATCTTTACGGCTGGCCACACACGAAGGAATAACCCATGGACAACATGCTCGTCATCCAGCCGCTTGTCGCCCTCATCGCCGGCATCCTGATCCTGATCATGCCGCGCCTGCTCAATTATGTCGTTGCCATTTATCTGATCATAATCGGCGTGCTCGGTCTCTGGCCGCAGCTTGGCTCGCTCGGCACCTGATCGGACGGACAACGCGTCCAGATCGGCCACATCAAAGGCCTCGTGCACCCGCACGAGGCCTTTGGCGCATCAGGCAACATCCCAGTGCAGTGGGAATTTCGGATTAAAGACGGTCACCGGACCAGCGCCGGTGACGATCTTCGGCGGGAACGTCACCGATTGATCCCGTTTCACGAGCGTGATCGTCTCCTCATTCGGCGCCAGGCCATACCAGGCGGGGCCGTTCAGCGAGGTGAAGGCCTCGAGCTTGTCCAGAGCGTCTTCCTGCTCGAAGACATGGGCAAGGCAGCTCATGGTGTTGATCGAGGTATAGATGCCGGCGCAACCGCAGCCGCATTCCTTCAGCGGATCGACATGCGGCGCGCTGTCGGTGCCGAGGAAGAAGCGGGCATCGCCTGAAGCGGCCGCCTTGCGCAGCGCCTGGCGATGGTTCTCGCGCTTGGCGACCGGCAGGCAATAGTAGTGCGGCTGAATACCGCCGACGAGAATGTCGTTGCGGTTGATGATCAGGTGATGCGTGGTGATCGAGCCCGCGAGGTTGCGATCGGCGCTGCGGATATACTGAACGCCATCTTCGGTCGTCACATGCTCCATGGTGACCTTCAGCTCCGGGAGACGCTTGCGCAGCGGATCGAGGACGGTGTCGATGAAGACCTTCTCGCGGTCGAAAATGTCAACTTCGGGCGTCGTCACTTCGCCATGGACGCAAAGCGGCAGGCCGATCTTCGCCATCCGCTCCAGCACCGGCATGGCCTTGTCCATGTCGCGTACACCGCCGTGGGAATTGGTCGTGGCACCGGCGGGGTAAAGCTTGACGGCCGTGATCAGGCCGGAACGCTTGCCTTCTTCCACGTCGTCAGGGTTTGTGTGCTCGGTCAGATAGAGCGTCATCAGCGGTTCGAAACGGTCGCCTGAAGGCACTGCCTTGAGGATGCGCTCGCGATAGGCGCGTGCGTCCTGCGTCGTCACCACCGGCGGCACGAGGTTCGGCATGATGATGGCGCGGGCGAAATGTCGGCTGGTATCGCCGATCACGCCTTCCAGCATGGCGCCGTCGCGCAGATGCAGGTGCCAGTCGTCGGGGCGGCGGATGATGAGCGATGACATGAATAGGCCTCCGGCTTGACGAGTACTCGCCGCCCTTAGCATGTCCACCCACGGGGATCAAAGGATCAGGCGACCCGATCGCTTGCCGATCCCACGGCCTTTTCTGCCTCTTCCGCCTGCTCGCGCCGGTCCTGTTCCAAGATCGCCCGAATGCGAGGCAGCGCGCGCTCGAAGGCAGCCACGCAGTCCGGATCGAACTGGGTGCCGGCACGGCCGAGAATATGCTCGACCGTACGCTCGAAGCTCCAGGCCGGCTTGTAAGGGCGTTCTGTCGTCAGGGCATCGAAGTTGTCCGCGATGCAGACGATCCGCCCGGAGATCGGGATGGCCGTGCCGACGAGACGGTTCGGATAGCCTTGCCCGTCCCAGCGCTCGTGGTGGCTGGCGGCAATCTCGGAGGCGAGCTGCAGAAGCGACGAACGGGAGCGTCCGAGGATGTCGCTGCCGATTTCGGCATGCGACTGCATCTGGCGATATTCGGCTTCCGTCAATCGGCCCTGTTTGAGAAGAACAGTGTCTGGCATCGCGACCTTGCCAATGTCGTGCATCGGGGCCGCCAGCCGGATATCGTGGCAGACATGGCTCGGCAGACCCAGTTCAATCGCGATCGCTTCCGAATAGGCCGCGACGCGCAGGGTATGGCGAGCGGTTTCGGGATCCTTGTACTCAGCGGCCAGCGTCAGGCGATGGATAATCTCCTGCTCGCGCTCGCGCAGTTCACCCACCGCACGTTCGACCTCGCGCCGCAGCCATTCGGCCTGATCGGCGAGCTGGCGGCGAGCCCTTGAAAGGCTCACGATATTCTGGACGCGGGCCTGGAACTCGACAGGGTTCACCGGCTTGGTCAGGAAGTCGATCGCACCGGCGTTGAGAGCGGCCATGCGGGTCGTCATGTCTTTGTCGGCCGTGACGAAAACAACGGGAACATCGGCATACTTCTCGAAGCGCACGATTTCCGTGTAGAGCTCGACACCGTTATAGACCGGCATCTGGTAATCGATGATGGCAATGTCGAACTCAAGCTCCGGCAATGCGGAGAGCACGGCGTCGGGGCTCGCGAATGGCAGAGCCTCGCAGTTGTCGAGCTTGCCGACGAGTTTCGTCAGGAGCTTCAGATTGGTGCTGTTGTCGTCCACCAACAAAATACGCATGAACGCCTCCTTGCTTCTCAGGCAACCAGTTTAAATTTAAGCGCGAGGATTTCCTCGCCGAGCAATTCGATATCTTCAGGCGCCGGGGTCTGGCTCCTGAGCGCATTCGCCTTCACCGCCAGGTCGTTGAACCCGACATTGGAGGCTGCCCCCTTGATCGTGTGCAGAACGCGGTCGATCTTGTCCGGATCGTTCCGGTGGAGCGCCTCGGTCAGCTCATCGAGCAGGCCGGTCGCATCGTCGAAGAAGGATTCGACCAGTTCCTGGAAGACATCTTCGCCAAGCGCGTCGACGAGTTCGGCGTGGCGCGCCTCGTCCAACCCCTCAATGCCGAGCTCTGGCATGGACTGAAGTGGCATGGCGGCAAGATCCAGGTCCGGCAATTCCAGTTTCTGGGGCGCAGTCGTCGGCGCCGGGACCGGGACCGGCCTGGTTTCGCGATCCGTCGACGTGGCGTGAGCAATCATCTTTCGCAATCTCTCCAATGTCACAGGCTTGGACTCGAAGCCTTTCATTCCAGCGTCGAGGCAGCGGCGGCGGTCGTCGTCCGATGCGTTGGCGGTCATCGCGATAATCGGCGCTTCGGCCGAGGGGCCGCCTTCGGCAATGATCCGCTTCGTCGCCTCGATGCCGTCCATGACGGGCATCTGCATATCCATCAGGATCAGATCGAAGGCCTGTTCGCGGGAAAGGGAGACGGCTTCGGCGCCGTCATTGGCGATCTCCACGTCCTGCCCGAGCCGGGCCAGGAAGCGGGTGGCAACGATCTGGTTGACCTTGTTGTCTTCCACCAGAAGGATGCGGCGACGCGGCAGGGTCTCCTCGGCCACCACCTGGGCGGCGAGACCATTCGCCTCCAGGCGGGTCACGGGAACAACTGCCAGTTCGAACCAGAAGATGGAGCCGACGCCGACGGTGCTGCTCATACCGAGTTCGCCGCCGAGGATCTCGACGATCTGCTTGCAGATGGTGAGGCCAAGACCGGTGCCACCGTAGCGGCGGCTGATCGAGGCATCGACCTGCGAGAAGGGCTTGAAGAGCTTGTCGAGACCCGCCTCGTCAATGCCGATGCCGGTGTCCTCCACCTCGAAGCGGATCATCAGCTTGCCTTCGCGATAGAAGTCGCGCAGGCGCAACGTGACGGTTCCCTGCTGGGTGAACTTCACCGCATTCGATAGCAGGTTCAAAAGAACCTGCCTCAGGCGCGTCGGGTCTGTCTTGACGTAGAGGGCATGCAGAGAGTCCGGAAGGTCCAGGATCACCGTATTGCCGTGGTCGTCGGCACGACCTCTGATAATGCTGACACTGCTTTCCGCAAGCGCGCAGACGTCGAAGGCACGCTCTTCCAGTTCCAGCTTGCCATGCTCGATCTTGGAGAAGTCGAGGATCTCGTTGATGATCTCAAGCAGTGCCTCGCCCGAGGAGCGGATCGTCTTGACGCTCTGGATCGCGTCATCGGGAAGGTCTGAGAGCTCGAGCAGTTCCGACATGCCGAGGATCGCGTTCAGCGGCGTCCGGATCTCGTGACCCATGGTCGCCATGAATTGAGATTTGGCGCGGTTTCCGGCGTCGGCGCCTTCATAAGCCTCGCTCAGCTGCGTCGCCATCACCTGCAAGTCATGGCTCGACCGACGCACCGAACGGAGCTGGCGGTTCAGGATGATGACGAGGAACACGACCGAGACCATCAGGAGCGCCAGCATGACCGTCGAGGTGCGCTCCAGGTTGAGGATCGTCGCCCGGCTGTCCGCCCGCTCATGGCTGACGCGCGTATTGGTGTAAAGAAGGAAGTCCTCGGCCACACGCCCCATGCCGGCAAGATCTGTTTCGAGCCAACGCAACTGCTCCTGCGTCGGCGGGGTGCCGGCGGCATACGCATCGAATATCGGCTGTGCGGCGCGGACGCCCTCGGTGATGCCGGCGATGTAGCCGTTGATCTTCTCGTCACCGGAGAAGTAGGTGCCGAACTTTGCCTGGTCGAGGATGGAAACGCGGGAGAAGAGAATATCGTAGCGCAGCGATAGCTCGTCGAGCAATTTCGGGTTCTGCTCTTCGTCACGCATATTCGAGAGGCTGTGAGTCAGCTGGCGCACTTCCCGATCCAGCTGGTAGACAGACCAGAGCGAGTTTTCCCGCACGCCATCTTCCATAATGCGATACTGGCGGGCAATGTCGACGAACAGGATGAGCAGCACGAAGACAAGCACAGCCGAAAGCGTCTGCAGGACGATGGCAATCGTGCCTCCGCCTGCAAATTTCCGTGCTGTGGCGCGCGTCATGGTCACCGGCCGACCTCGATTTCCTTGATCTGCCAGACAGAGCGCGAGAAGTATTTCTCGTTGTAGAGGTCAGCATCGAGGTCGAAGGGATAGACCAGCATCAGGGGCCCCTTGTCCCGCACCGACATCAGCTTTCCGTCGAGTTTCGTGGCGAGGATCGTCTGGAGCCTGGCGTCGTCGGCCGGCACGTCTGCCGCGTAGTCGTTGAGCGCGCGTACCTTGAGGATCGTGCCTGTCGCGCCGACGGCGGTGAGGATCTCGCGCAGCAGTGGGCCTTCGAAGGTCACCTTGCCTTCCGTCCAGGGTGTTTCCATCTCGGCCTTGCGATGCTTCAGACCGTCCAGCATCGCCAGGTCGAACTGCGCCGTATCACCCGCATTCGTATTGGAGATCTCACCCTTCACGGTCAGCACGACCGGGCCGGTCGGCGCGTCCAGCGCAGGAACGGAGGTGGCGCTGATCAGGCTTGCGAGAAGTGCGCCTACAAAGCTTCTCATGACCGATGTTTCCCTTCTTACGCCGAACGGAGTTCGGGATGGACGGCCTCGGCGCCGAGATGATCGGCCAGCAACTTGCGGAAAGCGACAGCCTCGACCGGCTTGCGGAGGAAATCCGTGACACCCGCGGCCTTGGCTTCCTCACACAGACGCGGTTGATCGTCTGCCGTCACCATCACCACGGGAGTGTCGCAGTAGCGATCCATCAGGCGCACGGCCTTGACGAACTGCAGCCCGGACATGCCGGGCAACTGGTAATCGACGATCAGAATTTCGAAGCTTTCCGTATGGCACAGCATCAATGCCGTGTTTCCATCGCCGGCGACCTTGATCTCCTTGGACGTCACCTTCTTGGCGAGGTGCTTTATGATCATCGCATTGGTCGGGTTGTCCTCGACAATCAATACCGCCATTACCTTCACCCTTTGAAAACGCCAGCTTGAAACCCCGGAGCCCTTTTGGCCCGGCGGGAACGGCGTTAACCTTTCATGGAGAAGTTGTATCAGGGAGAGGCTGATATTCGCTGAACCGAACCCGTACAATTTTACCGATGGCGCATTTAATTAGATCTTAAGAATTTACGCAGACTCGGCGAAGCCCTGTGAAATGTCCATTCAGAACTGGTCGAAAGTGAAATCGGCCGGACGGCTGCGTTGCAGCACGAGCCTGCCATTGGGCAGATCGTTGTTTTCGACTTTCGCTTCGATCTGTGCCGGAGTGAGACCGTAGCCAACCCATCGGGCAATGAGCCGCCGCTCCAGTTCCTCGATCGGCGGCGCCACCATGACGGACAGGTCGAAGAGATCGGCGAGGTCTGCCCACGGCCCCTGATCAAGCAGCAGGTAATTGCCTTCGGCGATCACGATGCGATCCTCTGGCGAAATGCAACGGGCCGCCGCGATCGCAAGCTCCCGGGCGCGGTCAAAGACCGGCACGAAGACTTCGCCGCCTGCCTTCACCGCGCGAAGCAGATCGGCAAGTCCACGCACGTCGAATGTGTGCGGCGCACCCTTGCGGGCAAGATCGCCGCGTTCGTCGAGAATGGAATTGTCGAGGTGGAAGCCGTCCATCGGCAGCACGGCGCTGCGATGGCCTCTTTCGCCGAGGGCTGCATGCAGGCGATCCGCAAGCGTCGACTTTCCGGCGCCGGGAGGTCCGGCAACGCCGACGAGCAAGCGGGCGCCACCATGCGCCCGCCGCTCGATTTCAAACAGAAGATCGTCGAGTTCTGAACTCATGCAGCAAGTTCGGTGTCCGGCGCCGGACGCGCTCCTGTCATGAAGGCCACGGCATCCGACATGGTGTAGTCCTTCGGATTGATCACGCAGAGCCGTTTGCCCAGGCGGTGGACATGGATGCGGTCGGCCACTTCGAAGACATGCGGCATGTTGTGGGAAATCAGCACGATGGGCATACCGCGTGAGCGCACGTCGAGGATCAGCTCCAGCACCTTGCGGCTTTCCTTGACGCCGAGCGCCGCCGTCGGTTCGTCGAGGATGATCACCTTGGAACCGAAGGCCGCCGCACGCGCGACCGCCACACCCTGGCGCTGGCCGCCCGACAGCGTCTCCACCGCCTGGTTGATGTTCTGGATGGTCATCAAGCCGAGTTCGGAGAGCTTGTCGCGCGCGATCTTCTCCATCGCCGGCCGGTCAAGCTTGCGGAAGACCGAGCCCATGATGCCCGGTTTGCGCAGTTCGCGACCGAGGAACATGTTATCGGCGATCGAAAGGGCCGGCGACAGAGCAAGGTTCTGGTAGACGGTCTCGATACCGGCCTTGCGCGCCTCGATCGGCGAGCGGAAGTTGATCGCTCGGCCCTCGAGCTTGATCTCGCCCTCATCAGGCGTGACAGCACCGGAGATCGCCTTGATCAGCGAGGACTTTCCGGCACCGTTGTCGCCGATGACGGCGAGGATTTCGCCCGGATAGAGGTCGAAATCGGCCTGATCGAGGGCCGTGACGCGGCCGTAACGCTTGACCAGACCGCGGGCGGTGAGAATGGGTTCCTGGGTCATCAGCCTGCTACCTTTCTGATCCACTGGTCGATTGCGACGGCGGCGATGATGAGAACGCCGATCAAGAGATAGGTCCATTGCGGGTCCGTACCGATCAGGCGCAGACCGAGCTGGAAGACACCGACGATCAGCGCCCCGAAAATCATGCCGAGGACCGAGCCGCGTCCGCCGAAGAGCGAGATGCCGCCGATGACCACCGCCGTGATGGATTCGATGTTGGCGAACTGGCCAGCGGTCGGGGAGACCGAACCGATGCGGCCGATGAGTGCCCAGCCGGCGAGTGCACAGATGAGGCCCGACAGCGTGTAGACGGAGATCAGCATGCGCTTGACGTTGACACCTGCGAGTTCCGCCGCGTCCGGATCGTCGCCGACCGCGTAGACGTGCCTGCCCCAGGCAGTGTGATTGAGCACATACCAGAGGACCGCAACCAGAAGCACCATGGCAATGACGCCATAGGTCAGCACGGCACCGCCCATGCGGATGTTTTCGCCGAAGAACTTGAGGATCGGCGCATTGGCGTCGATATCCTGGCTGCGGATCGTCTCGTTGGCGGAATAGAGGAAGTTGGTGGCGAGCACGATCTGCCACATGCCGAGCGTCACGATGAAGGGCGGCAGCTTCATGCGCGCCACGAGCACGCCGTTGATAAAGCCGCAGAAGGCCCCGACGGCCAGACCACAGATCACGGCCAGTTCGGGTGGCAGGCCGTAGCGAAAGGCAAACTGGCCCATGACCACCGACGACAGAACCATGATCGCGCCAACCGACAGATCGATGCCGGCGGTCAGGATCACCAATGTCTGGGCGGCACCGACGATGCCGACGATCGCGACCTGCTGAAGGATCAGCGTCAATGTGAAGGCCGAGAAGAACTTGTCGCCGAGAATGAAGCCGAAGGCCGCAACCGACAGGACCAGCACGATCAGGGCGACGGCTGCGGGGCTTGAATGAAGAAAATGCTGGAAGCGCTCCATTGCCGTGCGCTCGTGTCTGTCGAAAGACGCGACCTGGGTGGAACTGCCCGAGAGGACCTTCTCGAATTCCTGCGGATTTCGCGTTTCGGGATTGGCCGGCTGCATGAGTCATCCTCCCTGCCGTTGTCGATTTTTGTCATTCCGTGAAGGATACGCCGGACATGGCTGCGCACAAGGCCGGGCGATCAGCCGACTGGCGGATGGAGACCATCCGCCAGTGCTGCAGTTCAGGCGCGCAAGGCGGGGATCAGCCCCAGCACTTGTCCGTGCCAGCCTTGGTGTCGATGGACTCGACGCCAGCAGCCGGCTTGTCGGTGACGAGCGCGACGCCCGTGTCGAAGAAGTTCTTGCCTTCGGAGGCCGCGGGCTTTTCACCGGTGTCTGCGAACTTCTTGATCGCTTCGATGCCGAGCGATGCCATCAGCAGCGGATACTGCTGCGAGGTCGCACCGATGACGCCTTCGGCGACATTCTTGACGCCCGGGCAACCGCCGTCGACGGAGACGATCAGCACGTCACCTTCCTTGCCGACAGCCTTCAGCGCTTCGTAGGCGCCAGCAGCAGCCGGTTCGTTGATGGTGTGCACAACGTTGACGGAGGGATCCTTCTGGAGAAGGTTTTCCATGGCGGTCCGGCCGCCTTCTTCGTTGCCGTTGGTGACATCGTGGCCGACGATGCGCGGATCGGTTTCGTCGCCGATCTTGTTGATGTCGACCGTGTCGATGCCGAAGCCCTTCATGAAGCCCTGGTTGCGCAGGACGTCGACCGACGGCTGCGACGGCGTGAGGTTCAGGAAGGCGATCTTGGCGTCCTTGGCGGCATCGCCGAGGGTTGCTGCCGCCCATTTGCCGATCAGTTCGCCAGCGAGAAGGTTGTCGGTGGCAAAGGTCATGTCAGCGGAGTCAATCGGCTCCAGCGGCGTGTCGAGGGCGATGACGAGCAGACCTGCGTCGCGGGCCTTCTGGACGGCTGGAACGATACCCTTGGTGTCGGATGCGGTGAGCAGGATGCCCTTGGCGCCGTCGGCGATGCAGGTTTCAATCGCCGCAACCTGGCTCTCCGAGTCTCCGTCGACCTTGCCGGCATAGGCCTTCAGGGTCACGCCGAGTTCGGCGGCCTTGGCAGTCGCGCCTTCCTTCATCTTGACGAAGAAGGGGTTGGTGTCGGTCTTGGTGATGAGGCATGCAGAAACGTCGGCGGCCTGTACCGGCGCGGCGAAGACAACGCCGAGGGCCAGGGCCGAGAGAGCAGCAGTAATCAGAGACTTTTTCATTTGGTATCCTCCCGAATGGTGTCGGCCAGCTCCTCCGGCCGCAATGCTTCGGCACGGATCGCCTCCTAGCAATCCGATCGGGTGCCTGTCGGCCCCCATTCCTCCACGCCCCCATTTAGAACATCAGAACATTTCGGCTGTCAATAAATAAATCCAGTTGAATTATTAAATCAGTGTGACATCCTGCAGAGGCTTTCGTAAAAGGAAGCGGTCGGGAGGAGCGACCTCAGTGCCACAAGATGATCAAGGAAGACTGGCGGATCCGGCGCCCCGGGTGAGTGCCGGCGGCGGCTCGAACCAGGTGCGTGTGCGCGCCTATAACGAGCGGCTGGTGCTGTCGCTCGTTCGGCAGAATCCGGGATGCTCCAAGGCCGACATCGCCCGCCTGACGGGACTTTCCGCTCAGACGGTCTCGGTCATCATGCGCTCGCTCGAAAGCGACGAACTGCTGATGCGCGGCGAACCGATCCGTGGCCGGGTCGGGCAACCCTCCGTGCCGATGTTCATCAATCCGGACGCCGCCTTTTCCTTCGGGGTCAAGATCGGCCGCCGCAGCGCGGACGTCGTGCTCATGGATTTTGCCGGCAAGATACGCAAGCAGCGGCACCGGACCTATCGCTACCCCCATCCGGATCATCTGCTGCCCTTCATCTGCGACGGCATTGCCGAGATGGAAGCGGACATGGACACGACCTTGCGCACGCGGATTGCCGGTATCGGCATCGCTGCGCCCTTCGAATTGTGGAACTGGGCGGAAGAAGTCGGCGCGCCCGAGGGCGCGATGGACATCTGGCGACAAGTCGACCTGCAGGTCCAGGTTCAGACCCGGATGTCGCATCCCGTCTATCTGCGCAACGACGCCACCAGCGCCTGCGGTGCGGAACTCGTCTTCGGGGCCGGCCAGCGCTATCCCGACTTCGTTTATTTCTACATCGGCTCCTTCATCGGCGGCGGCATCGTCGTGAATTCGGCGCTCTTCGTCGGGCGCACGGGAACGGCGGGTGCCATCGGCCCCCTCCCCGTTCGCGACAAGCATGGCGAGACGCGCCAGCTGCTCGACATCGCCTCGATCTTCGTGCTGGAAAACCTGCTTCGCGAGCGTGGCATCGATCCGCAGCCGCTGTGGTATGCGGCTGAGGACTGGATCGACTTCGGTGAACCGCTGGAGATCTGGCTGCAGGATACGGCAGCCGCACTTGCTCAGGCAATCATCGCCGCCGCCTCGATCATCGATTTTGCCGCAGCCATCATCGACGGCGGCTTCCCCGCCTGGGTGCGCCATCGGCTGGTCAGGGCGACCATCGAGGCGATGAACCGTCTCGATCTGCAGGGCGTCGTCATTCCCGACATCGTCGAGGGCGAAGTCGGCGCCCAGGCCCGCGCCATCGGCGGCGCCAGCCTGCCGATCTTCGACCGCTACCTGATCGATCAAACCGTGCTGTTCAAGGATACCACCCATGCTGAAGGGAATTGATCCCCTCCTGAGCCCCGAGCTTCTCGCCACTCTGCGCGCCATGGGCCACGGCGACGAAATCGCCATCGTCGACGGCAACTATCCGGCGCTGGAGCACGCCAGACGGCTCGTGCGGCTTGATGGCCATGCGCTCGTTCCCGTGCTGAATGCGATCCTGAGCGTGATGCCAATCGACGACTTTGTACCGGAAGCGATCTTCCGCTCCGTCGTGGGCGGCAAGCCGGACCAGGTTGACCCCGTCCATCGGGAAATCATCGATTGCTGCGCAAGCCATGAGCCGTCAGTACCCGTCACGAACCTGATCGGCGCTGATTTCTACAACCGGGTGAAGGCCGCCCATACGGTCGTACAGACCGGAGAGCCGCGCCTCTACGCCAATGTCATCCTGCGCAAGGGCGTGATCTACCCGTAAGCTCTACCCTTCGAGGGCGCGGGAGATACGCCGGGACAACTCGACAGGGTTCTTGAGAACAATGGCGCGGCTGGTGCGCTCCACCAGCTGCTCGCGCGCCAGCCTCGACATTTCGCGCGATACCGTTTCACGGCTTGCGCCGATATGCTCCGCCAGTTCCGCATGCACGAGCGGCGGTGAAATGATGCGTTCGCGGCCACCGTCGTTGCGCACGCGCGAAAGCCTGAGCAGGGTGTTGTAGAGCCGGTGCTTTGTGTCCAGGAAGGAGAGTTCCGACAGGCGGTCGTTCATGGCGCGGATGCGCTTGGACAGGAGCTGGAGCAGTGCCAGCGCCACGTCGGCTCTCTGCTGCAGGATATCGTGAAAGACGATGCAGGGGATCACGGTCACCGTGGCGTCGCTGACGGCCATCAAGCTCGCCGAGCGGGCCATGTCGTCGATGGCGGACTGTTCGCCCAGGATGTCGCCGCGCTTGAAGCTACCGAGAATGGCTTCCTTGCCGACCGAAAACCGCAGTACGGCGCGGATCTCCCCGGTCAGCACGATAAAGACATCCTTGGACATGTCTTCGAAATCGACGAGACTTTCGCCGGCACTCAAGGTGCGCGAATGGCAGCGAGCCAGCCACTCGCGGTCTTCCTCCGGGGTCAACCCAGCAAATATCGCGCATCCGCGCAGTGTCGGAAGCGTGTTTGCCGGGAGCGGCACGGAAGAACCTGTCGAAGGGTTAGCTTTCATTTACGGATTACTTGTCGCATTCATGTCTATGAATCTTACTTATTCGGTCGCGTCGATCGATAGCAAGATGCCGAAAAACAAGACCCTTATAATTCGGCTACCAGATATCATTGAATTTCATTCAATTTGGAACAACGCGGAAACCAAGTTGAGACAGTCAACCAATCGAACCTGACGACGGGCCCCAGACATCGGTCAGGGCGAAACCGTGCTCGAAGGGGTCGAAGGGGTCCAGCGCCACCTGATGCAGGCCGAAGGTGAAACCGCGGCCGCTGATCGTCGGAATGACGGCCGGGCGTCCGGCGACCTCCGAAACGGCGGCGAGACCGACCTCGAACTCTGAACCGATGATCGAGCGGGACAGCATCACGTCGCCGACCTTGACCTTGCCACGCGCATGAAGTGTCGCGAGATTGGCTGAATTGCCTGTGCCGCAGGGGGAACGATCGACACGTCCCGGCCACATGGTCGTGCATGTGCGGATCGCGCCATCGGGATCGACATCGCGGAACATCACATAGGCCACGCCCGAGATTGCCGGGATTTCGGGATGAACCACCGGGATCTTCCGGTTGATTTCCTCCTTGAGGATCATGCCGGCTTCGACCAGCGCCCTTGCATTGCCCTTTTCGATGGTCAGTCCCACCTGATCGACATCGACCAGCGCATAAAAAATGCCGCCATAGCTCAGGTCGAAGGTGATGCGACCCCATTGCTCGGTCTCGAGCGAAACATCCAGGTCGTGGACGAAGGAGGGGACCATGGTGAGTTTCACCCGCTCGCAGCGCCCGTCGCGACAGGTGGCCGTCGCCTTGACGAGTCCGGCCGCTGTTTCCAGCATCACGATCGTCTCCGGCTCCTGCATCTCGACCATGCCACTTTCGAGAAGTGCTGTCGTGACGCAGATGGAATTGGAGCCCGAGCTCGCATGGGCCTGGTCCGGCTGTAGGATGACGAAGGCCGCATCGGCCGCCGGGTTCTTCGGCGGCAACAGCAGGTTGACGGAGCCAATCGGCGCACCGCGAGGTTCCAGCACGAGCATGCGCCGGAGCGCCTCACCCTTCGGGTCCGTGTTTAGCCAGAGCAACTGATCCGCCACGGTCTCACCCGGGATCTTCGGGACGCCACCGGTGGCGACCCTGCCGATTTCACCCTCGGCATGCACATCGAGCAGTTGAAGTGTGCGCTTCCATCTCATGTCTTCTATCCCACACTCGGTCGAATTCACCGCCCCGAAGCGGAGCGTTGCCATTCAAGATCACAAGGACACCTGAGAGCTCAAGAGGCCGCCTAACGGTTCTCGATCTGCAACGTTGCAGCATCCTGTAAATCAGCACTGTGTCACATCCAAGTGCTTTTGTTGAACAGTTCGACAGACAATCAAGGGGGCGGAGGGCCAATGGGGAGTCGAGAGGGAGCGCCGTCTGGTCTTCTTTTGCTTAACGCATCACTGAAGCCCGATCCTGAAATTAACCCTTTATTAACTCTCTCCCGAAGCGGACCGCCATAAGTGTTAGCTTTCGTCCAGATCTAGACTGGAGACCGCCATGCACCGGATGGAGACGATCAATCGCAAGACCTGGGAAAACGCCTGGTCGATCCGCGAATACAGTCGCAGCGAAGGCTTCCTCGACGAAGGGGAGCGAACAGCATTCGACCTTGGGACGGCACAGGTCGGCAGGCGCGTTCTCGATATCGGGGTCGGTGGCGGCCGGACCGCAGGCCTGCTCGCGAACGGTCGGGACTATATCGGCATCGACTACACGGCGCCCATGGTGGAGCGGGCAAGGGCCAACCACCCGGCATTGCGGTTCGAGCATATGGATGCGCGCGATCTAAGCGCCTTTGCCGACGCATCGTTCGATCTGGTCGTCTTCAGCTTCAACGGCATCGATTCGGTCGATCCGGCTGGTCGAGTGCGGGTGCTGGAAGAAGTCTCCCGGGTGCTTTCCCCCGGCGGGCACTTCGTCTTCTCGACCTTTCACAAGGACTGGCAGGGATTCGAGGCCCTGCCCGACTACAGGCGGGTGGCATGGACTATGGATCCGCTACGGCTGGGGTTCAGGCTCTATCGCTATGTCGAGGGTGGCATCCTCAAGGCCATTCGCCTCAGGAAGCATCGAACGCTCGAGCTGCGCGCAGAGGACCATGCGATCCTGATGCATGGCGCGCATGATTTCGGCATCATGGTGCATGCGACCACGCGCCGACATCTTCTGGATCAACTCGCACAGGCGGGCTTTGCAAGCGATCCGCTACTCATGGACAGGGACGGAAGCGTCCTTGGGCATCAGTGGCCCAGCAGCCTGCATTTTCTATATGTGCTCGCACAGAAGCCGTTGCGGAACTGAGAACCGCATCTCCCTGGACTGTGCAGTCTCACCCAGCGAGCCCGCCACTACGGGCAAGCGCCGCTGTCTGCATAGATGCAGCCAGGACACGTACAGTGTCAGGTTGGTGCAATAATATAATCAGAGAAAGAATGGCGCACCCGAAGAGATTCGAACTCCTGACCCCCAGATTCGTAGTCTGGTGCTCTATCCAGCTGAGCTACGGGTGCGTGCCAACCGACTGTTCGTCGGCGTGTGGCGATCCTCTAAAACGGGACGATCCGGAATGCAAGCGTCCATTTCGAAAAAGAGTCTTTTTCCTGTCACGTCCCGGCCAGGCTTCGCTCAGGCGCGGGCGCGCCAATCGTCGAGAGCCACTGGCCTGTCAGGGATCTCGACCCGGAACATAGTGCCCGGGCCGGGTTTTTCGACCAGCGCGATGGTGCCGCCATGGGCGATCACGAGTTCGCGGGCAATGGCGAGGCCGAGCCCCGTGCCGCCGGAGCGGGCAGAGCCGCGGAAGGCGGCAAACAGGTTTTCGCGGGCCTTGCGCGGCATGCCTGGCCCCGTGTCGTCGATGACGATGCCGACGACAGAGCCGGTGCGCTGCGCCGAGATGGTGATGCGCCGGACATGATCGGGATCGTCGGTCGAGAAGCCGGCCAGGGCCTGAACCGCATTGCGGCAGATGTTGTGAACCACGCGGAACAATTGCTCGCTGTCGGCGTCCACTTCGATATCCGTGCCGACGCTGTCGACAAATTCAATGCCGGTTTCCGGACTTAGATGCAGGAGGTCGCGCACTTCCTGGCAGAGCTCCGCCAGGAGAAATCGCCGCCGGCGCGGCGCGGCCTCCGATGTCTGCCCATAGGACAGAACTTCGCTCGTATACCCGACAGCACGGTCAATGGTCCGCAACAACTTCGGTGCAAAGCTCTTCACCAGCGGATCGTCCACATCCACCAGCCGGTCGGACATCAGCTGGGCCGAAGCCAGAATGTTGCGCATGTCATGATTGATCTTCGAGACTGCGAGACCGAGGTCGGCGAGCGTCTTCTGCTGGCGCAGCGTCTTCTGCAACTGGACCTGCATGCGCGACAGATGGCGCCCCGCAACGGCAATCTCATCCTTGCCTTCGGGCGTCGGCAGCACACGGGTCGGATCCTCGGGGGCTTCCGCGAAGAATTGCATGCTGCGGGCGAGCCGTCGGACCGGCATGATCATCACCCGGTTGATGGCGAGGAACATCAGGAAGGCCGTGATGACCGAAATGATCAGGGATACGACGAGGATGTTGCGCGCATAACCCAGCATAGCCTTGCGCAGCGGCGCCTCGTCGATGACGATTTCGACGGTCACTTCGCTCGTCTCGGCAATCGGGCCATAAACCCGGAGCAGCCGATCGCCGCCGAAGAAAAGCGTGTAGAGGGCATCGCGGATGGAGCCGAATTCGGAATAGTCAGCGAGATCGAAGGCGGCATCCACTTCGCTCGGCATCTCCGTGACAGCGAGCAACTGAGACGTGCCGTCCTTACGCAGAACGATCGCCTTGGTCCCTGTCGTCGCAAGAGTAAGGTCCTGCACGCCACGGGGCAATTCCAGCGGTTGCAGGCCGTCGATCACGACGCTTGCGGCCGCCGCCGTGTTGAGACGGTCCTGCAGCCAGCGCTGGCGCATGGTCGCCACAGAAGGCGCAAAGATGAGAATTTCGGCCAGCATGACAAAGGCGATCGTCAGCCAGAGCAGCTTGCCCGACAAACCGCGGATGCGGGACGGCATGGCGTAACCTCCGGAGAGGTCTGCCTGCAGATCACTGTCCTGCAGATCACTGTCCTGCCGGTCGAACATCAGCCCTGGTTCCTATCGCCCTGTCCACTGCCCGAGCTTCACAAACATCAAGGCAGCGTCACAAGACTAATGCAGCGCGATCGCACATGCCATGTGTAAGTCGCGAAGAAACATGAAACTTCGTTCATGTTAAGGAGAGAGATTGCATGACGGACGTCGGCAAAGCCGCCATATATCACGAATTCGCAAGACTGGAGACGGTTCTTGCCCGGCTGATTGACTCCTAGGCCCCCTGACACTATAAGCCGCGCACGTTCGGAAACATGCGCCCGGCGGCGCGTACCCGTGCGAAGAACTAAAACGCTGTTGCAATTTGCACATCCAAGAAGGGCCGCACACCGCGGTATTAAATAAATGTCGAAGCGTACTTTCCAACCTTCCAAGCTTGTTCGCAAGCGCCGCCACGGCTTCCGTGCGCGTATGGCCACCAAGGGCGGCCGCCTGGTCTTGAACGCTCGCCGCGGTCGCGGTCGCGCCAAGCTTTCGGCCTAACGGCCAGATGAGCCCGACGAGATGACGGGCCCATGACGTCCACGGACTCCAAAAATCCTGTCGGCCGGCTGAAAAGCCGGCCCCAGTTTCTCGCCGTGAGACACGGCGAAGCGCGCAAGGGTCGCATCTTCCTTCTCGAAGTGCTCGACCGCAAGGACGACGCGCCGCCCCGTGTGGGCTTCACCGTCACCAAGAAACACGGCAATGCAGTAGAGCGAAACCGCATGCGGCGCAGGTTGAAGGAAGCCGTGCGACTGAATGCGGCGTTTGCAATGCAGCCGGGACACGACTATGTCATTGTCGCCCGGCGCGAGGTGCTGGGTATTCCCTTTGATCAATTGTCCCGGCAATTGGTCCACCGCATCGAAAACCGCCCGTCGAACAAAAGCCGGTCCGACAAGACCGCTCCCAGGAAAGAGTGATGCAGAACAACCGCAACTATTTCATCGCGATTGCCTTATCGGTGGTGATCGTCCTCGCCTGGCAGTTCTTCTACATGAACCCGCGGATCGAAGCCCAGCGCAAGGTCCAGGAAGCCCAGATCGAACAGCAGCAGGCTCAGACCGAGCAGCAGGTCACCACACCGGCCGCGACCGTCGATGGCAGCCTTCCGGCCGGTGGTGTCGCCACTGCGGAAGCCAGCCGCGAAGCAGCCGTCGCAAAGACGGCGCGTGTTGCGATCGAGACGCAGGACCTGGTTGGTTCGATCAACCTGACCGGCGGCCGCCTCGACGATCTGAAGCTGCGCCAATATCGCGAGACCGTGGATCCGGCGAGCCCGATCGTCACCCTGTTCAATCCGGCTGAAACCCGCGACGCCTATTTTGCCGAACTCGGCTTCATCGCCGGGGAAAATGCCGGGTCCGTTCCGGGTCCGAACACCGTCTGGACCGCAGCGGACGGCTCCAAGCTTACCGAGACGACGCCTGTCACGCTGACTTTCACGAACGAAGCCGGTCTGACCTTCTCCCGCAAGATCACCGTCGACGAACATTACATGTTCACCATCGAAGACGAGATCGTCAACAATGGCACGGCTGCCGCAAGCCTTGCGCCCTATGGCCGTGTCACGCGCTATAACAAGCCCGCAACGCCCTCGATCTTCGTCCTGCATGAAGGTTTCCTCGGCGTCCTTGGAACCGAAGGCAGCCTCGCCGAACACGACTACACGGATGTCGAGGAAGAGGCGATCGCCAATGCCAAGGCGACCGGCGGCTGGATCGGCATCACCGACAAGTACTGGGCAACGTCGCTCATCCCGCAGCAGACGCTCCCTTACGAATCGCGCTTCTCGTACTTCACTGATGGCCAGGCCCGTTTCCAGGCCGACTACAAGAACGACGCCGTCAGCATTCCCGCCGGCCAGAGCACCTCGGTGAAGACACTTCTCTTCGCCGGCGCCAAGCAGGTTCCGGTCATTGACAGCTATCAGGAAAGCCTGGGCATTCCGAAGTTCGACCTGATGATCGACTGGGGCTGGTTCTATTTCATCACCAAGCCGATGTTCCACCTGATGGACTACTTCTTCCATCTCGTTGGCAATTTCGGCGTGGCCATCCTGCTCACCACCATCGTCGTGAAGCTCCTGTTCTTCCCGCTCGCCAGCAAGCAATACGCCTCCATGGCCAACATGAAGCGCGTGCAGCCGAAGCTTGAAGAGCTGAAGACCAAGTTCGCCGACGACCGCATGGGCCTGCAGCAGGCGATGATGGCGCTCTACAAGGAAGAGAAGATCAATCCGGTTGCCGGCTGCTGGCCGGTTCTCCTGCAGATCCCGGTCTTCTTCGCCCTCTACAAGGTCATCTACGTCACGATCGAAATGCGTCATGCGCCGTTCTTCGGCTGGATCCAGGATCTCTCGGCGCCCGATCCGACGACCTTCATCAACCTCTTCGGCCTGTTGCCCTTCGATGCGCCGTCCTTCCTGCATCTCGGCGTCTGGCCGATCATCATGGGCGTGACCATGTGGCTGCAGATGCGGATGAACCCGACGCCGCCGGATCCGACCCAGGCGATGCTGTTCAACTGGATGCCCGTGATCTTCACCTTCATGCTCGGCACTTTCCCGGCAGGTCTGGTGATCTACTGGGCCTGGAACAACACGCTGTCGATCCTGCAGCAGGGCTTGATCATGAAGCGCCACGGCGTCGAGATCGAACTGTTCAAGAACATTGGTCGAATGTTCCGGCGAAAGCCCGCAACGACCAAATAACGATCAGAAAGCCCCGGCCCAAGCCGGGGCTTTCTGCTTTTTGGAACGAGATCGCCAATGACGGACATCACTGCCCCCACTCCACGCGCCTGGCTCGGCATCGCGCTCGTTGCCGGCTCTGCCCTGGCCTGGAGCTATGGCGGTGCAATCCAACGCTTCATCGGTGTGGAGGACGGTTGGACCATCGTCTTCTGGCGCTGCCAGTTCGCCGGGCTTTTCCTTCTGGCCTTCATGCTGCTGCGCGATCGGTTCGACGGCACCATCCGTCTCTTCCGCTCCATGGGCTGGCCCGGCTTCTTCATCGCCGTCGGCTTTGCCCTCGTCTCCACCTTCTTTGTCTTGGCAGTGACGATGACGCCGGTCGCGAATGTCGTGCTGTTCTTGGCCTCCATCCCGCTCTTTGCCGCCCTTCTCGCGCGGATCGTGCTGAAAGAGCCGATTTCGCCCGTCACCTGGGGCGCCATCTTCGCGGTCATCCTTGGCGTCGGTATCATGGTGTCATCATCGATCGGCGACGGCGGCTCAATCCTCGGGCTGGCGCTTGCCGCAGCCATTCCGGCGATCTTTGCCTGCATGACGGTGGTCACCCGCAGCTATCCCGGCATCCGCATGACGCCCGCGGCCTGTGGCGGCTCGTTCATCGCGTCCGCAATAGCCGCCAGCCAGGCCGGCACCTTTGCCGTCAGCGGACACGACCTCGCACTTCTCTTCTGCTTCGGCGCACTCAATCTGGGGCTCGGCATGGCGCTTTATGTCACGGGCGCGCGCATGATCCCCTCGGCGCTCGCCGCCCTGATCGGTACAGCCGAAATGATCCTCGCCCCGGTCTGGATGGTGATCCTGCACAACGAGATCCCTTCCGGCCGCACAATCATCGGGGGCGCACTCGTCATGGCGGCCCTCTTCACCTATCTCATCAACCACGCACGGCAGGGGCCGAGGCACCCAGATGCAGCAGCGGCTTGACTTTGCCGCGCAAAACCCTGATTTGACCGGGTTCAAGAGAGACCCAAGCCATGCGCGACCCCAATCAGAGAAGTGACTATCCCCTGTTCGTCCGCCCGTGGATCTTCATCCGCGGCGTGCCATCGATGGACTTCCTGCCGCCGGAAGGCCCGCTCGAAGTCGCCTTCGCCGGTCGTTCGAATGTCGGAAAGTCGTCGTTGATCAATGCGCTGGTCGGTCAGGCTGGCCTCGCCCGCACCTCGAACACGCCGGGTCGCACCCAGGAACTCAACTACTTCGTGCCCGACGGCTATTCCGGCAATGCCGGCGACCTGCCGCCGATGGCGCTCGTCGACATGCCTGGCTACGGCTATGCCAAGGCGCCGAAAGAACAGGTCGACGCCTGGACCAGGCTGGTCTTCGATTATCTGCGCGGTCGCGCGACACTGAAGCGGGTTTATGTGCTGATCGACAGCCGCCACGGTATCATGAAGAATGACGACGAGGTGCTGACCCTGCTCGACAAGGCCGCCGTTTCCTACCAGATCGTGCTCACCAAGACCGACAAGATCAAGGAAGCCGGCGTACCGCGGCTGATCGCCGAAACGCTTGAGAAGATCAAGAAGCATCCGGCCGCTTTCCCGGAAGTGCTGTCGACTTCGTCCGAGAAGGCAGACGGCCTCGAAGAGTTGCGGGGCGCAATCACCGAGGCCGTCAAACAGGGCCTTTGACGCTCAGGCGCCTGTCGTCGCGTCAGGGGCGGTTAAGCCCCCTTAGCCTTACATCTTCGGCAGGATGACCGTGTCGACGACATGGATCACGCCGTTCGACTGCTTGACGTCGGCGATGGTCACGGTGGAGACACCGCCATTTTCATCGGTCAGCGTGACCTTGCCGTCCATGGCCTTGGCCTTCAGCACGCAACCGCCAACGGTGGTAACGTCGTGCTCGCCGCCGTCATCAGCAATCATTTTGACGATGGCATCAGACATCACGTCGGCTGCAACCACGTGGCAGGTCAGAACCTTGGTGAGCTGGTCCTTGTTTTCCGGCTTCAGCAGGGTGTCGACCGTGCCGGCCGGCAGCTTGGCGAAGGCGTCATTGGTCGGGGCGAAAACGGTGAACGGGCCGGCGCCCGAAAGGGTTTCAACGAGACCTGCGGCCTGAACGGCGGCAACCAGCGTCGTGTGATCCTTCGAGTTAACGGCGTTTTCAACGATGTTCTTGGTTTCGAGCATTTCACCACCGCCGACCATCGGATTGGCGGCATAGGCTGCGGCAGCGCCTGCCAGGATGGCTGCGGAGAATGCGAGCGGGCGAAGAGCGGTCTTGAACATTGCGGTTTCCTCTTATCCTTGGTGTTCTCGATCGTGTCCCTGCGGTTCGGGCGGGACATCGGGGGCGTTCCTCAGCGGGAACACCTTCAAGGACGGAGGCGCGGTCATCTAAGTTTCAGGCGGCTCGAAATATCCGGCCGCCTGGCATTCATTGCATTGATTCTACGAGGGGATTTCTTCGTCAGGGCCGTATTTCACCGACCGCCACAACGGGACCTGTCGCCTTGCCCGTCGGCGACCCGCCAAATGGTTCGAGGCTGACGGCCAGGACGACGCCTTCGGTCAGGCGGGCGCGCAGATCCTCGGGAACGTCGAGTTCCCCCAGCCCCGATTGCGGCAAGACGCCGAGCGAGATCGGCGCCTGCTCTCCTTCGACAAGCCAGAGTTCCAGAGACTGCTCCTCTGCACCGCCACTGGCCACCGGCGTCACCGAAAGGCGTCCGGATGCTCCGTCGTAACGGGCATGGAGCGCGATGGCCTGATTGTCTCCGGCGAGATCTGCCATCAGCGCCGCTTGCGGCTTCGGGCGGATCTGCTCCGCATAATCGAGGCCGAAGACGAGACCGAGGGCTGCGATCGAGGCGAGGCTCAGCCCGCGCCAGAGCACCAGCGAATTCCACAGGCTGCCTCTGACCCCAGCCGTTGTGGCCGGAGATGCAAACAGCCGATCCTCGATCGTCGAAAACAGTTGATCCGGCGGCGTCACCTCGGCGTAGTCGTCGTTGAACTGGGTAAGGTTCTCTTCCCAGCGACGGACCATGGCGGCGAACTGCCAATCGTGGCGCAGGCGCGCGTCCACCTTCTGGCGTTCTGATCCGCTCAAGACGCCGAGGACATATTCGCCCGCGAGAACTTCATCCCGCGACCGGTCTCCCTTGCTTTGGTCAGGCGTGCTCATCCATGCACTCTCTCAGTTTCAAAAGGCTTCGCCGCAGCCATGTGCGCATCGTGTTCAGCGGAACGGCGAAATGATCCGCCAGCTCCTGGTAGGAGAGACCTTCGACATAGGCCTGGCGTACCGCCAGCGCCCTGTCAGGATCCAATGCCTCCAGGCAGGTGTCAATGCGGCCGCCCTCGGATCGAAGCACGGCATTCTGCTCCGGATCGGGTGCCAGATCAGCGATATCCACCGCAGCCTCGATATCCTCCCCCTGCGGTCGACGCGCCCTCAGGCGATCGATGCAATGGTAGCGGACGATGGCGCATAGCCATGGATAGGCATTGGCTCCGTCGCCCGTATAGCTGCCGGCCTTGTGCCAGATCTTCACGAACACATCCTGGAGCGCCTCTTCGGCCTCGCCCCTGTCTTTGAGCATACGGATGCAGATGGCGAAAAGTTTCGCCGAAACACCACTATAGAGCAAGGAGAAGGCATTCCGGTCCCGCAGGGATACCCGGGCCAGCAATCCGCCGATGTCGTCGCGTTCCATTCAGCCCCCTCACGCCACCGCCGATCATATAGCGCATCATCAGCAGCGGACAATGCAACGAGAAGAAGAAGCATGTCACGCGCCGCTTATATTGCCGGGCGATTATTCCATCGCGGCGACACATGCGCTAAAAGGCCGCGATCCACAGCGAGGTTTTCCATGTCAGCTTCCGAAAGCGAAATCCAGGCCCGCCTTCTCGTCCAGGCACTGCCCTTCATGCAGCGCTACGAGAACAAGACCATCGTGGTCAAATATGGCGGTCATGCCATGGGCAATCCCGAGCTCGGCAAGGCTTTCGCCGCCGACATCGGGCTTCTGAAGCAGTCCGGCGTCAACCCGATCGTCGTGCATGGCGGCGGCCCGCAGATCGGCGCCATGCTCGCCAAGATGGGCATCGAATCGCGTTTCGAGAACGGCTTGCGCGTCACCGACCAGAAAACGGTCGAGATCGTCGAAATGGTCTTGGCCGGCTCGATCAACAAGGAAATCGTCGCGCTGATCAACCAGACCGGCGAATGGGCGATCGGGCTCTGCGGCAAGGATGGCAATATGGTCTTTGCCGAAAAGGCGCAGAAGAAGGTCCGTGACCCTGACAGCAATATCGAGCGCGTGCTCGATCTCGGCTTTGTCGGCGAGGTTGTCGAAGTCGACCGCACCCTGCTCGATCTCTTGGCACGGTCGGAAATGATCCCGGTCATTGCCCCCGTTGCCCCGGGCCGTGATGGACATACCTATAACATCAATGCCGACACCTTTGCCGGTGCCATTGCGGGTGCGCTCAACGCCTCGCGCCTGCTTTTCCTGACCGACGTTCCCGGCGTGCTCGACAAGAACGGCACGCTGATCAAGGAACTCTCGGTCGCCGAAGCGCATGCGCTGATCGCCGACGGCACGATTTCAGGTGGCATGATTCCCAAGGTCGAAACCTGTATCGAGGCGATCCAGGCCGGCGTTCAGGGCGTTGTCATCCTCAACGGCAAGACTGCTCATTCCGTGCTTCTCGAGCTCTTCACCGAAACCGGTGCCGGCACGTTGCTCGTCCCTTGAGCCGACAATGCTTCTGCCTGCCGCCGGTCACTCGATCGGCAGCGGGCGCTCCAGTTTCTCGCTCGCGGGCGTAACAGTGCGCATGGAGAGGACCGCGCCCAGCACGATCGCATATGCGACGAAGTTGTAGATCAAGCCGAGGCTCATGCCCTCGGCATAGGCCGCCTTGCCGCTCAGTCCTTCAGCCGCATTGCGCGCCAGGTCTGAGAAGAAGATCTCGCTGACGATCGCGATCCCGAGCGCGCTGCCAACCTGCTGGATCGCTTGAAGCGCGCCCGATCCACCACCTGCATCCTGCGGCGGCACGCCCGCCAGCACCAGCTGGAACATCGGTGCGATCGCAATGCCCATGCCAAGGCCGCTCAACAGGAACCAGGGCAGAAGCGCCATACGGTCAACGATCTCGCCGACCGTCTGGATCTCGCTCCGCAGCAGGCCCATGCCGATCGCCACCATCACCACGCCGACGATAACGCGGATTCGGGGCGCGATATTGCCAAGACGTCCCGAGATCAGCGAGGCGATAAAGATGCCGACGGAAAAGGGCACGGTCGTCATGCCGGACTGGAGGGGCGTCAGGCCATAACCCTGCTGCAGGAACATCGCAAAGATCAGGAAGAAGCCGGGCAGCGTCGAGAAGAAGGTCGCTGTCATCAGCGCGCCGATGACGTAGTTCCGGTTCTTCATCAGCGCGACCGGCAAGAGTTCGGGCGCCTTCAAGCGGTGTTGGCGCCGCTCCCAGAGACCGAAGGCGACACCTAGTGGAACGGCCATGGCGAGCATGGCGAAACACCAGAGGGGCCAGCCGAAGCCACGCCCCTCGATAAGCGGAAAGATGATGCAGAAGATCGCGGCCGCCGCCAGCACGATGCCACCGAAATCGTTCCTGAGACCGGGCTTTGGCGCAAGTGCCGGGATCAACCGCCAGCCGAGCAGGATGGTTACGATGCCAACCGGGATGTTGATCAGGAAAATCGGCCGCCAGCCGAGCTCGAAGAGATCAAGAGCAATCAGCCATCCCCCGAGGATCGGCCCAGAGACTGCCGCAAGTCCCGCACTCAGGCCAAACAGCGAAAAGGCCGCGGCCCGCTCCTTCGGCGGAAACATCATCTGGGCGATCGCCAGCACCTGCGGCGTCATCACCGCCGCCCCTGCCCCTTGCAGCAGGCGTGCCACCACAAGCCAGCCGATATCGGGCGCCAGCCCGCAGAGCAGCGAGGCAAAGGTGAAGGCCGCGACCCCGACGAGAAACACCTGCTTCTTTCCCCGGACGTCACCGAGCCGCCCGAAGGGCAGGAGACCGAGTGCGAAGACCAGCACATAACCGGCCACCACCCATTCGATCTGGCTTGAGGTTGCCCCGAGTTCCGACTGCAGACTGGGCAGCGCGACATTGACGATGGTGACATCGAGCAGGTTCATGAAATTCGCCAGCATCATCACCGCCAGAGCCGTCCAACGCTTCGGGTAGGGATGGGACGCAGACATTGGCGGTGCATCGGCAGGGCGGTTTACGACGGGCGTCTCGGTCATCATCTTGTCTCCCGCCTTCGGCACGCTTGCGGAATCCGGTGTATCGCGCTGGGGAATGGGTCGCAACCATATGGAGAAAACGGCAGCGCAAACTTTTCCCTCATGCTGAGAGGGACGCACCGCGCTCCTTGGATTACGAGGACTTAGACGTGTCAGCCGAAAGCATGCTTCGAGGCCCGCGTTGCTTGGGCACTCCAGCATGAGGGCTCACACCAGAACCAGCAGCAACACCCCGAACACGATCAGCACGCAGCCCGCGATCTCCAGCCGGTTGATGCTTTCCTTGAAGAAAAGGACCGAGGACGCAAAGGTGAAGAGCATCTCGACCTGGGCCAAGGCCTTGACCACGGCCACTTGCTGCAGGGTCATCGCCGTGAACCAGCCGAAGGAGGCCGTAGCGCCGACAAAGCCGACGAGGGCGCTGATCTTCCAGGCGGCACGGACGCGGGCGAGTTCGGCGCGGTCACGCCAGGTCATCCAGGCAAGCATGGACAGCGTCTGGAGGGTGATCACCACGCAGAGCGTGTAGCCGGCTTGGACCAAGGCATCCGGCGCAGGCAGGCTCGGCGCCAGCGAAAGCGAGGCGGTGCGGTAGGCAATTGCGGAGACGCCGAAGAAACAGCCTGAGGCGAGGCCGATCAGCGCGGTGCGGCTGGTGACCGAAGTGACGAGGCTCAAGGGCGTGAAGGCCGTACGGGCCACAGAGATCAGCATGACACCGAGGATGGAGACGAGGATTGCCGCTGCGGTGCCCAAGCCAATCGTTTCGCCGAAGAGTATGAGTGCCAGCAATGCCGCCTGGGCCGGTTCGGTGCGCGAATAGGCCGTTCCGACTGCAAAGTTGCGGAAGGAGAAGAGGTGCACGAGCAGGAAGGTGGCACTGATCTGGGCGAGCGCGCCGATGACCGCCCAGACCGCAAAGGTCAGCCCCGGAGCCGGCAGTGGGCGGCCGAGGCCAAGATGCAGGATGGCAAGATAAAGAAAGGCGAATGGCAGACCGAATCCGAAGCGCACGAAGGTGGCGCCTGTCGTGCCCATCAGGCCTTTGAGGTGTTTTTGCAGCGTCGAGCGCAGGTTCTGCAGGAAGGCACTGCCAACCGTGATGATGGCCCAGAGTTCCATGGGAAAGCGTCCAGAAGAGCCGCAGCGCGGTTTACCCGGCTTGCGGCGGGAGATCGATGAAGTGGTGAAATTCGCCAGAGCGCCTGAGGCTCAAGGCCGCGTATATCAACCGGCGCGGTGGCGAATGGTGCCCGCACTGACCGGGTGAAACCGCGACGGCAAGCGCTTGCGGTCCTGAAGGACCACGACGCGTTCCATTGTCGAAATCGGCATCTTCTTTCCCATCTTTCCCAGATAGCACTTCCCGAAGCGGCGACCAATGCTAATTAGGGACAACGCGCCTGATGTCATCAGGCGATCCGCACCATCCAAGAGGACCTGATGAACACCCCAGCCAAGATCCCCTCGCCCGCCGATTTCGCCCATGTGCGCGACTGGGTCTTCGACCTCGACAACACGCTTTATCCGCATCACATCAACCTTTTCGAGCAGATCGACTCGAATATGACCGCCTTCGTAGCGGAGATCCTGCAAATGGAGCCGGCCGAGGCGAAGGTGCTGCAGAAGCGCTACTACCACGAGCACGGCACGACACTCGCCGGTTTGATGCTGCATCACAAGGTCGATCCGAACGCGTTTCTGGAGCGGGCGCATGCCATTGACTATTCGGCGCTGATCCCGGACGAGGCGCTGGGCTCGGCGATCAAGCGGCTTCCGGGACGGAAGTTCATCTTCACCAATGGAACCGTTGCGCATGCCGAGGCGGCAGCACGGGCGCTCGGCATCCTCGACCATTTCGACGATATCTTCGACATCGTCGCTGCCGACTACGTGCCGAAGCCGGCCGGAGCCACATACGACAAGTTTGCGAGCCTTAACCGGATCGACACGAAACATGCTGTGATGTTCGAGGATCTGCCGCGCAATCTGATGGTGCCCAAGGCACTCGGGATGAAAACCGTGCTGCTCGTGCCGCGCAATCTGGGTACTGCGATCCTGGAGACCTGGGAGCGTGTGGAGCATGTCGATGCTGACATCGTCGATTATCTCACCGATGATCTGACGACCTTCCTGCAGAGGCTGCTCGCTGACGACACGTGAGCGGAAGCTTACGAAAGTTTCATGCAGCTTACGGAGAGTTAAGTAGGTCCGGGACCTTCCCGCCGCTACGGTTATCCCATCGAAGCAGACACTCGAAAGGATTACCAAATGAACGGCAAGACCCTGACGCTGGCGGCAGTAGCAGCCTCTCTCCTCATCGGCACCACTGCCGGCGGCGCATTTGCGCAGGACCGTAGCGAGCGCCGTGGTGGCGCCGGCCGTGGCGGTCCGGAAACGATGTTCGTGCAGATGCTGCAGCAGCACGACACGAACAAGGACGGCAAGGTCAGCAAGGAAGAGGCGACGGCTGCGGGTGCGGTCATGTTCACCGCCATCGACGCCGACAAGGACGGCGTGCTGACTCCTGGCGAGATGCGCCAGCACCGTGAAGCGATGCGCGAAGAGCACAAGGCAAACCGTGACGCCATGCGGGCCGAGCGCCAGGCAGAACGGGAAGCGGCCAAGGCCGACGCCCCGACACCGCCTCCGGGTGATGCCCCTCAGGAAAAGGCCATGAATGGCGATGGTCCTCGTGGCGAGGGCAAGGGCCAGCACGGCAAGCGCCACGGCGCGCAAAACGAGCGTGCAGAGCGCGGTGAAAATCGTCGTGGTCCCGATGGCATGCGTGGCGAGGGCCGGATGATGCGGGTCGCGGATACCGACGAGAACGGCCAGATCAGCCAGGCGGAAGCAACCGCCATGGTCGACAAGATGTTCACGCGGATGGACCGCAACAATGACGGCGTCATCAGCGCCGACGACATGCCGAAGCGGCCGATGATGATGCGCTGATCGGAAGATCAGAGCCCCAGATGACCAAACAGGCGGCCCCTCACGGGGCCGCTTCGTCGTTCAGGTCGTAGAAATCCTCGATGATCTTCCAGGCTTCTTCGGCCGTTTCGGCAAACTGGAAGAGGTCGAGATCCGCGGGCGCGATCGTGCCGAAGGCAGCGAGCGCCTCAAAGTTGATGATGTCCTCCCAGAATTCGCGGGAGAAGAGGATCAGCGGGATCGGCGCCATGCGCTTGGTCTGGATGAGCGTGATCGTCTCGAAAAACTCATCCAGCGTCCCGAAACCGCCGGGGAAAATGGTTATCGCCTTCGCGCGCATCAAAAAATGCATCTTGCGGATGGCGAAATAGTGGAAGTTGAAGCTGAGCTCCGGCGTGACGTAAGGATTCGGCGCCTGCTCGTGCGGCAGGACGATGTTGAGACCGATCGAGGGCGCGCCGACCTCGGTTGCACCGCGATTGCCGGCTTCCATCACCCCCGGCCCGCCGCCGGTCACCACGACAAATTCCTGGTAATCGCTCAGAAGCGCCCGCTTCGAGCAGAGCTGCGCGAATTTGCGGGCTTCGTCGTAATAGATCGATGCATTTTCGAGGTTCGTCTTCTGGACGTCGTTCTTGGCGGCCCAGGCAGCTTCACCCGGTGCAGGAATGCGCGCTCCGCCAAACATCACCACCGTCGACTTGATGTTGCGCTCGGCAAGGATCATTTCCGTCTTCAGAAGTTCGAGCTGCAAGCGGACGGGGCGAAGCTCCTCGCGGCAGAGGAATTCCTCATCGACATAGGCGAGCGTGTAGGACGAAGACACCGATTGCGGGGTACGCGGAACGACCTGCGCCGTCTGCTTGTCGGTCGAGCTATCCTTCAGCGGATCCCAGGATCCGTCCTTGCGCCTGTGCTTGCCGTTCTTCCACTGTGCCATGCCTCTTCCTTTCCAGCCTGCGGGGCTGCCGCGGCTGTTTTCTTCCAGCCCTTTATGCGCTAGAGCTTTGCGCGAATTTTCGATCAGATCCTGATCGTTTCAATCCCCAAGGTAGACAACGAAGTTTAAGGAATTCAGATGAGCGCCTCCGATCTCACCCAGCTCGAACACGTCATCGAAGCGGCATTCGACAATCGCGATACCGTCACGACGGCGACAAAGGGCGAGATCCGCGATGCTGTCGAAACGGCACTTAACCTGCTCGACAGCGGCAAGGTGCGGGTTGCCGCCCGGGGCGAAGACGGCAACTGGACCGTACAGCAGTGGCTGAAGAAGGCGGTGCTCCTCTCCTTCCGCCTCAACGACATGGAAGTCGTCAAGGGCGGCCCGGGTGCCTCCACCTGGTGGGACAAGGTGCCGTCGAAGTTCGAAGGCTGGGGCGAGGACGAGTTCCGCGCCGCCGGTTTCCGCGCCGTGCCGAACGCCGTCGTGCGCCGCTCGGCCTATGTTTCCAAGGGCGTCGTGCTGATGCCGTCCTTCGTCAATCTCGGCGCCTATGTCGGTGAAAACACCATGGTCGACACCTGGGCCACCGTCGGCTCCTGCGCCCAGATCGGTGCAAACGTTCACCTCTCCGGCGGCGTCGGCATCGGCGGCGTGCTCGAACCTCTGCAGGCCGGCCCGACGATCATCGAGGACAACTGCTTCATCGGCGCCCGCTCCGAGGTTGTCGAAGGCTGCATCATCCGCGAAGGCTCCGTGCTCGGCATGGGCGTTTACATCGGCAAGTCGACCAAGATCGTCGATCGCGCAACCGGCGAAGTGATGTATGGCGAAGTGCCGCCCTATTCCGTCGTCGTTGCGGGCTCCATGCCGTCAGGCAATGCCGTGATGGCAAATGGTCTGCCGGCGCCGCATCTCTACTGCGCCGTCATCGTGAAGCGCGTCGATGAAAAGACCCGCTCGAAGACCGGCATCAACGAACTGCTCAGAGACTAAGCCCTCATGGCCTTGCCGGGGCGGGAGATATCGGTCGGCTGGGCGCTCTTCCTCTGGGACGGGCGCATCGGGCGACGCGTCTTCATCCTCGGCACACTGTTCTGGATGATGACGAACGCGGCGGTGATCGCGTTCGTCACCGGGCAATCGGCCGACGACATCTCGCCCGGTTCCTTCTCGCTTTTCCTGACGACTGCAAGCCTGTCGCTTGTCTCCCTGCTGATGCTCGGCACCAAGCGACTGCACGATATCGGCATGCCGGGGCCGGTCTCAGTCCTTCTGCTCCTGCCTGCCTTTTCGCTGATCCTCTTCTTCGTGCTCTGCGTCTGGCCATCCGTCGAGGATGACAACCGTTATGGACCGGGGCCCGACTTGCGATCGTCCTGACCGGTGGGTGACAGGTCCGGGCAGATCGGCTAAGTCTCACAAATCTTCTCAAGGTACCGACGGTCGGGCTGAACCGGCACTCGGCCAAGCCCGTAAAAGTATTCATGACCGCTACCAATCCCGTCGATGTTCTCCAGGCCCTCATTCGCTGCCCTTCCGTCACGCCAGCCGAAGGTGGTGCGCTTGATGTGCTGGAAGGCCTGCTCTCGCCGCTCGGCTTCCACGTCGATCGGATGATTGCGAAAGATGAGGGCACGCCCGACATCGAGAACCTCTACGCCCGTGCCGGATCCGACGGCCCGCATCTGATGTTTGCCGGCCACAGCGATGTCGTGCCTGTCGGTGCCGAGAGCGACTGGAGCGCCGGGCCATTTTCGGGCGATGTCCGCGACGGAATGCTCTATGGCCGCGGTGCTGTCGACATGAAGGGCGGGATCGCCTGCTTCATCGCCGCCTATGCGCGACTGGTCGAAGCCGGTAAGGCGCCGAAAGGCTCGGTCTCTCTGCTGATCACCGGCGACGAGGAAGGCCCTGCCGTCAACGGCACGGTGAAACTGCTCGAATGGGCGGCCGGGCGCGGCGAGTGCTGGGATGCCTGCCTGGTCGGCGAACCGACCAATCCCGACACACTCGGCGACATGATCAAGATCGGCAGGCGTGGCTCTGTCTCGGCCACGGTGACGGTGAAGGGCGTGCAGGGTCACGCGGCCTATCCGCATCTGGCCGACAATCCGGTGCGCGGCGCGCTGTCGCTGGCAAAAAGCCTGATGTATCCGGCTTTCGACCAGGGCACGGAGAACTTTCAGCCGTCGAACCTCGAGGTCACCACGATCGATGTCGGCAATGCCGCAACGAACGTCATTCCGGCTTCGGCGCGGTTCAAGTTCAACATCCGGTTCAACGATCTCTGGACCGCCGACAGCGTCAAGGCCGAGATCGTGCGCCGTCTCGATGCAGCCGCTGTTGATCCCGAGCTTCGTCCGGAGCGTGCAGCGATCGGCTATGATATCGTCTGGTCGGAGCGTCCGAGCCACGTTTTCCTGACGCGCAACAATGCGCTGATCGCCTCGCTGTCGGGTGCGATCGAGACGGTCACCGGCAAGACACCCAAGCTCTCGACCACGGGTGGCACCTCGGATGCGCGTTTCATCAAGGATTATTGCCCGGTCGTCGAATTCGGCCTCGTGGGCCAGACCATGCACATGGTCGACGAAAGGGTCGCCGTGTCGGATCTGGAAACCCTGACCGTGATCTACCAGACCTTCATCGAACAGTGGTTTGCCCATGCCGACGCTTAAAGAGGTCGAGTTCTATCTCAGGGGCCTCTGGCTGCTGTTCAAGCAGGATCCATCAGGCTTTTCCTATCTCGACCTCACCGACCGCGGCGCCGTGCGTTCTTTCTGGGCCATCCTCTGGGCACTGCCGGCGATCCTGATCTCCTTCGCCTGGTGGCGTCTGCTCTATCTCCAAGGCCTTCCCGAGGATACTGGACCGGGCGCCGTCTTCTTCTTCCGGCTCGCGCTGGTTGAGGCGTCGAACTGGCTGTTTCCGCTGATACTGCTGGGCATTCTCTGCTGGATGATCGGGATCGGCGAGAAATACGCGTCGATGGTGGTGGTGACCAACTGGCTCGCCTTGCCGGTTTCCTACTCGTACGGCCTGCTGGTTCTGTTGATGATGTTCGTGCCGGCGCTTTCCGGAGTCGTCGCCTTCCTGTGGCTTCTTCTGATGATCACACTGATCGCCGTGCTGTTCCGCATCATGCGGATGATCGTGGGCGATCAATTGCTGATGGTCTCGACCGTCATCATGGTGCTGCTGATCCCCTCGATGATCATCGCCGAGGTGCTGGAACGCTATCTCGGCGTCTATCCGGGCTGAGCGCGCCTCAGCCTTCTGCCGGCTCGTCGTCGGGATAATCCACGGCCATGAAGAAGAGCCCTTCCGGCGGAGCCACTGGTCCACAGGCCGACCGGTCGCGGGCATCGAGGGCTGCCCGGACATCTGAAGGCGTCATCTTGCCCTCACCCGCCAGTTTCAGCGTGCCAGCAAACGAGCGGATCTGGTTGTGCAGGAAACTCTGGGCCGTGGCGCGGATCTCGATGAGTTCGCCTGAGCGCGTGACGTCCAGGCGATCGAGCGTCCTGACAGGGCTTTTCGCCTGGCAATGGGCTGAGCGGAAGGTGGTGAAGTCGTGATGGCCGATGAGCTGCTGGGCAGCCGCGTGCATGGCCTCGTGATCGAGCAGCTTCGGCACCCACCAGGCGCGCTTGTCCTCGAGCGCGAGCCGTGCCGGTCGGGTGATGATGCGGTAGAGATAGTGTCGGCGCAGCGCCGAGAAGCGCGCATCGAAATCGTCAGACACGGCCTTCACATCGAGCACGGCAACCTGCTCGGACGCCATCGCCAGATGCGCATTGAGCGCGTTGCGGAGTTTGTGCGGCACCCAATCACGCGCAAGATCGGCATGGACCACCTGGCCCATGGCATGAACGCCGGAATCGGTGCGGCCGGCGCCGCGAATGACGACCGTCTCGCTGGTGAGCGACAGGATGGCCTTTTCCAGGGCCGCCTGGATGGAATGACCGTTTTCCTGACGCTGCCATCCGACATAGGCCGAGCCATCATATTCGACAGTCATCCGAAAGCGGGGCATCAGGCGATCACCGTGCCCTTGGGCAGAGGCGTGCCACGCACGAAATCTTCGGCCTTCAGTGCCTTGCCGCCGGCCTTCTGCAGGCGCGCGAGGCTGACGGCGCCCGTGCCGCAGGCGATCGTCAGGCCGTCGTCGAGCGCCGTACCGGGAGCAGCCAATGCTCCATCCCTTTCAGCAAGATGCGACGCGATGAGCTTGACGCGTTCGGGCTTGCCGTTGACATCCATTTCAGTCCAGGCACCCGGAAAGGGCGAGAGGCCGCGGATGTGGTTATGCACCTCGACTGCCGGACGGGTAAAATCGACGCGGGTTTCGGCCTTGTCGATCTTGGCGGCGTAGAGCACGCCCTCCTCGACTTGCGCGACCGTTTCGAGCGTGCCGGCCTCGAGCCGGGCCATCGCCTCGACCATGGCTTCGGCGCCGACGACGCTCAAGGCATCGTGCAACTCGCCGGCGGTCACGTCGGGACCGATCGTCACCTTGCGGGTAAGCGCCACGGGGCCTGTGTCGAGGCCCTTGTCCATCTTCATCACCATCATGCCCGTCTCGGCATCGCCGGCCATGATGGCGCGCTGGATGGGGGCTGCCCCACGCCAGCGCGGCAAAAGCGAGGCATGACCGTTATAGGCGCCGAGACGCGTGCCGGTGAGAATGGCTTCAGGCAGCAGCAGGCCGTATGCCACGACGACGGCGACATCGGCTTGCAGGGCAGCGAAAGCTTCGCGATCGGCGAGGTCGCGGAAATTCAGGGGATGGCGGACATCGATGCCGAGGTCTTCTGCGGCGAGATGCACGGGTGACTTCTGCAGATCGAGGCCACGGCGGCCACCGGGACGCGGTGGCTGCGAATAGGCCATGACGATCTGATGGCCTGCCGCATGCAGCGCCTTCAGGGTCGCGACGGAAAAGTCCGGCGTGCCCATGAATATGATGCGAAGTGCCATGGTGCTGCCTTCACGCGCGGGTTAAACGACGGCCGGGATCAGATCTTCTGACGGGCGGCCTTGGTGAACCTCTTGATCACCATCTCGCGCTTGAGGCGGGAGATGTGATCGATGAAGAGCACGCCGTTCAAATGGTCGATCTCGTGCTGAAGGCAAGTGGCGAGAAGGCCGTCGGCCTCGGTCACCGTTTCCTTGCCGTCACGGCCGAGCGATTTGACCGTGATCGATGCCGGACGCTCGACTTCGGCATAATAATCCGGGATCGACAGGCAGCCTTCCTCGTAAACCGAGCGCTCGTCGGAGCTCTTGAGGATCTCCGGATTGATGTAAATGAGGGGCGCGGGCTCTTCGCCCTCCTTGGCGAGGTCAATGACGAGGAGCCGGCGCGGCACGCCGACCTGAATTGCCGCCAGGCCAATGCCGGGGGCCTCGTACATTGTTTCGAGCATGTCGTCGATCAACTGCTCAAGCTCGGCATCAACGCGCTCGATGGGCGCGGATACCTGACGCAGCAGAGGATCGGGCAGGATGATGAGAGGCTTGATGGTCATGGCCTCCATTAGCGCAAGTTCCAGGCGGAGGAAACGGAAAAAACGCTGCCGTTTTGCCGTTTCCTGTCCTGTCAGGCGGCGCGGCGGTCGGGTGCCCGGCGGGTCGGCGATCCCGCCTCGTCAACGCGGGTACGGATCTTCGAGAGCTGCTCGACGAGGGCTGCGACCTCGCTACGCAGGCGGCGCGTCTCGTCCGAAGTGCGATCGACCATGCCACTGTTCTCGTGCGTGAGGAGATCCATGTTGCGGGTCGCCTGGTTCACTTCGTTCAGGCCAATCGCCTGGTCCTTGGCCGCAGCGGCGATGTCGGAGACGAAGGTGTCGATCTCATCAATCCGGGTAATGATGTCGCCCAGCACCTCGCCCGTGCCGGTGACCAGACCGACGCCTTCCTTGACCTGCGTTGAGCTCTGGGAGATCAATTGCTTGATTTCCTTGGCTGCATCGGCCGAACGCTGGGCAAGCTGGCGCACTTCCTGAGCGACAACCGCGAAGCCCTTGCCGGCATCCCCGGCACGCGCGGCCTCGACGCCGGCATTCAGGGCGAGAAGGTTGGTCTGGAAGGCGATTTCGTCGATGACGCCGATGATCTTGGAGATCTCGGTCGAAGACTTTTCAATGGCATCCATGGCGGAAACGGCTTGCGAGACCACAGTGCCCGAGGTCTTCGCCTGCTGTTGCGTGTCGCGCACGGCGTGCGAAGCGCGCTCGGCATTGGCGGCCGTCTGGCTGACGCTGACGGAGAGTTGCTGGAGGGCCGTCGAACTCTGCTGGACCCCGCTCGCCTGACGAGTGGTGCGGCTGGCGAGTTCATCGGACGCGTGGGCGATCGCGTCCGTGCCGGTGAGGATGCCTTCCGAGGCGCGGCGGATCGCGGCGAAGGACGTATTCAGGCGATCGACGGTTTCGTTGTAATGGCCAGCCATTTCCTTGAAATTGTCAGGCAGGTCCGTCGTCATGCGGGCTTCGAAATCTCCCTGGGCCAGCGCTTCCAGGCCGCGGCGAAGATGCTCCATGGCGATGGCCTGATCGGCCTCGAAACGGGCGCGCTCCTCTTCCAGAGCGCGACGCCTGGCATCGAGCTCTTCCAGATAGACCGAGATCGCATAATCCATGTCGAGCATGGCGGCCTTGACCACAGAACGGAGCTTTTCGCCCAGCGAGACCGCATGTTGCCTGCCGAAAGGAAAGGGCCAGTGCTTAACGAGGATGCCGGAGAGAAGCTCGCCGACCAGCATGGAATAGCCACCGATATACCAGCGTGGCTCCAGCCCGATGCGGGCATGGGCCTTGCCGACGGCGGTGACGCCTCGCACGTAGTTTTCATCGAACTGACCGCTTGCAACCTTGTCCCAATGCCCGATCTGGGCAGACTTCGCGCCATTCATATGGGCGCCGTCGCGGAAGTGTCCGGCGATCTTTCCGGTCTTCGTCACCTTGGCGTAGAACTTGTCGAGCGCGCCGCCCATGATCTCCTTGATCGAAGGACGCAGCTCGGCAAGCGTGCTGCGTGCCTTCTGGTCGATCTCAAGAAATTCAAGGCGTTCTGACAGGTCGTTCTGGGCTTTGGTGGTCATGATGCGATGCGGACTCTCGGGATTGACTGGTTACAAAAAGAACTGTCACGGTTTGCTGAACAGATTCTAAATGCCCGATGGCGAATTCCCTGGAAGCTCGCCATCGGGATTGTGTCGTCAGGCAGCCCGGCGAAAACCGTCGGCAGCAGACTGGCTTGCGTTTTGCGACCAGGCTCCTGATGTCTTGAAGCCCTGAAGCGCCTGGACCAGACGGCCCGCCTCTTCCTGGAGAGTGGCGGTCTGGGCCGAACTTTCCTCGACCATTGCAGCATTGCGCTGAGTGATCTGGTCCATCGAGGCGACCGAGGTGTTGACCTCACGCAGGCCGCCGGACTGGTCGGCTGCAGCCAGGGCGATTTTGGCGACGATCTCATTGATTTCGCCGATGCGGACGATGATCTTCCCGAGTGCTTCGCCGGCATTGTTGACGAGGCCGACACCTGCCTCGACCTGGGTGGAGCTCTGCGAAATGAGGTTCTTGATCTCGCGGGCGGCATTGGCGCAGCGCTGGGCGAGTTCGCGCACTTCCTGGGCGACGACGGCGAAACCACGGCCGGCCTCTCCGGCGCGAGCGGCCTCGACGCCGGCATTGAGGGCCAGGAGGTTCGTCTGGAAAGCAATCTCGTCAATGACGCCGATGATCTTCGAGATCTCGTCCGAAGACTTCTCAATGGCACCCATGGCACTGACCGCGCGGCCGACGACCTCTTCGGACACACGGGCTTCCGACAGAGCGACGCCGACCACCTGTGATGCTTCCTTGGCGCCGTCGGCCGTCAGGGTGACGTTCTGGGTGAGTTCGTGCAGTGCCGCCGTGCTCTCTTCGAGTCCTGCGGCCTGTTGCTCGGTGCGCTGCGCGAGATCGTCGGTGGCATCGAAGATGGCAGCGGTCGACTTGAAGATCTCGTCGGCCGACTGGCGGACCGTCACAACAGTCGAGCGCAGAGCATCGATGGAGGCGTTGTAGTCGCTCGCCATCTGGACAAAATTGTCCGGCAGGTCGGCCGGAAGTCGGGCATCGAGATCACCCGCGGAGAGCTTGGCGAGCACAGCGGAGAGGGCTGCAAGTGCGGTCGCCTGTTCTGCCTCGGCCGTGAGGCGGGCATGCTCAGCGGCCTGGCGCTGTTCGGCGAGGATGTCCAGATAGACGGAGATTGAATAGTCCATGTCGAGCAGGGCGGCCTTGACCACCACCGAGATCTCGTCGGCAAGCTGCGCGGAATTCTGGCGGCCGAAGCGGCTCGGCCAGCGCTCGCGGACCACCGCATGGACCAGCTGTTCCAGGACCAGCGCATAGCCGCCGATGTACCAGCGAGGCTCCAGCCCGATGCGGGCATGAGCCTCTCCGACCCTGGTGACGCCTTCAACATAGCTGTCGGTGTATTCGGCCGTTCCGACGATGCCCCAATGTTCTTCCTGACGCTTCTTGGCACCCTTGATGTGATCTTCGCTGCGGAAGAAGGCCGCTGTTTCCGGCACTTTGCGCACCTTGTCATAGAAGATGTCGAGTGCGCCGCCGATGTTCCGGCGGATCAGCGGCCCCAGGCGACGCAGGGTCTCACGACCCTGGTCATCAAGCCCGAGAAAACGAAGACGGTTTTTCAGATCGGAATTGTCGGCACGCGACATGGCACACTCACTTTTTACAACCCAGGGAAACATCAGATGATGCTGATGGAAAGGCGGAAGGAGGCACCCAAATGGTAAATCTTTGGTTGCGTCAGCGGCGCCGTTTTTCGCCGATACGATCGAACACGGTGTTTCGGGGTGCGCTCCCTCCCCCTGGCTTGCGCTTTGTCAGTTTCGGCTGGAAAAAAGATTCGTCGGCATATGGCCCCGGGCACCACACGCTTCGCATGTTCACTCTTTGATCTGTCAGCCTCCTCCGAATCAGCTATTGTCAGCGTATGAACATCCAGGACATTCCGGCGGTGACCATCGGCTCAGTCACCCTCTCGCCCACCTTCCTGCTGGCGCTCGCCGCAGCGGTCGTGCTCGTTCCCATCATCGCTCTCATCCTGCTCTTGACGCGTGCGGCATCTGCCAGAGCAAGACAAGTGGAGGAGATGGCCCGGCGGGACGAGACGGCGGAGGCGCGGCTCGCAGAACTCCTGAAGGCGCAGGCCGAAATGCAGGGTCGGCTTGCGACCATGGCCGAAGTCTTCGGCAGCCGTCAGACCGAACTGAACCAGACGATCAGCCAGCGGCTCGACGGCATGACGCACCGGATCGGCGCCACGATCACCGAACAGACCAAGTCGACCCATGACAATCTGCGGACCCTGCAGGAGCGGCTCGCAGTGATCGACGCGGCACAGAACAACATCCAGTCGCTGGCCAAGGACGTCGTCGGCCTGCAGGCGATCCTGTCCAACAAACAGACGCGCGGCGCCTTCGGGCAATCGCGGATGGAAACGATCGTCGCCGACGGCTTGCCCATGGGGGCCTATGCCTTCCAGACGACACTGTCGAACGGGTCGCGCCCCGACTGCACCATCCGCATGCCGAATGATTCTCCGCCGCTGGTGGTGGATGCAAAGTTCCCGCTCGAAGCCTGGAACGTGATCCGGGAGACAGAAAGCCCCGAGCAGAAGAAGGCGGCTTCCCAGCAGTTCAAGCGCGACATGGAGGTACACATCCGGGACATTTCGGAGAAATACCTGATCGCGGGCGAGACCCAGGACATGGCCTTTCTGTTCGTGCCCTCGGAATCGATCTTTGCCGAGATCCACGAGAATTTCGAGGGTGTCGTGCAGAAGGCGCACCGGCAGAAGGTGGTCATCGTCTCGCCTTCGCTTCTGATGCTGTCCATCCAGGTGATCCAGGCCGTTCTGAAGGACCAGCGCATGCGCGAGCAGGCACACCTGATCCAGGGCGAGGTGATCCGCCTCATGGAGGATCTGAGCCGCCTGGACGATCGCACGCGGAAACTGCAAAGCCATTTTCTGGCGGCCCAGAAGGACGTGGAGATGATCATCACCTCCTCGGACAAGCTGGCCAAGCGCGGCGCCAAGATCGAAGCCATGGAGTTCGAGACGCCGGGCGGACGCGAGGATGGCGAAGATGTCCCCGCGCGGGCGGTGGAGAGCCGCACCAGCATGCTCAAGCTCAGGGTTGTTGACGAAGACTGAGGGACTGGTCCAAAAGAGAACAAAACGGCAGAGCATTCCGACGAAACGTCGTCGCCTTCAATGCTCTGTCCCACTGGTTTCATGCCATTCCGGAGGCAAAACCGGTTGCCGCTTTTGCTGGAATTGCCTTAGGGAGGCACCTCGCTCATGATCACCGTCTTCGGCTCCATCAACATGGACCTCGTCGCCACCACGCCGCGCCTTCCGAAGCCGGGCGAGACAGTTCCGGGAACCGGATTTGCAACGGCAGCCGGCGGCAAGGGCGCAAACCAGGCGCTGGCCGCCAAGCGCGCCGGCGCGTCCGTGCGCATGGTGGGGGCGGTTGGGCGTGACGAGTTCGCGGCACCCGCGCTCGACCTGCTGGAAAAGGCGGAAACGGACCTTTCCGGCGTCGCGCACGTGGATGGCCCCACCGGTACAGCGCTCATTCTCGTCGGTGGCGACGGCGAGAACATGATTGCGGTGGTGCCTGGCGCCAACGGCACCCTCAGCCCCGGCCAAGCAGCCAAAGCGGTTTCGGGCAGCAAACCGGGTGACATCCTCATGCTGCAGCTTGAAGTGCCCGCCGCATCGGTGAAGGCAGCACTCGAGGCTGCCAAGGCGCACGGCGTGCGCACCGTGCTCAATACGGCGCCGCTGATTGCCGAGGCTGCCGATCTCGCGAAACTGGCAGACATTGTCATCGCCAACGAGACCGAATTTGAACTTCTGGTGGGGCGCGAGGCGCTGACCGCCGACCAGCGCGAACAGATGCTGCTTCAGATGCACACCGAGACCGGGCAGATCCTGATCATCACGCTCGGCGCCGAAGGCGTCGTTGCTGCGGAGGGGGGCCGCCTGCATCGGACGAAGGGGCTGAAGATCGAACCGATCGACACCGTCGGCGCCGGCGACACCTTCTGCGGGTATCTGGCAGCCAGCCTCGATTCCGGACTGATGCTCAGCGAGGCGATACGTCGCGCGGCGGTTGCCGGATCGCTTGCCTGCCTCAAACCCGGGGCGCAGCCGTCGATCCCTGTGTCCGATGAGGTTGCCGCCTCGCTCTGATCTGAAACAGAGCTGACAAGTCTGATTTATTGCCCGTTAAGCAATGGAACATAGCATCGGTCGTGATCGGGGTGCGTGAAGGCGCGCCCGGCCGCGCCATGAAAGTGCGGAACGAATGCCCCTGCGTCCTGATCCTCAGTCCTCGAGGCCTCCATGTTCGCCTTCTTCAACCGTTCGATTGCAGCCAAGCTTCTCGTTGTCACTGGCATTGCCATCGGCCTCGTGCTCATTCTCTCCAATCTCGTTCTGATCTCGCAGACCCGTGACCGGGTTCACTCCCTGACCATGGACCAGGCGGACGCCGAGGCCAAATCCATCGCGCGTGAAATCGCCGGTGACATCGGTGAACTTGCCAGTGCCGCACGCACCATGTCCGGCGTCATCGGTCGCGGGCATGAGGGCAAGTCGCTCGACCGCCTCGGCATCACCAATATCCTGAAGGCAAATCTCGAACAGAACCCGTTCGCTTTCGGCAGCTGGATGGCGGAAGAACCTCTCGCCATCGACGGGCAGAAGGACGAAATCAAGGGCAAGCTCGACCTTTCGGCCAATGACGAAGGCTACTTCACCCCTTACTGGTCGAAGAACCGCAACGGCGAGGTCCAGTTCTCTACCTTCCGTGCGGATTATCCGGCCGAGTGGTATGCGCTGGCGGCCAAGAGCGGCAAGGGCGCGATCACGGCTCCTTACATGGCCGAGGGAACCGACGTTCCGACAACCATGAGTTCCATCGCCTTTCCCGTCTTCTCCGGCGGCAAGCTGATCGGCGTCACGGGCGTAGACATGTCGCTTCTGTCGCTGTCCGACAAGCTGAAGGCGTTGAAGCCCTTCGAGACCGGCCGCGTGATGCTCGTGGCGCAGGGCGCGCAGTGGCTCGTGGCTCCGACAGACGACCTCGTGATGAAGACCTACGAAGCCGAAGGGGCGGACGCGCTCAAGGCTTCGCTATCGAACGGAACCGGCGGCCTGGTCCCGAACCTCGTCAACGCAAGCGGCGAAGGCTTCGACCGCCTGCTTTATCCTTTCGCCGTTCCCGGCGTGAACGCGACCTGGGCTGTCATCATCGACATTCCGCATGCGGCGATCAATGCCGCGATCGAGGCGCAGACGATGATGATGATCGTCGGCGGCCTGATCGTGCTCGCTGCCGTGATGCTGACGCTGCTCCTCGCCGTTCGTTCTCTGGCACAGCGCCCGTTGCATGGTCTCGTCGGCGATGTCGAGCGCATGACGAAGGGCGATTATGAAAGCGACATCTCGAACCAGCATCGCGAGGACGAAATCGGCCTCGTCGCCAAGGCGCTCAACGGCTTCCGTCACAAGCTTGCCGAAAGCCACATGCTGGCAGCAGAAGCCGAGACACAGCGAAAGGCAGCCGAAGGCGAACGCCGCCGCAACGAAGAGGATCGCAATGCCTCGGCCTCGGTGCAGCAGCATGTGGTCACCGCGCTCGGCAGTGGTCTCGCCCAGCTTTCGCAGGGCAATCTGGCCCATCGGATTGCCGAGGATTTCCCCGGCGAATACGGGGCGCTGAAGCGCGACTTCAATGAAGCAGTGGCGAGCCTCGAACAGGCAATCGCGTCGGTCAACGGCAGCGTCGTCAACATTGCCGCCGGGACGAGCGAAATTTCCGAAAGTGCCGCCGACCTCTCCAAGCGCACCGAGCAGCAGGCCGCCAGCCTGGAGGAGACGGCTGCAGCCCTCAACGAACTCACAGAGCAGGTCCATTCCAGCGCCGAAAACGCGGGTACTGCCGCCAACACCGTCTCGGTCGCCGTCAAGGATGCCGAGAAGTCCGGCGAGGTCGTACAGAAGGCAGTTGCCTCCATGCACGGCATCGAACAGTCGTCGCAGGAGATCTCGCGCATCATCGGCGTGATCGACGAAATCGCCTTCCAGACCAACCTTCTGGCACTCAATGCGGGCGTCGAGGCGGCGCGTGCCGGGGAAGCCGGCAAGGGTTTTGCGGTCGTGGCGCAGGAAGTGCGTGAACTGGCGCAGCGATCGGCCACCGCTGCCAAGGAAATCAAGGCTCTGATCAACGCCTCGGCCGCACAGGTCAAGGACGGGGTGGAGCTGGTCGGTGAAGCGGGGCAGACGCTCGAAAAGATCTCCCAGCAGGTCATGCAGATCAACGGCCTGATCCGGCAGATCTCGGCTTCGGCCAGCGAACAGGCATCGGGCCTCAAGGAGGTCAATGCCGCCGTCAACCAGATGGACCAGGTGACGCAGCAGAACGCGGCCATGGTCGAAGAAACGACGGCCGCCAGCATGGCGCTGCGCAACGAATCCGACACGTTGCGTGGGCTTGTGGCGAAGTTTCAGGTGGGTGGTGCGGTCGCTCCGGCTGCTATCCTCAGAGCCACAGCGGAAAGCATGCGCGGTTCCTACACGCCACAGGCCGCGGCTCCCCGCGCGCCAGTCTACACGCCGGCGCCGCGGAAGGTGGCGGCGGCAGGCGGGGCCTCAGGCGGCGCCGACAGCTGGGAAGAGTTCTGAGCCGAGAACAGATTGCAGACAAAGAGGGCCGCTGCAGATGCAGCGGCCCTTCTCGTTTATTGGAGGCGCGAAAACCGCTCGACCAGGAGGTCGAAGAAACCGTCGGCATCGACATTGCGCATGACGGTTGCGTTCGGCGTGCGGCCGGAGACGCCCCACCAATCGACGACAGTCATGCCAACCGTCAGTTCCGACTGTACCTCAATCTCGACGTTGCAATGACGTCCGCTGAACAACTCCGGCTTCAGGAGGTATGCGACGACGGTCGGATCATGCAGCGGACCGCCATCGGAACCGTATTTCGCCTCATCGAAACGCTCGAAGAATTCCAGCCACTGGGCCATTATTTTCGCCGGCCTGTTGCCGATGGCGGCGATCTTCGCGACGCGGGCCTTGGTGGTCATCAACTGGTGCGTAACATCAAGCGGCATCACGACGAGGGGAATGCCCGAAGCGAAGACGGCAGCGGCAGCATGGGGATCAACATAGATGTTGAATTCGGCAGCCGGCGTGATGTTGCCGCCCTCGAAGAAGCCGCCGCCCATCATCACCAGTTCCTTGACGCGGGGCGCGATATCGGGCGCCTTTTCAAGCGCAAGACCCATGTTGGTCAGCGGGCCGAGTGTGCAGAGCGTGACGGAGCCGGCCGGTTCGTTGCGCAGCGTATCGATGATGAAATCGACGGCGTGCTGGGTCTCCACGGTCATGGTGGGTTCCGGAAGGACGGCGCCGTCAAGGCCGGTCTTGCCGTGTACGTGTTCTGCGGTGACGAGCGGGCGCACCATGGGGCGATCCGCGCCTTCGAAGACGCGCCGGCCTGTCTCGCCGCAGAGTTCGCAGACGATGCGGGCATTGCGGCTGGTCATCCGCAGGGGAACATTGCCAGCGACTGTCGTGATGCCGAGGAGTTCGATTTCATCCGGGCTGGCGAAGGCAAGCATGAGGGCAGCGGCATCGTCCTGACCGGGGTCGGTGTCGATGATGATCTTGCGGGGTTCGGTCATTGGGCATCCTAAGGTCGAAAGCCTGAGGCTTGGAGCCCAGCCTTGCATTTGTCAAGCAAGAGAGTGCTTGTCGGGCAGGATGTGATTTCCCATATTCAGCATGACTGGCCAACAGCCCCTGCCGGGCTGAACAAGGAATGAAATGACGCGCACCAGACTGCCGACGGAAGCCTTCCTCATCACCTTCGACACGGCCGATGGCGGCGCATTGCGGCGGCCTCGGGGTAGTGACGGCTACCCGCCCTACGACATCGAACGCCTCGCCCCGCGGATGGGGGTGGAGCGGCTGCGCGTGACACTCGCCGTGGCGGGGTTCGACGAAAACGAACTCGACGTCAGCATCGAGGCGAACCAGTTGATCATCTGCGGCAAGCAGGTGGACCGCGAGGAGGTAGACTATCTGTTTCGAGGCATCGCCTCCCGGCAATTCCAGCGCGTCTTTGCGATCGAGGATGGGATGGAAGTAACCGGGGCATCGCTCAGGAACGGGCTTTTGTCGGTCGACATTGAAAGGCACGATCCTGTGCATCTGGTAAGGAAAATTAACATCTCCACCGCAGAATGAGACTTGCGGCAATGTTCGGCCGCCTCTCCCTCATTCGCGGAGGATCGGAATGTTACTGAAAGAAGCCTCGTCCCACCTGACCAAGTCTGAGTTCGCCCATCTGGGCGCCGGCGAAGTGGGCTATATCCGGAAGATGAAGTCGGCCGAAGTTTCCCGCTGCTTCCCGGAAGCTCCGGAAATTGATCCTACACTGGACCTTTGGGCTTTGTTCGCCGCCGATGGCACACCCATTCTCCTCACGGATAATCGCTCCAGCACCTTCTTCAAGGCCGCCGAAGACGATCTGAAAACCGTATCGCTGCACTGAAATTGTGCTCTGACCAGTTCGCGGCGACGACGCTCGCGAATCAGCGCTTGTGGAAGGTGAGATAGGCCGAGGATCGGCCCTCACGGCGAGCCTTGGCTTCGTAGCGCGTTCCCGGCCAGCCGTCATAAGGCGTCAGCCAGTCGCTGGCATTGCGGGCCGTCCATTCGAACCCACCGTGATCGCGGCAGTGCTGCAGCGTCCAGTTGACATAAGTGTCGATGTCGGAGGCGAAGCAGAAGGTGCCTTGCGGTTTCAGCACCTTATGGAAGCGCTCAAGGTTCACCTGCGAGACGAAACGGCGCTTCCAGTGGCGCTTCTTCGGCCAGGGATCGGCATAGAGAAGATCGATCTGGTCGATCTGGCCTTCCGGCAACCAATCGAGCAGCTGCGTGGCATCGTCATCATAGACGCGGATGTTTTGCAGTCCCTCGGCCTCGACGACCGCCAGCAGCTTTGCCATGGAATTGATGAAAGGTTCGACGCCGATGAAGCCGGTGGTCGGATTGGTGCGGGCGCGGTGAACGAGATGCTCGCCGCCCCCAAAACCGATTTCGAGACGGATCTTGTCGACAGGCAGGGGAAACAGCGATTTGAGGTCGGCTGGCACCGGAGATGCCAGGTCGACCTTTAGCTCCGGCAGGATGGTTTCCATCCGCCCGACCTGCTGGTCGCGCAATGGCTTTCCCTTGCGTCGACCGAAGAAGGCTTCGGTCGACCTCGTCCTGCGTTCCTGTTCCGTCATTCAGATCAAGCCTTGATCGCATCCTTGAGCGGCTTGACCAGGTCCAGCTTCTCCCAGGAGAAGGAACCGTCGCGGCCAGCCTTGCGGCCGAAATGGCCGTAGGCCGACGTCTTAGCATAGATGGGCTTGTTGAGGTCAAGATGGCGGCGAATGCCCGACGGGGACAAGTCCATCACCTTGCGGATGCCGGCTTCCACCTCGTCCTCGGTGACCTTGCCGGTTTCATGCAGGTCGACATAGATCGACAGCGGCTGGGCAATGCCGATGGCATAGGAAATCTGGATCGTGCAGCGGTCGGCGAGACCAGCGGCAACGACGTTCTTGGCGAGATAGCGGGCGGCGTAAGCTGCCGAACGGTCGACCTTGGTCGTGTCCTTGCCGGAGAAAGCGCCGCCACCATGGGGGGCAGCACCGCCATAGGTGTCGACGATGATCTTGCGGCCGGTCAGGCCTGCGTCACCATCGGGACCGCCGATGACGAACTTGCCGGTCGGGTTGATATACCAGGCGCAATCGTCAGCGATCTTGAGTTCGCCCAGAGCTTCGCGAATGAAGGGTTCGACGACCTGGCGAACCTTTTTGGAATCCCAGTTCTCGTCGAGATGCTGGGTGGAGAGTACGATGGAAGTTGCTTCGGCCGGCTTGCCATCGACGTAGCGGACGGTGACCTGGCTCTTGGCATCGGGGCCGAGTTTGCCAACGTCGCCTTCGCCCTTCTTGCGGGCGGCGGAGAGCGTCTGCAGAATCTTGTGCGAATAGTAGATGGGGGCCGGCATCAGGTCCGGCGTTTCCTTGCAGGCGTAACCGAACATGATGCCCTGGTCGCCGGCGCCTTCGCTGTTGGAGCTATCAGCAGCCTTGTCGACACCCTGGGCGATATGAGCGGACTGCGAGTGCAGGAGAACATCGATCTTGGCCGTCTTCCAGTGGAAGCCGTCCTGCTCGTAGCCGATGTCACGGATCGCCTTGCGGGCGGCGGACTTGAACTTGGCCGGATTGATGACCTCGTTGCCGTTCTTGTCGGTCTTCATCAGGCTCGGCGGAAGGCGGACTTCGCCGGCAATGACGACGCGGTTGGTGGTGGCAAGGGTTTCGCAGGCAATGCGCACAGTCCAGGGATCAACACCGGTCTTGGCCGCTTCCCGGTATACCAGGTCGACGATTTCATCAGAAATTCGGTCACAAACCTTGTCCGGGTGACCTTCGGAAACGGATTCGCTGGTGAAAAGGTAGTTTGCGCGCATCGGGATTCCCCTCAAAGTATGGATGGCGGCATCGTTACTCAGTTCCAGCGGCGATGACAAGGACACAACCACATAAATATATCTTTATGTGAGTAGAATTTTCCTTCCCGTGCATAAAAAAAGCGGCCCGACGGCCGCTCTCTTTGAACAGGACGTGGCTCGCTTACTCGCTGTCCGCCTCTGCCGCCAATGCCTTGACGAGATCGACGATCTTGCGGCGCACCTTGGCGTCGCCAATCTTGACGAAGGCACGGTTCAGCTGGAGACCTTCCGAGGAAGACAGGAAGTCGACGACGTAATTGGAGCTCGATGCTTCTGCCATCCCGGTCGCATTGGAAGGCTGGTCGCCCGGGGCATCCTCGAAAAAGAAGGAAACCGGAACCGTCAGAATGTTGGAGATGTTCTGAAGGCGGCTGGCGCCGACCCGGTTGGTGCCCTTTTCGTATTTCTGGATCTGCTGGAAGGTAATCCCGAGGCTTTCGCCCAGCTTTTCCTGGCTCATGCCAAGCATCGTGCGACGGAGCCTGATCCGGCTCCCGACATGGATGTCAATCGGGTTCGGCTTCTTCTTGTTCTCGATCATGAAAGTCGTCCTGACAAATTGTTGGCGTTCCGACCAGAACCCGGCGTCCACGAAACCATAACGATACGTTGTACTCGTGATCGCTGATCTTTCAGCATACTTATAGATTACCGGTCTGTTCCACTATGCAATTTTAGGGGTTTTTGGTCAATTCGTCCGCCTAATAAAACCCAGACTAGAAAACAGGGCAATCACGGCCATTGCGGCAATCACCAACCAGAAGTTTAGCGGGTGGGATTGAATGTTACGTTTCGGACCGGAGCTGACATCAAGGGTTGCATCCACAGCCCCCGACGCGTTCAGCGCCAGACCATCGATCACACGTCCATAAGGGTCCACGACTGCCGAAATGCCGTTGTTTGCCACCCGGATCAGCGGCAGGCCCGTCTCGACGGCGCGCAGCCTTGCCTGAAGAAAATGCTGATAGGGACCTGGAGTCGAACCGAACCAGGCGTCGTTCGTCACGTTCAGGATTGCATTTGCGCCGGCAAGGTCAGGCGCGATTTCTGCGGGGAAGATCGCCTCGTAGCAGATCAGTGGATAGAACCCGATGCCGGATGGCAATTTCAGCGGCGCCCGGCTGGCCGCAGCGGTGAAGCCACCGGGCAGGCTGATCAGTTCCTCAATACCGAAGCGGCGCAGAATGTCCTCGAAGGGGACGTACTCACCAAAGGGCGTCAGATGTATCTTGTCGCTTGCGCCGAGGATCTGCCCCTTGTCATCGATCATGTAGACCGAATTGTAGTAAAGCGGCGGCTGGCCAGCGCCCCGCTCCTCCGCCCGAACGGCGCCGGTCAACAGAACCTGACCTTCCTGGAGCACATCGCCGATACGGACGAGGGCATCGGGGTTTTCGGTGAGGATGAAGGGGACGGAGGTTTCAGGCCAGATAATCACGTCGGGTCGTGGTTTACCGTCTTCCGGCGCTGCGGCGCTCAGGCTCAGGTGTTTTTCAAAAACCCCGATGCGATCAGTATTCTCCATTTTCTGCGACTGATCGATCGCCGGCTGCACGAGGCGGACCGTCAGCGTCTTGTCCGCTTCCGTCGGCGGAGCGACGTAGAGACGATAGCAACCGTAGCCGAAATGGGCGGAGAGCAGCAAAGCGGCAAGCAGCAGGCCTGGCCAGGCACCGCGGCGCGTGCCGAGAAGCGCGGGTGCGGAAAAGACATAGACGGCGAGGGGTGTGATCGCGAGGATGCCGAGCAGATGACTTGACTGCATCATCAGCGGCACGGGCATTGCGGCATAGCCGATTGCATTCCAGGGAAATCCGGTCGCGATGAAACTGCGCAGCCATTCGACGAGGCCAAAGGCCGCCGCAAGGGCAGCTATGCGCCCCATGCCATCGGACCAGACCTGCCGCGCCAGCATGGTGGCCAGCCCGTAAAAGATCGCGAGCACGGCGGGGAGCCCGAGCACGGCGAGCGGGATTGCCCAGGCAAATTCATCCGCCTCGAGCAGCAGAGCATTGCCGAGCCACCAGAGACCGCTGACGAAATAGCCGAAACCGAAGAACCAACCCGTCCAGAAGGATGAGGAGAGCCCTGCCCTGCCCGTTTCGGCATCGCCCGTTGCCCCGTCCAGCAGCCAGACGAGCAGTGTGAACGAGACGAACATCGAGGCGAAGATGTCGAATGGCGGAAGGGCAAGCGCCCCGATCGCTCCTGCGAGAACTGCGAGACCTGCTCGTCTCACGCCCCACAGCAGCAAGATCCTCGCTGCCAAAGCCTGCATGTCCACCCCTCTTGACCGCGAATCAAACGCGGGCAGTCTTCCAAAAAACAGGGGCCGTGTCGCGGCTTTCGGTGCTGGAGGCTCCGACCGTCAGGACGATGGCCGGTCGGCGCTCTCTAGCAGCGTCTCGCTCACGTCGACAACCGGCTCGGCGGCTGGTTCGACGACTGGTTCGCTCGGCACTGCGGCAGCTTTGGGCGCGCGAGGCTTTGCCGGTGCCTTGGTCCGCGTCCGCGCCTTGGGTGCGGGCTCGCTCTGCGTGGGAGCCACGGCCTTGGGCGCCTTGGCATCGACTTCGCCGTCGGGGCGGATTTCGACATCCCCCTTCGTGGTCGAGCGACGGCGCGCACCGGCCCGCTTGCGGGCGACGCGAACACGCTTGATGCGGCGGGGATCAGCATCGAGGATGTGGAACTCGAAGCCGGGCAGCGCCTGAACCACTTCGCCGCGGGCCGGGATGCGGCCGAGCGCGGAGAAGATCAGGCCGCCCAGCGTATCGACGTCTTCGAGACGATCCTTGATGTCGAAATCGGGACCGATCGCTTCGGCGATCTCTTCCAGTTCGACGCGGGCGTCAGCGATCAGAACATCGTCGGAGACGCGGCTGAACATGACTTCTTCATCGTCGTGTTCGTCATCGATGTCACCAATGACCATTTCGACGATGTCCTCGTGGCTGACGAGACCGTCCGTGCCACCATATTCGTCGATGACCAGTGCCATCTGGGTGCGGGCCGCCTGCATGCGGCTCATCAGGTCCGAGGCGAGCATGGAGGGCGGAACGAAGAGGATCGACCGGATGATGCCAGCTTCGGCGACAGTCTTCATGAGATCGATGCGGGCGAGGTCGAAGTCGATCTTCGGCTTGGCCGGCTTTTCCACCTTGTCTGCAGCGTTTGCTGCTGCGGCCGGCTTTGCCATGCGCTTGCGGCTGCGAGCCTGCTTGGTGACGTAGGATAGAAGGTCGCGGATGTGGACCATGCCGCGCGGGTCATCGAGCGTATCGGCATAGACAGGCATGCGCGAACGACCGGACACATCGAAGATGGTCATCAATTCGCCGATGGTGACGCTCTGATCGACCGCTTCGATATCGACGCGCGGGACCATGATGTCCTCGACGCGGATCTCGCGGAAGCGGAGAATGTTGTTGAGCATCGCCCGCTCTTCGGGCGTAAATGCCTCGCCCAACTGGGCATCGGCATTCAGGGCGACCGTCAGGTCCTCGCGCAGGCTTGTGGAAGAAGACGGTTTCAGAATGCGGGCCAGGCGAGCCCAGAAGGATGGTGATTGTCGGGCCGAGCCTTCCGCTCGGGGGGGACTACTGCCCTCTTCCGAAGAAGATCCCTCATTACTCTCTTTGGCCTCGGGGGCCGTTTTCGTCGCAAAATCGGTCATTGTTCCAAACTATCAGATCGGGTCTTGTCCCGCATAGGGGTCAGATAGGCCAAGTTTCGCCAGAATGCGAGTCTCCAGCGCTTCCATTCTCTCGGCATCGTCAATTTCGATGTGGTCATAGCCGAAGAGATGCAGGAATCCATGAACCATCAGATGGGTCAGATGATCCTCGAAACTTTTCTCCAGATCAATCGCTTCACGTTCCACCGTCTCGCGCGCAATGATGATGTCGCCGAGCATCGGCCCTGGTATTTTGCCGGGGGTCAGCGGATAGGCGGGAAAGGACAGGACGTTGGTCGGCTTGTCCTTGTCGCGCCATTCGGCATTGATCTCACGGATCATTTCGTCATCTGCGAAGACGAGGGAGACCTCCGTCGGCTGCTTCGGGAAGGCCTGGCCTTCGCTTGAAGCGAGATGCGTTTCGGCCGCGCCGAGAACGCGCGTGGCCAAAGCCTCCAGCGCGATCTCGTCTGCCCAACCGTCTGCCTCGACGGCTATCTGTATGTCCAACTGGCTCATCGTTTCATGGCAGGGCGAGCCTTAGTGCTCGCTCTGCTCGCTCTCGTCCTGTACCTTGTACTTCGCGTCATAGGCCTGCACGATGCGGCCGACAAGCGGATGGCGGACCACATCGGTATCCTTGAAGCGGACGACCGAGACACCTTCCACACCCTTCAGCACCTGCAAGGCCTCGACGAGGCCGGATGTGACGCCGCGCGGCAGGTCGACCTGGCTCGGGTCGCCGGTGATGATCATGCGGCCATTCTCACCGAGACGGGTGAGGAACATCTTCATCTGCATCGAGGTGGTGTTTTGCGCCTCGTCGAGGATGATGGCGGCATTGGCGAGCGTGCGGCCACGCATGAAGGCGAGCGGCGCGATTTCGATGACGCCGGCGGTGATGGCACGCTCGACCTTGTCACCGGGGATCATGTCGTAGAGCGCATCGTAAAGCGGCCGGAGATAGGGATCGACCTTCTCCTTCATGTCACCCGGCAAGAAGCCGAGGCGCTCTCCGGCTTCAACGGCTGGGCGGGTGAGCACGATGCGATCGACCACGCCGCGTTCCAGAAGCTGGGCAGCATGCGCGACGGCGAGATAGGTTTTGCCGGTACCGGCGGGGCCGACGCCGAATACCATTTCAGATCGTTCCAGCGCGCGCATGTATGCGTCCTGGGTCGGCGTGCGGGCCGCAATCGTCTTCTTGCGGGTGGAAATCTGCGCCATGGAGAGCTTGGCCTTGCGCTCCATTGTCGGGAGGGACAACTGGTCGTCTGCAGCGACTGCCATGCGGATCGCGCCTTCGACATCCGAAGCTTCGACCGAGACGCCGCTCTGCAGGCGGGCATAGAGGAAATCGAGCGCGCGACGGGCCTGATTGGTTGCCTGGAGTTCGCCTGTTATGGCGACCGAATTGCCGCGGGCGCGGGCCTCGATCTGCAGGCGCTGCTCAAGCAGTTTCAGATGCTGGTCGAACTGGCCGAAGAGCTCGCTGGCAAGCCTGTTGTTCTCGAACGTCAAGATGAAGTGATTGGCGTCGGTCGCAGGGTTGCGGACATTGCGCGAGGGTGAAGAAACCACTTCTGTTGCGTTCAAGCGATCAGGCTCCTGTTGCGTTCAGGTTCAGACCCTCACTCTAACCCTCTGCCACCTCGGCAAACAAGCTGTTTGGGCCGGCTGCGGTGATTCGTACCTGTATAATGTCACCGATTTGCGATGACTTTGCATCAACATTCACAGAGTGCAGCCAGGGCGAACGACCGATGAGCTGGCCCGGCATGCGGCCCGGCTTCTCCAGTAGCAGATCGATGGTTTTGCCAATCATCGATTGCATGAAGGATTGCTGCTGGTCGAGCAGCAGCGCCTGGAGCCGTGCCAGGCGTTCTGTCTTCACATCCTCGGCCACGTGATCGGGCAGATCGGCGCCGGGCGTGCCCGGACGGGTGGAATATTTGAACGAATAAGCCTGTGCGTAGTTCACTTCGCGCACAAGGGTCATCGTGTCCTCGAAATCGGCCTCGGTCTCGCCGGGAAAGCCGACGATGAAATCACCCGACAGCGCGATATCCGGACGGACGGAACGGATGCGCTCGATAAGGGCGATGTATTCCGAGGCCTTGTGGCGACGGTTCATCGCTTTCAGGATCCGGTCGGAGCCAGACTGCACCGGCAGATGCAGATACGGCATCAACATCCTGAGATCGCGATGCGCTTCAATGAGGCGGTCATCCATGTCGCGCGGGTGGCTGGTGGTGTAGCGCAGACGGGCAAGGCCCGGGATTTCCGCAAGCCTGTAGAGCAGGTCGCCGAGACCGATCGTCGTGCCCTGCTCGTTCTCGCCATGCCAGGCGTTGACGTTCTGGCCGAGCAGCGTCAGTTCGCGCACGCCCGAATCCACGAGACGACGGGCTTCCGTCAGAAGCTGGGAGAGCGGACGGGAGACTTCGGACCCACGGGTATAAGGCACCACGCAGAAGGTGCAGAACTTGTCGCAGCCTTCCTGGACCGTGAGGAAGGCGGTGACCGAGCGCGGTTTGCCGATGATCTTGGTCGGATCGGGCAGGTGCTCGAACTTGTCTTCCAGCGCATATTCGGTATCGACCACGCGCTCGCCGGCGCGGGCCTTGCGGAGCGCCTGCGGCAGACGGTGATAGGTCTGGGGGCCGAGCACGACATCAACAGCGGGCTCACGGCGGGAGATTTCCTCGCCTTCAGCCTGGGCGACGCAACCGGCGACGCCGATCATGAATTCCTTGCCTTCGGCCGCACGCACCTTCTTGTGCTCGCGCAGGCGTCCGAGCGCCGAATAGACCTTCTCGGCGGCCTTTTCCCGGATATGGCAGGTGTTGAGCAGAACGAGGTCAGCCTCTTCCATCACCTCGGTCGGCGCATAGCCATCCGCCGCCAGGGCATCGGCCATGCGACCGCTGTCATAGACGTTCATCTGGCAGCCATAGGTCTTGATGAAGACCTTGCGCGTATTGGCGCCCGGCAGCGGGGTTTCGGTGAGGCTCGCGGTTTCCTGGGTCATGGCCGCTATTTAGTGGTTTTCGGCCGGCGATTAAACCGAAAAATTCCGTTTGTGATGAAACCCTTTAGCCTTTGATCTCAGATTTTGGAGGGAGCTTGCCCCGTTGCCGAGCATCGGCACGCCACAATCTCTTTCTGGCATCCGGCGCCTCCAGATGACGATACCTGCCTCCAGAAAACTTTGGCCAGTCAAGGGCCATCCCAGCACGCACAAGTTCGGCAGCAATATCGCGACCGTCCGGCAAGAAGCACTCCGCAACCACACGATCATATGAAAGATCCGGGCGCAGTCTAGCAGTAACAACTTGGCCCTTGCACATCTGGACCAGAGTCCACTTCGACTTTTTACCCCAAGGATGATCCAGTTCTGGCGCGTCTATGCCTGCGATGCGAATGTGCGTGCCGTCTATCACGATGGTATCGCCATCCACGACCCAACATTGTCCTCTGAGAATTCGTTCGGTTACAGGCTCAGGCTTCAGGTGAACCACAACGACTGGAGGTCTGCCAGAATCTCTGGACCGTCGCTTTGTCTCACGCAACAAAAGCCTGAACAGCATTCGAAACATTCGGTCTTCCCCCACCGCATTTTGTTGCGAGTAAGATGACCTACCGGCGTCCAGACTACAACCACTGACAAAGTCTCGCTCAGCGGCGGTGCCGGCCGCGCAAATGGGCGAGCAGCATGGTCCGCAACTTGTCCTCGATGCGGATCGCGAGTGCCTTGCGGCTGTCGCCTTTCTTGAATTCGACCGTCTCGCCAAAGGTCACGTCTACATCAAGCGCGCCCGCACGCAGGACGCCGATCAGATGCTCCAGGAGACCGATGTCGCCGGGCCAGCCGGCGATCGGGCGGTGGTAACGTCCCATGGGCATGCCCTGGACGCGGGTATAGGCGATGGCGACGGGCTGAACGTAGACGACAGCATCTTCCCCATTCGGGAGGGCGGCCGCGGCCGCACCGAAGAGGGACGACTTGATGCCGAGGATGCGGTTGCCATCCGAGGTCGTGCCTTCCGGGAAGAGCACGACAATTTCGCCATCTCCCATGCGGGCCGCGATCTCGTTGATCTGGTCGCCGGTGCGGCGCTTTTCCTCGCGAACCACGAAGATCGTCTTCTGCAGCCTGGCGAGGAACCCGAAGACGGGCCAGGAAGCGACCTCGGTCTTGGCAATGAAAGCAACATCGGCCAGCGAACCAAGGACGAGAATGTCCTTCCAGGACGCGTGATTGGCGGCAATCATCAACGGGCGGCGGGTGTCGAGCGCGCCATGGACATGGACGCGGATGCCGAGGAACCAGAGCGCCATGCGGTGCCACTGGCGCGGCAAACGCCTGCGCAGCGGCCAGTCGAGGCGGAGCGCCAGAAGCTGGACCGGAATCAGCAGCCCCGAGACCACGAGCAGCACGAGCAGGTAGAGCCCGACCCTCAACCAGTTGATCACGCGGGCCTCGCAGGCGTGGTGGTCATCGGCTCACTTCTCGTCCTTCGACAGCGGTATGCCATAGAGCTCCAGGCGATGGCCGACGAGGCGGAAGCCGTGTTCGCGGGCGATGCGCTCCTGCAAGGCTTCGATTTCCGGCGAATGGAATTCGACCACGGTGCCCGTCTTCAAATCAATCAGGTGGTCGTGGTGCTCTTCAGGCACGGTCTCGTAGCGCGAGCGGCCGTCGCGAAAATCATGACGCTCGATGATGCCGGCGTCCTCGAAGAGCTTGACCGTGCGATAGACTGTCGAAATCGAAATCTTGGCGTCGATCCTGGACGAGCGGCGATAGAGTTCCTCGACGTCGGGGTGATCGTCGGATTCCTCGAGGATGCGGGCAATGACGCGGCGCTGCTCGGTCATGCGCATGCCCCGTTCGGCACACAGCGTTTCCAAAGATTTCAGGGCGTCATTCATGGTGTCAGCTTATCTGCAGATGGTCGGTTCGTCCAACCGACCGGTTAGCGAAGATCGCGGCGCATGACAAGCGCGGAGGACCGGCGGCCGTTTTCATTCATATAGTAGGCCGGCCGTTCGCCAGCCTTCTCGAAGCCGAGCTTGCGGTAGAGGCCGAGGGCCGCCTGGTTGCCGTCGTCGACTTCGAGGAACATGGATTCGCCCCCCCTCAACTTCGCCTCGCGCATCGCCGCCTGCATGAGCCGCCAGCCGAGGCCGAAGCGGGCGACCTTGTCGCTGACGGCGATCGTCAGGATCTCGGCCTCGCCGGCCACTTCGCGTGCGAGCACAAAGCCCGATAGCGGCGCCTTGAAGAAGAGAGTGTTTGTCTGCCAGGCGGCAAAGCCGAAGGTATTGGGCTGGTAAAGCAGGCTGAGGAATTCGCCATCGCCCCAGGCGCGGGGGAAGCGCTCGGCATGCAGCCCGGCCACCGCGCGGCAGTGTTCGGAGGTCATGGGGACGATTTCGAACTCGGGCTGGCGGTAGAACAGGCTGTCGCGCATGTCAGGCTCTCGATACGGCAAACCCGGTTTGCGGTTTCGCATCCGGTCCGCGCAGATAGAGCGGCCTCGGCTTGCCCTGGGCTTTCGCAGTTGCTGAGATGCGCGCAACGAGATCGATCGGATAATGATCGGGAGCGGTTTCAGCCTCCTGGTCTTCCACCAGGGCCGATGCCGAGCCGACCAGCACGATGCCGGGCGCAGTCGCGCGGGCGAGATAATCGTCGAGCTCGAGCAACAGCGGTTCGCCCTGCGGCACATCACGCTCGAAGCCCTGGGCATAGACCTGATCGCGATGGGCGTTGATCGCGGCCAGCACGGGTTTTTCGGAACCGGATGCGGTCCGGGCCAGGACTTCCAGCGTCGATACGCCGACACATTCCACGCCGAGTGCCAGAGCCAGCCCGCGGGCGGCGGCGACACCGACGCGGATGCCGGTGAAGGATCCGGGACCGACTGTCACCCCGATACGCTCGACATCGGTCAGCGTGAGCTTCGCTTCGGCCAGGGCATCATCGATCATGGCCATCAAGCGTTCGGCATGGCCACGCCCGATGGTTTCGCTGACGCGGCCGAGCATCTTGCCCGTTTCGGACTCAAAAACGGCGGCTGCGCAGTCCACACCCGCCGTATCGATCGCAAGAACGATCATGTTGTCTCCAGTCCGGTCCAATCAGACCGCTTCGACTTCCTGCACCTCGGGCACGAAGTGGCGGAGCAGGTTCTGCACGCCGTGCTTCAGGGTCGCGGTTGAGGACGGGCAGCCGGCGCAAGAGCCCTTCATGTTGAGGAAGACCTTGCCGTCCTTGAAGCCGCGGAAGGTGATGTCGCCGCCATCCTGAGCGACGGCGGGACGAACGCGGGTTTCCAGCAGTTCCTTGATGGTCGCAACGATCGTTTCGTCACCCGCATCGAAGAACTCCTCGTCGCTGTCCACTTGCGCGGACGTCGAGGCCGTGCCCATGACGGGGGCACCGCTCATGAAATGCTCCATGATCGTGCCGAGAATGGCCGGCTTCAGATGCTGCCATTCCGGGCCGTCCTTGGAGACGGTGACAAAATCATAGCCGAAGAAGACGCCCGTCACGCCCGGGATCGTGAAGATGCGCGAGGCGAGCGGTGACGCGGCCGCACTATCGGCGTCGCGGAATTCGGCCGTGCCGGTCTGCATCACCACCTTGCCGGGCAGGAATTTCAGGGTCGCCGGGTTCGGCGTGGCTTCGGTCTGGATGAACATTATGGCCTCCGGTGCGGTGAGGGCACCACTAAAGATTAGAATATTTCCAAAATAGACCTTGCGGGCCGCATCTTCAAGACACGATCGTCAGGAAGTCGACATCAGCAGAGCGCGTCAATTTCCTCATCCGTCAGCGAATCCGGCAGGACCGTGACCGGGATCGGGAAGGCAGCGCCGCGTCCGGCGATCATCGAGACCAGCGGGCCGGGACCTTCCTTGGTCGAGCCTGCGGCCAGGACCAGAATCGCGATGTCTCTGTCTTCCTCGATCAGGCCGTTGATCTCGGGATAGGCGCTTCCCTCACGGATGACGAGCTCAGGCTCGATGCCGATCGTATCGCGCACCGTCTGGGCTGCCTTGGCCATGACCGCCTCGGCCTCTTCCCGGGCCTCGGCCCGCATGATCTCCTCGACGCCCAGCCATTGCTGGAAGTCACCTTCCGGGATCACGTAGATCAGCACCAGTCCGCCATTGGAATTCTTCGCGCGGCGGCCGGCATAATGGACCGCTCGCGAGCATTCCGGAGTGTTGTCGATGACCGCCATGAACTTGCGGCGATGACCTTCAAGACGTGACAGACGCGTTGAAACCATTGATGACCCCGCCGCCGGAAAGATATCATGTGGCGCAGGCGGGCTCCGGGCGGACCCGCCAGCGACCAAGACCTTATCGCACGAATCCGATGATGTCGCGGACTTCGTTCATGGTCTTTTCGGCACGGGTACGCGCACGTTCACCGCCATCCCGGAGGACCGCATCGATGTGACCGGGGTCTTCCATGAGGCGACGCATCTCCGCGTTGATCGGGGCCAGAACCTCGACCGCGAGATCGACCAGAGCCGGCTTGAAGACCGAGAACTGCTGGCCGCCGAATTCGGAGAGCACGTCGGCCTTCGACTTGTCGGCGAGTGCCGCATAGATGCCGACGAGATTGTCGGCCTCGGGGCGGCCCTTCAGACCGTCGACTTCGCTTGGCAATGCATCCGGATCGGTCTTGGCCCTGCGGATCTTCTTCGAGATCGCATCCTGGTCGTCCATCAGATTGATGCGCGACAGGTCGGACGGGTCCGACTTCGACATCTTCTTGGTGCCGTCCTTCAGGCTCATGACGCGCGGCGCGGGGCCATCGATCAACGGCTCGACCATGGGGAAATAGGCGTGAACCGGCTCTTCACCGACCTTGATGTCGATGCCGAGGCCGGTGGGAACGATCTTGTCATGGAAGTCCAGGTTGAACTTCATGGCGATGTCGCGGGCAAGCTCCAGATGCTGCTTCTGGTCATCGCCAACCGGCACATGGGTGGCGCGGTAGACGAGAATGTCGGCGGCCATCAGGCTGGGATAGGCGTAGAGGCCGAGCGAGGCCTGCTCGCGATCCTTGCCGGCCTTGTCCTTGAACTGGGTCATGCGGTTCATCCAGCCGAGGCGGGCGACACAGTTGAAGATCCAGGCCAGTTCCGCATGCTGCGGGACCTGGGACTGGTTGAAGACGATGTGCTTCTTCGGGTCGATGCCCGCGGCAAGGAAGGCGGCAGTGATCGAGCGGATCTGGGTCTGCATGTCCTCGTGGACGAGCTGAGCCGTCAGCGCATGCAGATCAACCACGCAATAGATGCAGTCGTTGTTTTCCTGCAGTGCGACGAACTTGCGGATCGCACCGAGATAGTTTCCGAGATGGAGATTGCCGGTCGGCTGAACGCCGGAGAATACCAGCGGCTTGAACTCACCCATGATTGTCCTCAACAGGCTGGTGGAGGGCCCGATCTTGCGATCGCGTGTCGATCACGGCTTATGCACGGCAGAGGCTGTGCAATCAAGCGCTCACTTCCATGGCGCTTAGCGCTCAGACCTTCGCCGGTTCGATCAGATCCCACAGGTTGCCATAGAGGTCCTGAAACACCGCGACGGTGCCATAGGGCTCGTGGCGCGGGGCTTCCCGGAAGAGCACACCCGCGTCACGGAAACGCGCATGGTCACGGGCAAAGTCATCCGTTCGCAGGAAGAAACCGACGCGGCCGCCGGTCTGGTTGCCGATCGCCGCCCGCTGGGTCTCGTCTGCCGCCTCGGCAAGCAGGATGGCGGCACCTTCTCCACCCTTGGGACGGACCACCAGCCAGCGCTTGCCATCCGGCATTACCTTGTCCTCCACGCAATCGAAGCCAAGAGCCTCGCAATAAAAGGCCTTCGCGCGGTCGTAGCCGTCGACCAGCAGACTGACGAGAAAGAGACTGTTCGTGGTCATAGATCACACCCTCCGGTCCGCTTTGTGACGCTCGGGCTCAAAAAATCACGCATGGGCAAATTTCCTCCCTGATTCGAGGGGGTTAGAGAATGATTTCGCGAGGCGCCAAGGGCCCCGCGGGCAGCCTAAAAAACAGGCGAAAACGTCAATCCGAGCAAAGCGCACCAAATTTGCCACATTTTCAGGAATAGAAAACTGCCGCAAGCGATCTGGATCGCTGAAAACAACAAACTCATTCCAGAAGGTCACTCATGCGCACTTTGTTTCGCGTCGCGCTCGGCTGCGTTCTTTCGCTCGGTCTCCTCTCCCCCGTCGAGGCCGTGGAAAAGAAGAAGCGCCATTTTTTCATGAAGCATGACACGGCCGTTGCCTATACGCTGCAGCGTGTCAGCGTCAAAGCCAACTGTTTTCCGGACGAGCTGAAGGGCATTCTCGCCCATATCGCCAAGAAAACCGGCAAGAAGCCGGTCGTCACCTCCGGCCACCGTCCTCGCTCGGGTCGGTCCCAGCACAGCCACTGTTTTGCCGCCGACATCCGTGTGCCCGGCGTTTCCGAGAAGAAGATCGTCGCAGCCGCGCGAACAGCACCCGGCATCGGCGGGATCGGACGCTACTGCAACGGCATCGTGCATGTCGACATCGGCCCGAAGCGGACCTGGACCTATTGCTGATCAGGCGCGGACGGGGTCGTTTCGGCCTCGTCGGCGGCCTTCTTCCTGCGCTTCAGATTGCGGCGGATCATGCCGATATCGGCACCGCCGATGAGGAAGGCAATGCCGAAATAGACGGGCATGGCGACGACCACCAGCGCACCCAGAGCCAGAACCTGATCAAAGAGCGGGCTTTCCGGCGACAGCCAGGACGACCAGCGATCGGACAGGTAGACGAGCAGGGCGGCCATGATCGCGGACGCGATCATCAGGCGCACGGTGCGGGTGACGAGCGACCATTCGAAGACGAGATGGCCGCGCCAGAGCAGGACCGAAAACAGCAAGACGGTGTTTGTCCATCCAGCTGCGGCTTCGGCGATCGCAATGCCGCTTTCCTCGAAGATCGGGAAGAGTGTCACGGCAAGGCCCGTGTTGAGCGCGACCGAAACCATGGTGAAGCGCATCGGGGTCTTGGTGTCTTCGCGGGCGTAATATCCCGGCTGAAGCGCCTTGATCAGCACGAAGCCGGGCAGACCGATGCCGTAGATAGCAAGGATCGAGGCAACGACAGCGGTGTTCTGTTCACTGAAGGCGCCGCGCTCGTAGAGCACGCGGATGATCTCGTCGGAGAGAACCCAGATAGCGGCGGCGGCGGGGAGCGTGAGGAAGAGGACGAATTCGATCGATCGGTTCTGAAGGGTGCCGGCCTCCTTCATGTGCCCACCCTTCAGCGCGCGCGCAAGTTCCGGCAGGAGCACGACGGCGACTGCTACGCCAACAACGCCGAGAGGCAACTGGTAGATGCGATCGGCATATTGCAGAGCCGAAATCGCCCCCTCTTTCGTCGAGGCGATGGCCTGGCCAATCAGCTGATTGATCTGCGTGATGCCACCGGTGACGGCAGCCGGGACGGCCAGCACCAGCAGGCGCTTCACATTGGGGGTGAAGCGCGGACGCTTGAAGCCGATCCGGATGCCGGCACGGCGCACGCCGATGTAGACGACGGCCATCTGCAGGAGACCCGCCCCGAGCACGGACCACGAGAGCGCCCAGGCTGTCGTGGCGGGATCGGCACCGGTCCAGAGCGCCCATCCGAGCGCCCCGATCATCAGGACATTGAGGAAAACAGGGGCGATGGCAGCCGCAAAGAAGTGGTGCAGCGAATTCAGCATGCCGCTCAGCATGGCCGTCAGGGACATGCACATCAGATAGGGGAACATGACGATCGCCAGGCGAACCGTCAGGTCGAACTTTTCCGGATCATCGGCGAAGCCCGGGGCAATGACCCACTGGACAAGCAGCGGCATGGAAAGCTGCATTCCGATGGTAAGGATCAGCAGGACGGAAAAGAGGACGCCGAAGACTTCCTCGGAAAAACGCCTGGCGCCATCGGTGCCGTTCGCCTCGATCTCCTTGGCGAAGAGCGGCACGAAGGCAGCGTTGAAGGCACCTTCGGCAAAGAGACGGCGGAAGAGATTGGGGAAGCGAAAGGCTGCATAGAAGACGTCTGCGACCGGTCCTGTGCCGAGGGCTGCGGCCATCAGGGTTTCGCGCGCAAAGCCGAAGATGCGGCTGCCGAGCGTCGCGCCACCAACGGTCATGAATTTCTTGACCAGGCTCATTCCTCAGGCCCGCGCCTTTTTCGGCGACGGCGTCGCCCGTTGGGGCTGCGCGATGATGCCTGAGGGCATGTTGTCCCGAAGTTCGTCCGGCTGGTCGACCATGACGGATTTCAGCCGGTTGCCGATATTCGCCTGGCGGTTCTCATTGGTGACCTTCTGGCCGACGAGGTCAGTCACGTAGAAGGTGTCGATGACCTTTTCGCCGAAGGTGGTGATGCGGGCCGAGTGGATGTCGAGCGAGAGGTCGGAGAGGACAGCGGTGATCTCGGCAAGAAGGCCGATGCGATCGAGGCACTCGACTTCGATGACCGTGAACTTGTTGGAGAGCGCATTGGAGAGACGCACATCCGGCTGGACCGGGAAGGTCTTGTTCTTCTTCTTGCCCTTGGAGCGCGTGGCGATGACTTCGGGCAGGCGCTTGCGGCCAGACAGCACGTCCTCGATCATCTTGCCAATGGTGGCGGCGCGGCGGGTTTCGTCCTCGTCGATCGGGAATTCGCGATTGATCAGGATCGTGTCCAGCGCGCGGCCATCCGACGTGGTGAAAATCTGGGCGTCGGCGATGTTGGCGCCGGCAGCGGCACAGGCACCGGCGATGATCGACAGCAGGCGCGGATGGTCGGGCGACAGCACCGTGATCTCGGTGATCGCGTGGAACTGGTGGGTGCGCACCATGGTGGCGAGTGCCTGGCCGGACTTGTCCGTCTGGCGGATGAAATGGGCGTGACGCACCTGGTCTTCGAGATCGACGGAAAGCAGGTAGGGCTCGTAATGCAGCTTGGTGTAGGTGCGCTGGTCCTTCTGGCTCCAGCCTTCGAGCGCCTTCGAAAGCTGCTCGGCAGCATGTTTGGCGCGCTCCTTGCGGGAGACCTGGGAAAAGCCGCCGGACAGCAACAATTCGGTCTCGTAGTAGAGCGTGCGCAGGAGCTGGCCCTTCCAGCCGTTCCAGACACCCGGTCCGACGGCTCTGATATCACAGACCGTCAGCACGAGCAGCATCTTCAGGCGATCGAGCGACTGTACCTTTTCGGCAAAGTCGGTGATCGTCTTGCGGTCATGCAGGTCGCGGGTCTGGGCGACCATGGACATCAGCAGATGCTGGTCGATCAGCCAGGCGACCATTTCAGTCTGTTTGGGCGAGAGGCCGAGACGCGGGCAGAGCTTGCGGGCGACCTTGGCACCGGCAACGGAATGGTCTTCCTGGCGGCCCTTGGCGATGTCGTGCAACAGGATCGCGACGTAGAGCGTCTGGCGATCCTCGATCTCCGGCATGATCTTGTTGGCCAGCGGATGAACTTCCTCCGCCCTGCCGTTGTCAATTTCGGAAAGCACCTCGACGGTGCGGATGAGATGCTCGTCGACGGTGTAGTGATGATACATGTTGAACTGCATCATCGAGACGATCTTGCCGAATTCCGGCATGAAGCGACCGAGCACGCCGGCCTCGTTCATGCGGCGCAAGATGAAGCCGGGATCCCTGCGGGATGTCAGGATTGAGAGGAAGAGGCGGTTTGCTTCCTCGCTTTCGCGGAAGGTGTTGTCGATCAGCGAGAGAGACCGGGTGACCGCCTTCAGCGCATCGGGGTGAAATTCGAGGCCGTTCAGATCCGCGACATGAAAAAGGCGCATGATCGACATCGGATCATTCTTGAAGACGCCAGGATCGGCAAGCGCGATGCGGCCGCGGTCATCGATGAATTCGCTGGCGCCGGCGATCTTTCGCGGACGGTTGGCGAAGCGGCCAATCATGCCGCCGATGCCGGGCGCGGCTTTCGCCTGTTGGTCTTCCAGCGCCGCCGAGAAGATACGGGTCAGGTCACCGACATCCTTGGCCACCAGGAAGTAGTGCTTCATGAAGCGCTCGACGGCGGAAAGACCGGGACGCGGCTGGTAGCCGAGGCTTTTGGCGATTTCCGGCTGGATATCGAAATAGAGCCGCTCTTCCGGCTTTCCGGTCAGGTAATGCATGTGGCAGCGAACCGCCCAGAGGAAGTCGTCGGCCTTCTGGAAGAGGCGCCATTCGTGGCGAGAGAGAACGCCGAGGCGCACCAGTTTGCCGGTATCGCGGACGTGATAATTGTATTTCGCGATCCAGAACAGGGTCTGGAGATCCCGCAGGCCGCCCTTACCCTCCTTGACGTTGGGCTCGACGAGATAGCGGCTGTCGCCGGCCTTGCGGTGGCGTTCGTCGCGTTCGGCGAGCTTGGCGGCTATGAATTCGGGCGCAGTGCCGGTCGTGACGTCCTGATCGAAACGATGCTGGAGTTCGGTGACGAGCGTCTCATCGCCGCAGATGTGGCGGGTTTCGAGGATGGCCGTGCGGATGGTCATGTCCAACTTGGACAGGCGGATACACTCCTCGACCGTGCGAGTGGCATGACCGACCTTGAAGCCGACATCCCACAAGAGGTAGAGCACGAACTCGACCGCCTTGTGCATGTCTTGCCCTGCCTTGGGAGGCAAGAGAAAGAGGAGGTCAATGTCGGAGCCGGGCGCCAGCGTGCCGCGGCCGTAACCGCCGACGGCGGCAACAGAGAGGCCCTCGACACCCCGCGGATAAACATGGGTGCGGGCAAATTCGAAGATCACCGAGATCAGCTGGTCCTGGATCCATGAGATCCGGTTGGCGCAGTTCATGCCGCTGCCATCCTCGAAGAGCTTCAGGCGCGCCTGCTCACGGGCATCCGCCGAGGCTTTCTTCAGGATGGGCAGGAGCCGCGAGCGGATCTCGAGCAGATTGCCGGAGCCGCTCCGTGTCACCGCTTCGCAGGACGCACGCAGCGCGTCGATGTCTAGGAGATCGTCGAAGGCAAGGTCTGCTTTGGCCATGGGGGGCAGCATCATCTCTCGGGACCCGGGAATCGGCCGGGATTGGTGGCGCTATAGCCCTTTTCGGGCGCGATTGACAGGCACTCTACCGGTCAAGGCTTGCCAAGTTGTTTCTTGAGATCATAGAGCGCGTCGAGCGCCTGGCGAGGCGTGAGGTCGTCAAGATCAATCGAGCGGAGGGCCTCCTCCACCTTGGAAGGGCCTGATTTCTGGACCTCCTCGCGGCGGACGGCGACCTGGAACAGCGGCAGGTCATCGATCAACTGTGCGGCCGGGTTCTTGCGGTCACTGTCTTCCAGGCGGGTCAGAACTTCCCGGGCGCGCGAGACCACAGCGGCCGGAAGGCCGGCGAGGCGGGCAACCTGGATGCCGTAGGAGCGATCGGCGGAACCGGGGCCGACCTCATGCAGGAAAATGACATCGCCATCCCACTCCTTGACCCGCATCGTGACGTTCGACATGCGGGCAAGCTTTTCCGACAGTGCCGTCAGTTCGTGGAAGTGGGTGGCGAAGAGCGAGCGGCAGCGGTTTGCCTCGTGCAGATGCTCGACGGCGGCCCAGGCGATGGAGAGGCCATCAAAAGTGGCGGTGCCGCGACCAATCTCGTCGAGGATGACCAGCGAGCGGTCCGTTGCCTGATTGAGGATGGCTGCGGTCTCAACCATCTCGACCATGAAGGTGGAGCGGCCGCGGGCGAGATCATCCGAGGCGCCGACGCGGGAGAAGAGCCGATCGACCACGCCGATATGGGCGGCACCGGCGGGCACGAACGAGCCCATCTGGGCGAGGATGGCGATCAGCGCATTCTGGCGCAGGAAGGTCGACTTACCGCCCATGTTCGGGCCGGTCAGCAGCCAGATGGCACCGGGGCCTTTTGTATCATGCGGCGAGAGATCGCAGTCATTGGCGATGAAAGGGCTGGCGGCCTGGCGGCGGAGCGCCTGCTCGACGACCGGGTGGCGACCGGCGGTGATGGCGAACATTCTCGAATCATCGACCAGCGGGCGGCAATAGCCCTGCTCTTCTGCAAGGGCCGCGAGGCCGGCAGCGACATCAATCACTGCGAGGGCGCGGGCGGCAGCCTTGATCGGTTCGGCGGCAGCGACGATCTGGCTCACCATCCGTTCGAAGGCCGCAAGCTCCAGCGACAGCGCCTGGCCGGCAGCGTTGGCGATGCGGCTTTCGAGCTCGGCGAGTTCCGTCGTGGTGAAGCGCATGGCATTCGCCATCGTCTGGCGATGGATGAAGCGAGCCTTGGCCTCGTCGCCCTCGGTCATCGGGCCGGCATTCCCCGCAGTGACCTCGATAAAATATCCGAGAACATTATTGTGCTTGATCTTCAGCGACTTGATGCCGGTTTCCTCGGCATATTGCAGCTGCAGCCCGGCGATCACGCGGCGGGACTGGTCGCGTAGCGCCCTGAGTTCGTCGAGCTCTGATATCGCGCCATCGCGCAGGAAGCCGCCGTCGCGTTTCAGGAGCGGCAGTTCGTCGGCCAGCATTGATGAGAGGCTCGGCGCCAGATCGGCGGGGAGCGCGGCGAGATCGGCGAGCGCTTCGGACAGTTCCTTCGGCAGGCTCGGGGGATCAAGCAAGCGGCCAACCTCGGCGGAGGCAGCAAGGCCGGCGACAATCGAACCGAGGTCGCGCGGGCCACCGCGATCGAGCGCGAGACGCGAAAGCGCGCGCGGCATGTCGGGCACCCGCTTGAGGGCATCACGCAGGCGATCAACGAGCAGGCCATCAGCCAGAAGATGGGCGATGGAGTCCTGACGGTCGGCAATCGCTTCCGGGTCCGTCAGCGGCGACATCAGGCGCTCGGCGAGCAGGCGGGCACCGCCGCCGGTGACGGTTCGATCGACCGCCTTGAGGAGCGAGCCGTTGCGCTCTCCCGAGAGTGTCTTGACCAGCTCGAGATTGGCGCGGGTCGCCGGGTCGATGAAAAGGGTCGAGGCGGCGTTTTGACGTTCGGGAAGCCCAAGCGGCGGGCGTTCGGAAATCTGGGTCTTTTCGACATAGGCGACGGCTGCTGCAGCAGCGGCGATCTCGGCGCGGGAAAACGAACCAAAGCCATCCAGCGTTCCGACGCCGAAATAGCGAGCGATGCGGCCCTCGGCGCTGGCGCTATCGAAGAGGACGCCCGGCTGAGGCACCACGACACGACCGAGCACGTCGAAGGCCGGCTTCAGCTCCTCGTCGTGGAAGAGCGTATCGGGCACGATCAGTTCGCGCGGCTCGATGCGCAGGATATCGGCGAGCAGGCGGGTCTCGGTGGTTTCGGCCAGACGGAAGATGCCCGTGGAGATGTCGATCCAGGCGAGCGCCAGCTGGGGTGCGGAGCCGCCGCGGATGCGGGCGAGCGCCATCAGATAATTCGATTCGAAGGGCGAGAGGAGCTTGTCCTCGGTAATCGTGCCTGGTGTCACGAGGCGGACAACGTCGCGCTTCACGACAGATTTCGAACCGCGCTTCTTGGCTTCTGCTGGGTCTTCGATCTGCTCGCAGACCGCGACACGGAATCCGAGCGAGATCAGCTTCTGCAGATAATCGTCGGCCGCATGCACCGGCACGCCGCACATGGGGATATCCTGGCCGAGATGCTGGCCGCGCTTCGTCAGCGTGATGCCGAGCGCGCGCGACGCATCGACCGCATCCTCGAAGAAAAGCTCGTAGAAATCGCCCATCCGATAAAAGAGCAGGCTGCCGGGGTTGGCGGCCTTGATCTCGATGAATTGCTCCATCATCGGCGTGGCCGTCGCGCGACTCTCTTCCGAGGTCAGCTCGGCGACGTTCAGGACATCACTCGGGGTGGCTTGATATAGCGTCACGGGCTCGGTGTTTTCTTGAAAAGGAAGTCGTGCAACACTAACGGCTTAAGGCGAGGAAAAACAACCAGGATGGACCAGCGAACGCCCGCTGCCCACAACAAGGTGAGGGGAAGTATGACGAGCGAGAACAAGACCGGCCGAACGAAAGTCTCGGTGACGGAACAGGAAGCGCTGGACTTTCATTCCCAGGGGCGACCAGGCAAGCTGGAGATTACGCCGACCAAGGCAATGGCGACCCAGCGCGATCTGTCGCTCGCCTATTCCCCCGGCGTCGCCGTTCCGGTGAAAGCGATCGCCGCCGATCCGGCCACGGCTTACGATTACACGACCCGCGGCAACATGGTCGCGGTCATCTCGAACGGCACGGCGATCCTTGGCTTGGGCAATCTCGGGGCTCTGGCCTCGAAGCCGGTCATGGAAGGCAAATCCGTTCTCTTCAAGCGATTTGCCGACGTGGATTCGATCGACCTTGAGGTCGACACCGAAAACGTCGACGAGTTCATCAACTGCGTGCGTTACCTCGGCCCCTCCTTCGGCGGCATCAACCTCGAAGACATCAGGGCGCCGGACTGCTTCATCATCGAAAGCCGGCTGCGCGAGCTGATGGATATCCCGGTCTTTCACGACGACCAGCATGGAACCGCGATCATTGCGGCTGCAGGGCTGATCAATGCGCTGGAGCTGACGGGGCGCGACTTCAAGACGACGAAGCTCGTCTGCAATGGCGCAGGGGCTGCTGCGATCGCCTGTATCGAACTGATCAAGGCGATGGGGTTCAACGGCGAGAACATCATTCTCTGCGACACCAAGGGCGTGATCTACCAGGGCCGCACCGAGGGCATGAACCAGTGGAAGTCCGCCCATGCCGTCAAGACGGACCGGCGGACGCTGCGCGAGGCAATGGTGGGCGCGGACGTCGTGTTCGGGCTGTCGCAGAAGGGCGCGCTCGCATCCGACATGATCGCCTCGATGGCGCCGAACCCGATCATCTTCGCGATGGCCAATCCGGACCCGGAAATCACGCCTGAGGAAGTCGCCGAAATCCGCAACGACGCGATCATGGCGACCGGGCGTTCGGACTATCCGAACCAGGTCAACAATGTTCTGGGCTTTCCCTATATCTTCCGCGGTGCGCTCGACGTGCGCGCCAGCCAGATCAATGACGCGATGAAGATCGCGGCGGTCAGGGCGCTTGCAGATCTGGCGCGCGAAGATGTTCCTGACGATGTGGCGGCCGCCTATCAGGGCGAACGTCCGCGTTTCGGACCGCAATACATCATTCCCGTTCCTTTCGATCCACGCCTGATCTCGGCCATTCCGGTGGCCGTCGCAAGAGCCGCGATGGAAAGCGGTGTTGCGCGCAAGGAAATTGACGATCTCGGCGCCTATGCGCACGAACTATCGGCCCGGCGCGACCCGATTGCAGCGGCGACACAGCGGATCTTCGAGCATGTGCGCAGCCACCCCAAACGCGTCGTCTTTGCCGAGGGCGAAGAGGAGCAGGTGATGCGCGCGGCGATTTCCTTCGTCAATCTCGGGCTCGGCACGGCGATCCTGCTCGGCCGCGACGAACCGCTGAAGGCGACCGCCGAACGTGCCGGCATCGATCTCGATCGCCCCGGCATCGAGGTGATCAACGCCCGCATGTCGACCCGCGTCGAGGCCTATACCGAATATCTCTATGCCCGCCTGCAGCGAAAGGGCTACCTGCATCGCGATGCGCAGCGTCTGATCAACACCGATCGCAACCATTTCGCTGCCTGCATGGTGGCGCTGGGAGATGCGGATGCCATGGTGACAGGCACGACGCGCAATTATTCGACCGCGCTCGAAGATGTTCGCCGCTGCATCGACACGGCTCCCGGACACCGGGTGATCGGGGTGTCGCTGGCGCTTGCCCGTGGCCGCACGATTGTGGTTGCAGACACCTCCGTGCACGACATGCCGACGGCTGATGAATTGGCCGACATCGCCGAAGAAGCGGCCGGCGTGGCGCATCGGCTGGGGCTGGAGCCGCGCGTGGCGCTGCTGGCCTATTCGACCTTCGGTCACCCGACCGGCGAGCGCTCCGAGCGGGTGCGCGAAGCCGTCAAGATCCTCGACCGGCGTGGGGTTTCCTTCGAATATGACGGCGAGATGGGTGCAGACATCGCGCTCAACAGCCATCGGATGGAGCAGTATCCGTTCTGCCGCCTCTCGGGCACGGCGAATGTTCTGGTCATGCCGGCGATCCATTCGGCGGCAATCTCGACGAAGATGCTGCAGGAACTGGGCGGGCTGACGGTGATGGGACCGCTCTTGATCGGGCTCGAAAAGTCGGTTCAGATCGCCCAGATGGGCTCCAAGGACAGCGACATCGTCAATATGGCGGCGATTGCGGCCTATAACGCAGCGGTTTGATCAAGGCGCGAACGCCTGGGCGAATACGGGGGCGGCTCTTGCGAGCCGCTCCATGTCGTCTTCGATCTCGCGCTTCAGCCAGCGCTTGAACTTCTCCACCTTGTCGGAGCGCCTCGCGTTTTCGGCGGTCACGAAGTAGTGGCCGAACCCGGTCTTCACCGAGGGGCCGAAGGGCGCGACCAGCTGGCCGTGTTGCAGCTGATGCGAGGCGAGTGTCTGCCAGGCGAGCATCACCCCCTGCCCTGCAATCGCGGCATCGAGACACAGCGAAGCCTCGCTGAAGGTGTGGCGCGCCTTGATCTCGGCGCCCGGAAGGCCTGCGGCGGCAAGCCAGACATCCCAGGTGAACATGGCGCGGCCATCAATGATTTTGGGCAGGGTCAGGATGTCGGCGGGCTTCTCAAGCGTGGCGGCCATGGCGGGCGTGCAGAGCGGCGCCACCTGCTGCTCCAGGATCAGTTCCGTCCGGAAACCCGGCCAGTGACCGCGCCCGACGCGGATCCTCAGATCCAGATCCGTCTGGCTGGCGTCGGTCAACCGGTCATTGGCATCGATGCGCAGGCTGATTTGCGGGAAACGTTCGGAAAAGTCTGCAATGCGGTGCACAAGCCAGCGGGCCGCGAAGACGGGGGCAACAGAGATGGTCAGCAGGCTGTCGTCGCTGCGCTTGGCAAGCGCCACGGCGCTGGAGAGATGACGAATACCATCGCTCAGGCGGGCCAGGATTTCAGCCGCCGTCTCCACCGGGACCATGCCACGACTGGTGCGTTCGAAGAGCGTGCGGCCGAGCTGCTGTTCGGTCTTGATCACCTGCTGGCTCACGGCACCGATCGATACGCCCAATTCTTCTGCCGCCGTCTGCAGTGAGCCGAGGCGGGCGACGGCTTCGACGGCACGCAGGCCGTTCAGATGGACCTGGTTGAGGCTCTTCATGCAGGAAAACTATAGCCGGACACGGGAAAACTCAATTGAATATTGGAGGCCAGAGGTCGAACATAGTCTCAATGCAATGCTGGAATTGCTCTCGCGGAGCGCATGAGGTTTGAGCCATGTTCAAGTTTTTCTGGAGACTGCGCGAACCCGAATCAGAAGCAGCGCGCGACTGGCGGCATGACCCCACGGGGCACCCGGCCGTGCGGACGATGAACCTGAAAGAGCTTGCAGATCTGCCGATGGTGGCAGAGGTGCCGATGCGGGTGGCGAAGGCTGAGGTGGCGCCGTGTGACTGCCGACTGGGTGTTGGCCAGGTGCGATCAGCCGGATGCGCTGTTTCGCGGTGATCGATCAGAACAGAGCATCAGGCGTTCGGCCTTTCTGCCCCCCCTTCTCATTTCCTCGCCAAGGAGAAGAAGCGATCGTCAGCTGGCGCTCGCGAAGCGGCCGGCGTCGGCGCCGTAATAGTTGACGTAGCGGCCGGAAATGCTGGCAATGGGTAAAATGATCAGGACATCGGTCGTGTTGAACGCCTGATCGACCACCGCTCCATTGCCGACCATGGCGCCGAGGCGGAGATATCCCTTGATCAGCGGCGGCATGGCGAACAGGGCGCGACGGGCATTGACGGCCTCTGAGGGCATCAGATCCATCTCACGGTAGAGATGGGGCAGTGCGTCCACGGCCCATTCCCCCCTGGCGACAGCGTTCTGATGCAGGAAGGACAGCGCGAGCGCATGCTCCTCCGGCTGCACGCCGGGGAAGGAGCCGCAGCCGAACATGGCATCGATGCGATGGTGGAGGGCGTAGGCCCAGCAGCCCTGCCAAAGCAGCTCGACCGTGCGCTTGGTGCGATATTGCGGCAGCACGCAGGAGCGGCCGAGCTCCATGAAGCGCTTTTCCGGATGGCGGGCGACAAGCGCATTCACGCCGAATTCGGAGCCGGAATAGAAGCCGCCATGGGCGATCGCCACTTCATGGCGCAGCAGGCGGTAGGTGCCGACGATCTGGTCTTCGCTATCGCCGTCGATCGAGCGGTCGAGCACCAGAAGATGATCGCAAAGGCTGTCCCAGCTATCGACCTCGCGGCCGCGACGGGCATCTTCGACGGAAACCTGAGCCTTCATTTCCTCGACGAAGACGCGGTAACGCACGGCCTGGGCGGCATCAACCTCGCGATCGGTGCGAGCAATGCGCGTCTCAAGGTTGCCAATGCGCCCGAGGATATCGCGGGATGATGGCTGCCCGAGCGACGCCGCAGCCGTGTTGCCCAGGTGAAGGTCTCGTTCGATCAGTTCCACGCTCATCGGATCTATCCAGCGTTGAAGTCACGCGCCTTTAAACACGAGACTACTACAGGAAAGTGACAAAACTTCGCACACGTGTGTGCTCCCTCAGGCTTCGGGCGGCTTCGGTTTCCGGTGCTGAATGATCTCGTCAACCACGATGCAAATTGCCCCGATGGTGATGAAACTGTCGGCCAGGTTGAAGACCGCGAAGGACCAGGTCTGAGTATAGAAAAGGATATAATCGACCACGTAGCCATAGGTCAGCCGGTCGATGATATTGCCAAGCGCGCCGGCGATGATCATTGCGAAGCCGAGATGCGCGAAATGCTGTTGCGGGCCCGTCTTGCGCCACAGCCACAGCACGAAAGCAACGATAACGAGGCGCAGGCCGATGATGAACCAGCTGTCGAGATGCGACAGCATGGAGAAGGCGACGCCGAGGTTATGCGTCCGGTAAAGCGCCCAGAAGGGCAGAACCGGGATCAGCTCGTGCATCGGCAGAGTGACTTCCACCGCATATTTGATGGCCTGATCGAGGACCAGCGCGATAGCGATAAAGCTGAGGACCGGCAGCGGCCGGTTGAAGGCGGCAAACATGCGTCACTTGTCTCCGTCAAGGGAGAGCAGGTGGCGGCGGACCTCGAAGAGCATGACGCCGGTCGCGACTGCCAGATTGAGGCTGTCGGCCATGCCGACCTGGGGAATGCGGGCGAGCTTGTCCGCGGCCTTGGCAAGGTCATCCGGCAGACCCGACTGTTCGTTGCCCATCATCAGGATGACCGGCTTGGAGCGATAATCGATGGTGCGGTAATCGACGGCTCCGGCCAGATGCGTGGCGACGAGACGGGCGTCGACCGACTTCTTCCACTTGAGGAAATCCGCCGGCGTCGTCTTGACCAGCGGCAATGCGAACATCGAGCCCATGGTGGCGCGCACGGTTTCCATCGAGAAGGGATCGGTGCAATCGCCAACCAGGATGACGCCCGAAGCGCCGGCAGCGTCTGCCGTGCGAATGATCGTGCCGAGATTGCCGGGATCGCGAACCCGGTCAAGCGCGATCCAGGTCTCCGAGCCCTTGGGCTGGATGTCCTTGAGCGGCGTCCAGCGCTGTTCGAAGACAGCGGCGACCATTTGCGGGTTGTCGCGCCTCGTGATCGAGGACATGACCTTTTCGCTGACTTCCAATACAAGGCCGCCGGCGGCGACCGTGCGCGCGGCAACCTTCTCGACCAGAGGCTTTCCCTTGCCGGCCTTGGCATAGACGAGGGTGCGGATGGCCCAGCCGCGATCGAGCGCATCGATGACAAGCTTCAGGCCTTCGGCGAGGAAGGTGCGGCTTTCGTCGCGGCTCTTCTTCTGGGAGAGCGCCTTGATGTCCTTGATGATCGGATTGGCGAGGCTGGTGACTTCCTTCACCTGACCGACGCGGCGGGAGTCGTCCTGGCGATAATCGTCGGTCATTTCGGCACCCAGCGGCTAAAGAGAGAGGTGGAGAGCGCGCGGCCCGGCGTCTTTCCGTCGAGGCCGGCCTCGCGGATGACCAGTTCGCCCGACTCGACCAGACCACCCTTGCCGCGCATGGTTTCGCGCATCAGTTCGTGGATCGAATAAAAGCTCGCGCGGATCGAATAGGCCGTCAGAACAAGACCGACGGCCTTGGGCGCCAGCAGTTCGCGGCAGATATCGAGCATCAGCGGCAGATGGTCGAAAAGCTGCCAGACTTCACCGTTTGGGCCACGGCCGAATTTTGGCGGGTCGGTGAGGATGATGTCGTAGCGATGGCCGCGGCGTTCCTCGCGCAGGATGAACTTCATTGCGTCTTCGCAGATCCAGCGGATCGGCGCCTTGTCGAGGCGGCTCAGCGACTGGTTTTCGCGGGCCCAGCCGATCGCCTTCTTGGAGGCATCGACATGGGTGACTTCGGCGCCGGCGGCGGCGGCAACGAGCGAAGCGACCCCGGTATAACCGAACAGGTTCAAGACCTTCAGCGGCCTATCCGATGTCTCGATCTTCTGCTTCATCCAGCTCCAGTGGGCGATCTGCTCGGGGAAGACGCCGACATGACGAAATGCGGTGAAGCGGCCATGAAAATCGACGCCGAGCAGGGAAAGCGGCCAGGTTTCGCCGAGCGCCTCACGCTGGAAGCGCCAGCGGCCCATGCCATCTTCGTCGGTATCGCCGGTGAAGACGGCGTCGGCCTTGTCCCAGACATGGGTGGGCAGGGCCTTGGGCCACAGCGCCTGGGCTTCCGGGCGCACGATCCGATAGGGGCCGTATTGCTCGAGCTTGAGGCCATCGCCGCTGTCGATCAGGTGGAAATCGCCAGCGCCTGTCGATTCGAGGATCAAGGGCACGCGCTCGGCCGGACGGTCACCGGTGCGGACCACCAAGGCGCGGGCGGGCTCCGCCGCCGTATCAGGGGATTGCGCCGGGGGCTTCGGCCTTACTGCCTCGGCATCGCGGCGCGGAGGACGGGCCTGTCGCTCATCCCTGCCCTTCGATGCATAAGGCTTTGCCGCTGCCGGCCGCGTCTCACCACTGCCCTTTGCCTTCGCTCCCGGGAATGGCTTGGCGCCGGGGCGACGTTCCTTGTTCTTCACGTCTGTTATCCGTGGCTCTTTTACGTCTCGGCCAGCCCTTAGCATTGCCGGCCCGGCGCGGAAAGGAGATTTGCCGCGAATTCGCCGGCCCTGGCCTTACTTGGCGCTGAGCTGCGGAAGGGTCGCGCCGGCGATTTCTTCGGCGCGGGTCTTCTGCCGGTCAGCTTCGGCCTGCCACTGCTGTGCCATGCGTGACTGGCTGCGGGCCTTCTTGCGATGCTTGCCCTGGGTGAACCAGGTGACGATGGCGCCCAGAAGCACGCCCAGCATGACGGCGAGAATGAGAAGCACAAAGAGCGGCGCGGAGGCCGACAAAGCCTGATCAGCCGGATCGAAGGGATTGAATGCCAGCCTGACCGGCGCGCGGTTCGCGACCGCCAGAACGATGAGGAGTATGCCGAACGGAACGAACACCACGAGGCCTACGATTTTCCGGATCATCTCGAAACTCCCTGTTCTGTCCAGGGTGCATCAAGGCACCCCATTTGGCTCAAGTTAAGGACAGACGCGGAATTTTCAACGCGAAAAGCGGTTATTCGTCCCCTTCGTCACCCATGCCGGGATTGAGCCGCTCGCGCAACTCCTTGCCGGTCTTGAAAAAGGGCACCCACTTCTCTTCGACGAAGACGGTTTCTCCCGTGCGCGGATTGCGACCGGAGCGCGAGGGCCGATTCTTGACGGAGAAAGCTCCAAAGCCGCGCAGTTCGACGCGATTGCCACCTGCAAGCGCATCGGTGATCTCATCGAGGACGGCATTTACGATGTTTTCGACATCGCGATGATAGAGATGCGGATTACGGGCCGCGACGATCTGCACCAATTCCGACTTTATCACGCGGACCCCCTGCATTTTCTGTTGTGACGTGAACGTCGCCAAAGTTGCCAAAGCGAAAAAGCTCAGTCAAGGAACAACTTAACCATAAAGTCGCGGCTTTGCGAGAGCTATGACGCGCATCACATGCCAAATCGTGATAGGGTCCGCCTTCGTTTCCCCGCATCGCCATTCCATCAGTCCGACTGGCATGTTTCTTGTAACGGCGTTGCGGCAATCCATATTGGCAACAACCGGAAGACATGCGAAACGACCAATACGATGGATCGGCTGCGGTCGCCATCCTTGAAGAACGGGTTCCTGTTAATGCTGCAATCGATTCATGACGGCCTGCCGACCACCGGCCACGGGGCAGGTGCGGATGCCTACCGGAAGGCGATGAGCCACTCCCGGCGGGTCAAAAGGCTGCGCGTTATCCTGCCGGTCGTCGCGCTCGCGGTCACGCTCGTATTCATGGCGGTTTCGGTCGTCAGAAGCCTGATGCCGGAAGAATTGCAGATCGAATCCGCCAAGATCGAAGATGGCAAGGTCGTGATGGAAAAGCCGGCGATCGCCGGGCGTAATTCCGAAGGTGTCCGGTATTCACTGCGGGCCGAACGCGCCCTGCAGGATATAAAGAATCCCAACATGATCACGCTGGAGACGATCGCGGCCGCAGTGCCTGTCAATGACACTGTGCTTGCCCGCGTCGTGGCGACGAGCGGTATCTTCGACCGGGCTGCCAACCTGCTCAATCTCGACAAGCCGTTCACGCTCAACCTGAGCAGCGGCATCGATGCCCAGTTCGGCTCCGCCAATCTCGACATTGCCGGGGGCACGATGAAGACGAATGACCCGGTCGCGATCCAGACCAAAGGCGCGTCGATTGTTGCGAACTCGCTCGAGATGAAGGATAAGGGGCGAACCATGATTTTCACGGGCGCCGTCAAGTTGAATATCGAGCCGTCCGCCATCCGCAGCAATCGGTCAATGGAAGCCGCCCAGCCATGATTTACCGCTCCTTCGCCAAGATTTCCCTCGCTGGCTTCCTCCTCGTTTCGGCAAGCGGCCTGACCGCGGTCGCCTCGGCCCAGACGACGAATAGCCAGATGAATGGCCTGAAGTTGTCCAACGACCAGCCGATCCAGATCGAAAGCGATGCGCTCGAGATCCGCGAACAGGAGAAGAAGGCTTTCTTCACCGGCAATGTTAAGGTGGTCCAGGGCACAACGACCCTTCAGGCCGGCGCCATGACGGTTCTCTATCGCGGCGAAGGCACAACGGTCACACAGGGCAATGCCGACATCGAAAAGATCGATGTGACGGGTAAGGTCTTCCTGCAGTCGGAAACGCAGCAGGCGACGGCCGACAAGGGCTATTTCGACATGACGAAGCAGGTCTTCGTGCTCGAAGGCGAGCGCGTGGTGCTGTCAGAAGGGCAAAACGTCTTCGTCGGCTGCAAGCTCACCGTCCAGATGAATTCTGGCCAGGCCAAGCTCGATAGCTGCGGCCGGCGCGTCCAGATCCAGCTCGACCCCAAGTCCCAGCAGAGCAACTGACGGGTCGGCGTGAACGTGCAAATTCCCTTCCTTAGAAAGACAAAGCAGGCCAGCAAGGCGGCTGCCCCGGCCGGCCTGCCGGGCGACAAGGCGCGCTATGAAGGCACGCTCATCGCCCATGGGCTGACCAAAAGCTATAATTCGCGCCGCGTCGTGAACGGCGCATCGCTTGTGGTGCGTCGCGGTGAGGCCGTGGGCCTGCTTGGTCCGAATGGCGCCGGCAAGACGACGTGTTTCTACATGATCACTGGCCTTGTGCCGGTCGATGCCGGAACGATTTCGATCAACGGCAATGATGTGACGTCTATGCCGATGTATCGGCGCGCGCGTCTCGGCGTCGGCTACCTGCCCCAGGAAGCCTCGATCTTCCGCGGCTTGACCGTCGAAGACAATATTCGTGCGGTTCTCGAAGTGCATGTCTCGGACAAGCGCAAGCGCGAAGCGAAGCTCGACGAGCTGCTGTCGGAGTTTCACATCGAAAAGCTGCGCAAGTCGCCTGCCGTGGCGCTTTCGGGTGGTGAACGCCGCCGTCTCGAGATCGCCCGCGCGCTTGCCACAGACCCGACCTTCATGCTGCTCGACGAACCCTTCGCCGGCGTCGACCCGATCTCGGTCTCCGACATCCAGAACCTCGTGCGGCACCTGACGGCCCGCGGCATCGGCGTTTTGATCACGGACCACAATGTGCGGGAAACGCTCGGCCTGATCGACCGTGCCTATATCATCCATGCGGGCGAAGTGCTCACCCACGGACGGGCCAACGACATCGTCAACAATGCCGATGTGCGCCGCCTCTATCTCGGCGACAAGTTCAGCCTTTGAGGCCAGGACGAAGAAAACGAAGCCCAGCCCGCTCCTGCGGCTTGACCAAAGTAAAATAAAAAGCAATTTTTGGGCCAAGTCGATTATCCCGCCATCAATGGCGGGGCTGCGGGGGAATGTAGGGGAGTCGAACGTCCGCCATGGCCTTATCCGCCAACCTATTCCTGCGACAGAGCCAGTCGCTGGTGATGACCCCACAGCTGATGCAATCAATTCAGCTGCTGCAGATGACTCACCTCGAACTGATGCAGTTCATCTCTCAGGAAGTGGAGCGCAATCCGCTGCTCGAAATGGCGGCAGATGATGGAGATTTGGGCGGCGAGATACCGGACAATGCCGACCGACACGGGAGCGCCAGCCAGCAGGAGGCACCTGCTGACGACATGGCAGCGGCACCGTCGCTCGACAGCGACTGGTACGAGCATGGCGCCACCGAACGGCTGAGCGACCGACTGGATACGAATTACGACACGGCGTTTGCCGATGAGGGCTCAGCGCAACGCCCTGATGCTCCCGAACTGCTCGGACAGTGGAAGTCGATGCCGGGCCAATCCGGCGAGGGAAGCGAAGGCTTCGACCTCGATGACTTCGTCGCGGGCCAGATCAGTCTGCGCGACCACCTGAACCAGCAGGTGCCCTTCGCACTCACCTCGCCCCCGGATCAGCTGCTCGCGGCCGTACTGATCGACCATCTCGACGAAGCCGGCTATCTGCGCGCGGATCTCGCCGAGATTTCCGCACGACTTGGCATTTCGCTGGCCGATATCGAAGCTGCGTTGAAGACCCTTCAGACGCTCGAACCGGCAGGTGTGTTTGCACGCTCGCTGAGCGAGTGCCTGACGATCCAGCTTCAACAGCGGGACCGTTACGATCCGGCCATGGCCGGGCTCATTGACAATCTGGACCTGCTTGCCAAGCGCGACTTTGCAACGCTGAAGAAGATTTGTGCCGTCGACGAGGAAGACCTCATCGACATGCTGGCGGAAATCCGCAAGCTCAACCCCAAGCCCGGCAGCCCGTTCGAACATTCGATAAGCGAATCAGTGACACCGGACATCGTGGTCCGCCCCGACGGTCAGGGCGGCTGGCGGGTGGAACTGAACCCGGATGCGCTTCCCCGAGTGCTCGTGAACCATAGCTACATGGCAGCCGTCGGGCGACGGGGCGCCTCCAAAGACACGCCGGACCAGGCCTTCATGTCGGAATGCATGCAGAATGCAAACTGGCTGACCCGAAGCCTCGACCAGCGCGCGCGCACCATCACCAAGGTCGCGGCCGAGATCGTGCGGCAGCAGTCGGCCTTTCTCGATCATGGCGTCGATCACTTGCGCCCGCTCAATCTGAAGACGGTGGCGGATGCGATCAAGATGCACGAGTCGACCGTCAGCCGCGTCACGACAAACAAATACATGATGACGCCGCGCGGGCTGTTCGAGCTGAAATATTTCTTCAGCGTCTCCATCGCCTCGGCCGAGGGCGGTGACAGTCACTCCGCGGAATCCGTGCGGCACAGGATCCGCGCCCTGATCACCCAGGAAAGCCCCGAGGCCGTGCTTTCCGACGATGACATCGTCGATCAGTTGAAGTCTGGCGGCGTAGACCTCGCCCGTCGCACGGTAGCGAAATACCGAGAGTCAATGAACATCCCCTCCTCCGTGCAGAGACGCCGGGAAAAGCGGGCGATGGCGAAGATTTCGGCCGGCTGAACGCCGCCTTCCCGACGCAAAGATTAACAGGAGATTGACTCTTCTCCCGAGGGCGGCTAGAAGCGCGCCGCAATCGACAGCGCACACTGTCGCTCAGGGGAAAGTGCCCTGGACTACGCCCGACAAACGAAGGCACAGACTGACCGAACCGCTCGAAAAGCTTGGACGCGGACGTCGCTTGGCGTAAAATGGATATGCAACCAATCATAAGAAGGGAAACTCCATGAGTGTGCGTGTATCCGGCAAGCAGATGGAAATCGGTGAAACTTTCCGCCAGCGGATCGAAGACCGAATCCAGGATGCGGTTACCAAATACTTCGACGGAGGGTATTCCGGGCAAGTGGTCGTCACGAAGTCGCAGTCGCGCTTCGCCGCCGATTGCCTGGTGCATCTTGATACCGGCGCAAACCTGCATGCAGCAGGCGAGGCCAATGATCCTCAAGTGGCCTTCGACACCGCGTGTGAACGCGTCGAGAAGCGCCTGCGACGCTACAAGCGCAAGCTGAAGGATCACCACGCCGGGGAAGCACAGAACCCGTCGATCGAGGTGGCCTACACGGTCATGGATTCCGTAGACGACGAGCATGATGAAGTGCCGGACGATTTTTCGCCGACAATCGTTGCGGAAAGCACGAAGCAACTGCGCACCATGTCGGTGGCGACCGCCGTGATGGCACTCGACATGACCGACGAACCCGTTCTTCTGTTCAGAAGCCCGGGAAAAGAACAATTGAATATCGTTTATCGTCGGAATGACGGTAATATCGGGTGGATCGATTCCGCCAACATCAAAGGCTGAAGATCGGAAGGGCGACTGTCTTTTGCAGTCGCCCGCTCCTCGATCCGAGGCATGAAGGACATTGATATGGCATTGGCAGATTTGCTGCAGCAGGATGCTGTCGTACCTACACTCCGGGTGAACTCCAAGAAGCAACTGCTTCAGGAACTTGCGGCCAAAGCTTCCAAGCTCACCGACATTCCGGAACGGGAAATATTCGACGTCATCCTGCAGCGCGAGCGGCTCGGCTCGACCGGCGTCGGCAACGGGATTGCCATCCCCCATGGAAAACTGAACAAGATCAACAAGATCACCGGGATCTTCGCGCGTCTTGAGACGCCCGTGGATTTCGAGGCTCTGGACGACCAGCCGGTTGATCTGGTCTTCCTTCTCCTGGCCCCCGAAGGTGCTGGTGCGGATCACTTGAAAGCGCTATCTCGGATCGCCCGTGTCCTGCGCGATCAGGATCTCGTGGCCAAGCTGCGGGCGACGGAATCGGCGTCGGCTATCTACACCTTCCTCAACGAGGAACAGGCGTCGAACGCCGCCTGATACCCTCAGCTCTCAAAGATGAGCCAAAAAAAAGCGCCCCAGGAGGCGCTTTTTGATTCAAGGCCGTTCTTTGCCTGTCACGCCTTCGAGGCGTCATCGGTTGAGGCTTCCGTCTTTGGGCCGCCCTTGGCGACGCCGACCATGGCCGGCCGCAGGACCCGCTCGCCGATGGCGTAACCTGCCTGAACGACCTGAACCACCGTGTTGTTTGCGACATTCGGGTTGGGAACCTCGAACATGGCCTGGTGGAAATTCGGGTCGAACTTCTGGCCTTCCGCCTCGATCTTGCGAACGCCATGACGCTCCAGGGTCGAGAGCATGCCCCGCTCCGTCATTTCAACGCCCTCGATCAGGGCCGTCCACGCTGCATCCGCTGCAGCACGGGCCTCGTCGGGCAAGGTCTCGATGGCGCGGCGCAGGTTGTCGGACACCGAAAGCATGTCCCGTGCGAAACCCGTGACCGCATAGGACTTGGCATCCTTGATCTCGCGATCGGTGCGGCGACGAAGATTGTCCATCTCGGCTGCGAGCCTCAGGAAGCGATCGCGCAGGTCGGCGTTCTCCGCCTTCAACGCCTCGACAGGATCAGGCTGCTGCTCAGCGGAGGCCTCTCCTTCGTCTGCAACCTGCCCTTCGGGGGTCGCGGTTCCTTCTGCCTCGAGGGCTGCCGCGTCAGGTCCGTTCTTGTTGGTTTCTTCGGTCATGACGTTCTCCGGATAATGTCTCGTTTTCGAAGCTCAAGGTTTCGAATGCGTGCCCGATATCAGGGTTTGGCGCGAAAAAATCAAGGGTTTGCAGGGAAATTGCTCACCGCTGGCCGCGCGATAGCCTGGCCATGAGCTGCGCGGTGTAATCGACCATGGGAACGATGCGCGAATAATTGAGGCGCGTGGGTCCAATAACGCCGACAGCACCGACGATGCGATCTTCGCCGTCACGATAGGGTGCGACGATCAAAGACGAGCCGGACAGCGAGAAAAGCTTGTTTTCCGAGCCGATGAAGATCCGCACACCCGGCCCGGTCTCCGCCAGATCGAGGATTTCGATCAGGCTTTCCTTGCGTTCGAGGTCATCGAAGAGGAGCCGCAGCCGGTCGATGTCGTCTGAACCGACCAGCCCTTCGAGGAGATTGGCCCGGCCGCGCACGATGAGCCGCGCCGGCTGTTTGTCTGCAACCTCGCCCGACCAGACCGCGAGCCCGCGCTCGACGAGATCGCGCGACAGCGTATCAAGCTCGCTCGCGACCTGCGTCTTGAGCTTCTCGATCTGGCTGCGCAATTCCCGCATCGTCTGGCCTGCCAGATTGGCATTGAGGAAATTGGCCGCTTCCGTCAGCTGCGACGCGGTCACGCCGGCCGGAAGGTCGATGATGCGGTTTTCGATCTGGTTGTGCTCGCCGACAAGAACTGCGAGCGCCTTGGTCGGCTCCAGCCGGATGAATTCGACATGCTTCAGGATCGGGTCGTTCTTGGACGAAATGACAAGGCCTGCACCGCGCGAAAGCCCGGACAGCATGCGGCTCGCCTCGGTGAGCATGGCTTCCATCGGCTGGTCGGCGCTGGTCGGCCGGATCTGCCGTTCGATCTCGTCGCGCTCGCCATCCGAGAGATCGCCGACCTGCATGAAGGCATCGACGAAAAAACGCAGGCCGGCTTGCGTCGGCAGGCGCCCGGCGCTGACATGCGGCGCATAGATTAGGCCGAGATCCTCGAGATCGCTCATGACATTGCGCACAGAGGCCGGCGAAAGCGACATCGGGAGGAGACGCGAAAGACTGCGGGAGCCGAGCGGATCGCCCGAGTCGAGATAGGTCTCGACGATACGGCGAAACACTTCCCTTGAACGATCGTCCAGGGAGGCGGAAACGTCTGCGACGGTCGTCTTCAGTGATGCCATTGGCGGAGCGGACTGGATCTCAGATGTTTCATGACGGAAATATAGTCACAGCGCACGGGATGACCAAGGAATAAATCGCGTCCGGCGCGCCACTGCGCGCCGCGACATGGTTTTTCTTTGCAAATACGCAGCTCCCTCCTTAGAAGGCAACAGACAACCCAGGAGATTGCAATGCGGCCATCCGGCAGAAAAACCGATCAAATGCGCAAGGTTTCGTTCGAGCGCAACTTTTCCAAGCATGCGGAAGGCTCCTGCCTGGTCAAATTCGGCGATACGCATGTGCTGTGCACGGCAAGCCTCGAAGACAAGACCCCGCCGTGGCTGCGCAATTCGGGCAAGGGCTGGGTGACGGCCGAATACGGCATGCTGCCGCGCGCCACCGGCGACCGCATGCGCCGCGAGGCCTCCGCCGGCAAGCAGAGCGGCCGCACGCAGGAAATCCAGCGGCTGATCGGTCGCTCGCTGCGCGCTGTCGTCGATCTGGAAGCGCTCGGCGAGCGGCAGATCTCGATCGACTGCGACGTCATTCAGGCCGATGGCGGCACGCGCACTGCGGCGATTACCGGCGCGTGGATCGCGCTGCATGATTGCCTGAAGTGGATGGAAACCCGCAGCATGATCAAGGTCGAGAAGGTCCTGAAGGACCATATCGCGGCCGTCTCCTGCGGCATCTTCGCAACCCAGCCGGTGATCGACCTCGATTATCTGGAAGACTCGGCAGCCGAGACGGATGCCAATTTCGTCATGACCGGAACCGGCGGCATCGTCGAGATCCAGGGCACGGCCGAAGGCAAGCCATTCAGCCAGGACGAGTTTCTGATCCTGCTCGGCCTCGCCCGCAACGGGATCGACGAACTGGTCGCCCTGCAGAAGCAGGCGATCGGCTGAGACCTCGGGACTGAGGCGAAGAGGCCGGGCGGATGGCAGGGGAGATCGAAGGCGTTCTGGAAGCGGCGCTCTATGCGTCCGACCTCGACGCCGCCGAGCATTTCTATGGCGCCGTACTGGGCCTGGAACGCATCGCACGGCATGACGATCGGCACATCTTCTTCCGCTGCGGGCAGACGGTGGTGCTGATCTTCAATGCGGCGGAGACGGCAAAGCCCGCGCCAGCAGGGTCGCTGCCGGTTCCGGCACATGGCACGAGCGGCGCGGGTCACCTGTGTTTCCGCGTATCCGGCGATGCACTCGACGCCATGGTGGCACGGTTGATTTCCGCCGGGATCACCATCGAATCCGATTTCCGCTGGCCCAGTGGCGCCCGCTCGATCTATTTCCGCGATCCCGCCGGCAACAGCCTGGAATGCGCCGAACCGAAACTCTGGAATCTCTGAGGACCGCATGCGCAAGCTTGATACCCGCACCATCGTCGTCGCCAGCCACAATGCCGGCAAGATCGCCGAGATCGCCGACCTGATCGGCCCCTTCGGCTTTTCCGCCAAGTCGGCCAAGGACCTCAACTTCGTCGAACCGGATGAAACCGGCACGACCTTCGAGGAAAATGCCGCGATCAAGGCGCTGGCCTCAGCCAAGGCGTCTGGCCTGCCAGCCCTCTCCGACGACAGCGGCCTCGTCATCGATGCACTCGACGGCGCGCCCGGCGTCTACACGGCCAACTGGGCCGAACGCGAGGATGGCAGTCGCGACTTTGCCATGGCGATGGAAAAGGTCGAGACAGCACTTGCAGAACGCGACGCTTCTGATCCGGCGAAACGGAGCTGCCGCTTTGTCAGCGTGCTCTGCCTCGCCTGGCCCGATGGCCATACCGAATTCTTCCGGGGCGAGGTCGAGGGCACCGTTGCCTGGCCGCCGCGTGGGTCCGCCGGCTTCGGCTATGACCCGATCTTCCAGCCGGAAGGCCATGAGCGCACCTTCGGCGAGATGACCGCGGACGAGAAGCATGGCTGGAAACCGGGCGATGCAGCAGCGCTGTCGCACCGCGCACGTGCCTTCAAGCTCTTCGTCGAAACCTGCCTGGAGGCGTGACCCCTTGACCGACCGGTCCTTCACGCTTCTACCTGATACGGGAGAACCCGGCTTCGGCGTCTATGTGCATTGGCCCTTCTGCGCGGCCAAATGCCCTTACTGCGACTTCAACAGCCATGTACGCCACCAGCCCGTGGATCAGGCTCGCTTTGTCTCGGCATTCCTCGCCGAGATGAAGGCGATCAGGGCGCTCTCCGGGCCGAAGACGGTCACCAGCGTTTTCATGGGCGGTGGCACGCCCTCGTTGATGGATCCCGCGACGGTCGGCGCCATCCTTGATGGGATTGCCGCCAACTGGCACATGCCCGATGGCATCGAAATCACGATGGAGGCCAATCCCTCCAGCGTCGAGGCGACCCGCTTTCACGGCTACCGGGCTGCCGGCGTCAACCGCGTCTCGCTCGGTGTGCAGGCGCTGAACGATCCTGACCTGCGCTTTCTCGGCCGACTGCATGACGTCGCTGATGCGCTGAAAGCCATCCGGCTGGCGCGCGAGATCTTTCCGCGCATGTCCTTCGACCTGATCTATGCCAGGCCCAACCAGACGGTGGAGGGATGGGAGCGTGAACTGAAGGAAGCCATGTCCTATGCCGTCGACCATCTGTCGCTCTACCAGCTGACCATCGAGGAGGGCACGGCCTTCTACGGCCTGCACAAGGCCGGCAAGCTGATCGTGCCCGATGACGAACATGCGGCAACGCTTTACGAGGCGACGCAGGAGATTACCGCGCGCGAGGGGCTTCCGGCCTATGAGGTGTCGAACCATGCCCGCCCGGGTGCCGAGAGCCGGCACAACCTCACCTACTGGCGCTACGGCGACTATGCCGGCGTCGGTCCGGGAGCGCATGGGCGTTTGACGCAAGGGCGGACGAAGATCGCGACGGTGGCCGAACGGCATCCGGAAACCTGGCTTTCTGCCGTCGAGCAGAATGGCCACGGGATGATCGAACGCGAAGAGCTCGATCACGAGGCGCAGGCCGACGAATTGCTTCTGATGGGGCTTCGCCTGCGCGAGGGCGTCGATCTCGCCCGGTGGCAGCAGCTTTCCGGTCGCGATCCCGATCCCGACAAGGAGCAGTTCCTGCTGGAGCAGGGCTTCATCGAGCGGCTGGGCAATTCGAGGCTTCGGGTAACACCAACCGGGATGCTGATCCTCAACGCCGTCGTCGCAGACCTCGCCTGCTGAGGAAGAGCGCCTGGCGGAACGCGGGAATACAGCCTCATCGTTGACTGCGGGCTATGCTGAAATGAAACTTCTGGAAAGTTGAGATCGCCCGTCTCATCTGGATCGTAACCCCGAGATCATCGCGATCGTCCGCGTCTGACCGCGTCCGGATACGGAAAGGCCACCAAGAGCCCGTTTCGGGATCTCGGTGGCCTCAAAGTCTGCGGTTTTTCGCTTATTCGTTGATCAGGCGACGCAGGAGTTCAATCTCCTGCGACAGCTTCTGGTCGGCCGAGATCAGCTCTTCGATCTTGCGAACCGCATGCAAAACCGTCGTGTGGTCACGACCGCCGAAGCGGCGACCGATCTCCGGGAAGGAGCGCGGGGTCAGCGTCTTCGACAGATACATGGCGATCTGGCGCGGCTTGACGATGACGCGGGTGCGGCGGTTGGACACCAGTTCCTGGCGCGAAACATTGTAGTGACGAGCGACGACGCGCTGGATGTCCTCGATGCGCACGCGCTTCTGATCGCCCGCGCCGACAAGATGGGCGAGCAGTTCATCGACGCGTTCGATCGACAGGTTCGGCTCGAAGGAACGGCGGAACAGAAGCTGGTTGAAGGCACCTTCCAGGTCGCGGCCGCTGCTGGTGATGTTGCGCGCAACATGTTCCAGGATCTCGGCGGGAATGTCGATCGAAGCGTCATCCTTGCGGACGACTTCCAGGCGCGACTTCATCATGTCGAGACGCATATCGTAGTCAGGCGCTTCCATTTCGATGGCAACGCCACCCTGGAGACGCGAACGAACACGCGGGTCAAGCGATTCCAGTTCCCAGGGCGCACGGTCGGCGGCGACGACGACCTGCTTTGCGCTGTCAAGCAGCATGTTGAGCAGATGGCAGAACTCGTGCTGGATCATCTTGCCCTGCAGGAACTGCATGTCGTCGATGATCAGGAGGTCGATGTTGCGCAGCGAGTCCTTCAGCGTGAGGGCATCGTTGTCGCGGATGGCGGTGGCAAAGCGCCACATGAAATATTCGGCGGTCAGATAGACCACGCGCGGCGCGCGCGGGCTGTGCACTGCGGCATTGGCGATCGCCTGCAACAGATGCGTCTTGCCGAGACCGACGGAGGAATGAATGAAGAGCGGGTTGAAGCGTACGGCGCCAGCGCCGGCTTCGGCGATGGTTTTGGCGGCCGCGAGTGCTACCCGGTTCGACGCGCCTTCGACAAAACCATCGAAGGTGTAGCGGCTGTCGAGCGGCGAGCCGAAGAGCGGGCTTGCCGTGCTTGTCGCGCGGCCCGTGACCGACGACGGACCGGGCGGCGAGGCGATCTGGCCGATGCCCTGCGGACTTGTCTTGCGCGCTGTGGTCTGCTGGGGTGCGGGCTCGGAACCCACCTGACGCTCGTCCATGATCGGGCCGCGGGTGTTGCGGCTGGCGGTGCGGACCATGATCTCGATCTTCAGGATCGACGGATCCTCCGCCTGGAAGATCGACGTGATCAGATCCAGGTAGCGGTTATTGATCCAGGACTTCAGGAAGGTCGTGGGAACCGTCAGCCGAACCACGCTCTTGGAAGCCGAATGCAGCTTAAGGCGGGCGAACCAGCTCTGGTAGACATCAACCCCGACCTGCGCCTTCAGTCTTTTGCTGAAGCGGTCGAAGAGGTCGCTATGTGTCATTCCGGCATTCTCTCCTGCTCCGTCGGAGCACGCGACGCCAAGCGCCGACTGTGCATTGTCCCCGTTTACCAACGCACTGGCCGTCATCGAGTTCATGTGCATATTGCCGCCTTCCAAAATCATTCCTGGTGTAGGGCGCTTCAATGCTCGCCCGACAGCCGCTTCATCTCGCGCCGACCCCGAAGGATCGACAGTCCCCAGACGCATCACAAGGGTGCTTCAGCCGAAAGCACCCGCATGACTTGCCCCTCGCCCCCTCAAGACGATGGTCGTCCCTTGTCCCCCGAACCGCATCCTCGACATGCGGCTCGTAATTCTCCGGCCCGATCTGCAATGCTGCAGACAAGACACAAATCCTCATCGCGCGGAGACGACTACGTCTCCGATGCAACGCCGAACACTTTATGATAAAACGGAATGGAAACACTCCGCTCCGGCAAGGGTAGACTGGTCCAGACCACATTGCTGCCGTCCGAGCCGTCGTTTCGGAGGTTTCCCTGCCCCCTTGCTGGAGGCCATTAAGGCAGGATCAAATGGCAAGATCAACCGGGATTTTTACGCAAACTCCGGCGGCGGCCATTGACTCTTGGTACTTCATTTTTGCGTCACATTCGGTCGAAAAAGAAATGCTTTTGAATCAAGGAGATTCATGGCCGGCGGCAAAATGGACCTCCGGCAGAGCAGAAAAATAAAAAATCTCTTGACTCACAAGGCGCCCAACTTCCCCCGGCGGAAAGTGGAGGCGAAGCTGACGACCTCTCTCAAGCCAATGTAATGATTGGGTATTTTATGTCATGCGACTGACAAGTAAGCTTGTTTCACCGCATTACAATGCGCCAGCTCAACACCGCCGAAACGGAAACGACGAAAAGCCCGGCGAAACGCCAGGCTCTTCAGAAAATGTCGAAACAGTGTCTAAAATTAGACAGCCAGGGCCTTCACACGAGCGGCGAGACGCGAAATCTTGCGCGATGCCGTGTTGGCGTGAACTACGCCCTTGGTGGCGGCGCGCTGGATCTCCGGCTGGGCAGCCTGAAGTGCATCCTTGGCAACCGAAGCGTCACCAGAAGCGATGGCTTCTTCGACCTTGCGGATGAAACCACGGACCCGCGAACGACGAGCCTTATTGACTGCAGTGCGGCGAGCGATCTTGCGGGTCGCCTTTTTCGCCGAAGAAGTGTTGGCCATGGATGCCTCTCTCGAAATTCAAACCAAAGCCCACCATCGCCGCGTCGGGTCGTTGCGACCTGCCATACCAGCACTTGGGGAGCTGCTTCATGAGAAAGCGCAATGGCTTTCCCAACCGTGGGCGGGCATATAGCGGGAAAGCGCGAATGCGTCAACGCGGATTCGACAGGAATCGCGCCCTCCCTTGCGCTTATCTGTTCCGGAAGGCCGGCTTGCGCTTCTCAACGAAGGCGGCCATGCCCTCCTTCTGGTCTTCGGTGGCGAAGAGAGAATGGAACAGGCGGCGCTCGAAGCGCAACCCCTCCGTCAGAGTCTGCTCGAAAGCCCGGTTGACCGCCTCCTTGGTCATCATGACGGATGGCAGCGAGTAGGACGCGATCTTTGCCGCCGCTTCCAGCGCCTCGTCGAGCAAGCGCTCCGGTTCGACCACGCGGGCGACGAGGCCGGCGCTTTCTGCCTCGATCGCATCCATCATCCGGCCGGTCAGGCAAAGATCCATGGCCTTGGCCTTGCCAACTGCGCGGGTAAGGCGCTGCGAGCCTCCCATGCCGGGCATGACGCCGAGCGTGATCTCGGGCTGGCCAAACTTCGCGCTCTTCGAGGCGATGATAAAGTCGCACATCATGGCGAGCTCGCAGCCACCACCGAGCGCGAAGCCGGACACGGCCGCAATGAAAGGCTTGCTGAAGCCGGCGATCGCATCCCAGCCGCTGATAAAATTGCCGGTATAGACGTCAACGAAATCGAGCGACTGCATTTCCTTGATGTCGGCACCCGCCGCAAAGGCCTTTTCCGAACCGGTGAGCACGACGGCACCGATCGCGGCATCGGCCTGCAGCTCGGCCAGAAGCTGCCCGAGCTCGCGCATGACGGTGGAATTCAGGGCGTTCAGCGCCTGGGGCCGGTTGAGGGTGATCAACGCCACCCGATCGCGGCGTTCGATCAACAGGGTTTCATATGACATGGCTTCCTCACTTGCGCGGCCCTTGGCCTCATTTCTGGCAGGCCCGACAATAGAATGTAGAGCGGCCCGATTGAACTATTCTTTCGACGGTACCCTGGCAACCATCCGAGAGGCAGGGCTTGCCTTCCCGGTCGTAGGTCCGGAAGGAATGCTGGAAATAGCCCAGCGTGCCGTCTGCCTGGATATGGTCACGCAATGACGAGCCGCCTGCCTGGATCGCATCCGCAATGACCTCGCGGATCGCGTCGGTCAGCACGGCGAGCTCCGCCTTGGGCCTGCCTTTTGCCGTCACCAGTGTGGATACCTTGCGGGTGGGTGAGAGATGCGAGCGCCAGAGCGCCTCGCAGACATAGATATTGCCGAGACCAGCAATCACTTTCTGGTCCAGCAGAGCGCTTTTCAGCGGCTGGCTGCGACCGGCGAAACGCGTGGCCAGATAGTCGGCGGAGAGCCGGTTGCCGACCGGCTCGGGACCGAGATCGCGGAAGGCCGGATAAGTGTCGAGTTCGGAGCGCGCCATCAGCTCCATGAAGCCGAAACGGCGCGGGTCATTATAGACGACACGGACGACGCCTTCCGGGCGGTCGAGATGGAAGACGACGTGGTCGTGCTTTTCGTCCTTGCTGCGCTCGTGGTGGAAGACGCCGGGCAGATTTGCCCCCTCCTCCGCCTCGATGCGGAAAGAGCCGGACATGCCGAGATGGGCAATGATCGTCAGGTCGTCTTCGAAATCGATCAGCAGGTACTTTGCCCGACGCGACAAGGCGAGGATCCGGCGTCCTTCTACCCTTGCGGCAAAATCGCGCGGCAGGGGAAAGCGCAGATCCGGGCGCCGAAGCTCCAGGCGCTGCAATCTGGCGCCTTCCATGGCGGGTGCCAGACCGCGTCTGACTGTCTCAACCTCTGGCAATTCCGGCATTTCAGCCCATCTTTCTGTTTGAAGCGCCTGTTTTACGGTCTATAGACCAGCCTTGAAGCCGGTGTCCTGCGCAGATAGCGCGTGAGAGCCCTTTTCGCTATGGTCCGCCCGACCTGTCCGTTACGTGGAGTGAACCGATGACTGCAAGCCGCATTTCCGCCGAGGGTGGCATGGAAACCTCCTATGGCTTCCGCCAGGTCGACGAGCAGGAAAAGCAGGGTCTGGTCAACGAGGTCTTCCACAAGGTGGCCAAGCGCTACGACATCATGAACGACGTGATGTCGGCCGGTCTGCACCGCGTCTGGAAGGATGCGATGGTGGCGGCCCTCAATCCGCGCAAGGATCCGAATTACAAGATCCTCGACGTTGCCGGCGGCACGGGCGACATCGCGTTTCGCATTGTCGAAGCCTCGAACCGCTTGGCCCATGCAACCGTGCTCGACATCAATGGCTCGATGCTCGGCGTCGGCGCCGAGCGGGCAGAAAAGAAGGGGCTCTCCCCCAACCTCACCTTCGTCGAGGCCAATGCCGAAAGCCTTCCTTTCGAAGACAAGAGCTTTGACGCCTATACGATTGCGTTCGGCATCCGCAACGTGCCGCATATCGACGTGGCGCTGTCGGAAGCGTTCCGGGTATTGAAGCGCGGTGGACGACTGCTGGTGCTGGAATTCTCCGAAGTGGAGATGCCGCTGCTCGACAAGGTCTACGACGCCTGGTCGTTCAATGCGATCCCGCGCTTTGGCAAGATGATTACCGGCGATGCCGAGCCCTATCAGTATCTCGTGGAATCGATCCGCAAGTTTCCCAACCAGCCGGATTTCGCCCGGATGATCGAACGGGCCGGTTTCGCCAACGTGCGCTACACCAACTATACCGGCGGGATCGCAGCCCTGCATTCCGGCTGGAAGATCTGAGGCGCATGAGCACGATCGGTGCATATTTCCGACTGGCGCGGGTCGGCTGGGTGCTGGTGCGGGAAGGCGTCGTGGCGGCGCTGCCATCAGAAGGTTTGCCTCCCCTCGTCGGCTTCGCCAAGGCGGCCGTGGCTCCGCTTGCCCGCAGCCGAGCCAAATCCGTCGACCGGGCCGATCGACTGGCCAATGCGGTCGCGCGGCTGGGCCCTTCCTATGTGAAGATCGGCCAGTTTCTCGCAACCCGACCGGATGTCGTCGGCGCGGATTTCGCCGAGGATCTGTCGGGCCTTCAGGACCGCATGGCATTCTTCCCGACCGAAGCAGCCAGAGCCACGATCCGTGAGTCTCTTGGCCGGACGATTGAAGATCTCTACACGCGCTTCGACGAGCCGATTGCTGCCGCATCGATTGCGCAGGTGCATCCGGCCGAGGTGGACACACCGGAGGGACGGCGCAAGGTGGCCGTGAAGGTGATCCGCCCCGGCGTGCGCAAGCGCTTCGCCGCCGATCTCGAGGCCATGTATCTGGTGGCGCATCTGCAGGAGCGTTTCCTGCCGCATACCCGACGGCTGAGACCGGTCGAGGTGACCAGGACGCTCGAGCAGACCACCAAGGTCGAAATGGATCTGCGGCTCGAGGCCGCTGCCCTTTCGGAAATTGCCGAGAATACCAAGGAGGATCCCGGGTTCCGCGTCCCCACAGTGGACTGGGAGCGGACAGGACGCGACGTCGTCACCATGGAATGGATCGACGGCATCAAGATGTCGGATGTCGAAGGACTTCTGGCCGCCGGGCACGACCTTGATGCGCTGGCCGACACGCTGATCCAGTCCTTCCTGCGCCATACGCTTCGTGACGGCTTCTTCCATGCCGACATGCATCCCGGCAATCTCTTCGTGGATCCCGCTGGCATGATTGTCGCGGTCGACATGGGCATTGCCGGGCGTCTGGGCAAGAAGGAGCGCCGCTTCCTCGCCGAGATCCTCTATGGCTTCATTACCCGCGACTACATGCGCGTGGCGGAGGTCCATTTCGAGGCGGGCTACGTTCCATCGCACCACAATGTCGCGAGCTTCGCCCAGGCGATCCGGGCGATCGGCGAGCCGATCCACGGACAACCGGCAGAGACCATCTCGATGGGCAAGCTGCTGACGCTGCTGTTCGAGGTCACCGAAATCTTCGACATGGAAACACGTCCGGAACTCGTGATGCTGCAGAAGACCATGGTTGTGGTCGAGGGTGTCTCGCGCATCCTCAATCCTCGTTTCAACATGTGGAAGGCCGCAGAACCCGTCGTTTCGCACTGGATCCGCGACAATCTCGGGCCTAAGCGGATCGCGACCGACCTGAAGGATGGCGCGAAGGCGGCCCTGAGGCTGGCCGAGGCGCTGCCGGAGATCGCGGCCAAGACCGAAAAGCTGCATGGCGAAATCGTGCGCATGAGCGAGGAAGGGCTTCGCTTTGACGCCGACACGGCCGAGCGTATCGGACGTGCGGAGGCCCGGCACACACGGTTCGGCCGGGCGGCGCTCTGGGTCATTGCTGCGGCTGCCGTCGTGATTGCGGTCCAGGTCTCCTGATCTCACGCCCAAACGTCGCCCGCTTGGACCAAATTTTCTTGATGTCTTGATGGAACAATGCCGCACAAGCGGCGTTGCAACGGCATTATGCTTTCTTTGTTCCCTCAGGAGCACCATGTCTGCCACCCAAACCGGCTTCGTTCGGTCCACGCTGCTCTTTCTCCTGATCGGCACCGGAATTCTCATCGGGATCATCGTCGCGACCCTTGGTCTCGTCGAGCGCACGCGCTCGACTTTCGACTACATCCTGCAGGAGCGCAGCATCCGTCGCATGTCGGCCGACCTGATGCAGAAGCTGACGGATGCCGAGACCGGCCAGCGCGGCTTCGTCATCACACGCGACGAGCTGTTCCTGCAGCCCTATGAAGGCGCCACCGCCGAGATCCGGGACGACCTGGCACAGCTTGGCGAAGCCGTGAAGGATCGGCCGATCAAAGCCGCGCAGATGGCTGAGCTGCGCGACAGGGTCCGCAGCAAGCTGGACGAGATGGGGCAGACAATCAATCTCGTGCGGAGCGGCGAGCCGGATCAGGCCATCGAGCTCGTCCAGAGCGATGTCGGCCGCGAGTTGATGGATGACATCCGCGAGATACTCGATCGGTTCAAGGAACTGTCCGACGCCAATGTCGAAAGCGGAACCCAGGACCAACTTGCCGCCACACAACAGCTTCAATGGATCACCATCGGTGGCGGCATCGCCATTATCGCCGTCATGGGCGGCGCGCTCCTCGTCGTCGCGCAACATGTCCGGGCGCTTGCGTCCTCCCGCCGCGAGGTGGAAGTCCTGAACGAAGGCCTCGAGGCGCGCGTTGCAGAACGCACCGAGGACCTGATGCAGGCCAACCAGGAAATTCAGCGTTTCGCCTATATCGTGACCCACGACCTGCGTGCGCCGCTGGTCAACATCATGGGCTTCACGGCGGAACTGGATGCTTCGCTGAAGGCGTTGCAGGCCTATGTGCTGAACGACGGCAAAGCCATATCGGAGGAGCAGATCCACGAGGCGCGGCTGGCGGCGGCCGAGGACCTGCCGGAAGCAATCGGCTTCATTCGTTCGTCAACGAAGAAGATGGACGGCCTGATCAACGCCATCCTCAAGATTTCCCGCGACGGCCGGCGCCAGCTGAAGCCCGAGATCGTGGAACTGCAACCGATGCTGGAGACCATCACCGCGAGCGTCTATCATCAGATCAGTGAGAGCGACGGAAACATCGACCTCGACATCAAGGCGCCCCGCCTCAACACCGACCGGCTTTCGGTCGAACAGATTCTCGGTAACCTTTTCGACAATGCGATAAAGTACAAGCATCCGGATCGGCCTTTGGCCCTCGCTGTCCGAACCGCGCCCGAAGGGCGGCTCATGGTTCGGATCGAAGTGGAGGACAATGGCCGTGGCATTGCAGAACAGGATCACGAACGCATCTTCGAACTCTTCCGGCGGTCCGGCCATCAGGACCAGTCCGGCGAAGGCATCGGTCTCGCCCATGTCCGCTCGCTTGCGCGCAACCTGGGTGGGGAGATCACGGTTCGGTCCCGCCTAGGGAAGGGATCGACCTTCGTACTGCGACTGCCATCTGATCTGTCACGCTTGGTACGGAGTTGAATATGAAAGCCGTGGGTAAAGAAGTCACCATCATCATGGTTGAAGACGACGAGGGTCACGCCCGTCTCATCGAGAAGAACGTGCGGCGCGCCGGCGTGCACAACGAGATCATCCCGTTTACCAACGGGACCGCGGCGCTCGACTACGTTCTTGGAAAGGATCGCAGCGGCAAGGCCTCGGAAGATCGTTACCTTCTGATCCTGCTCGACCTCAATCTACCGGACATGTCGGGCACCGATATTCTCGACCAGATCAAATCCAATCCGCATACGCGGCGGCTGCCGGTCGTCATCCTCACCACGACGGATGACGAGCGGGAGATCCAGCGGTGCTATGACCTCGGGGCCAATGTCTATATTACCAAACCCGTCGATTACGACAATTTCGCCAACGCGATCCGCCAGCTCGGTCTCTTCTTCTCCGTCATGCAGATCCCATGACCGCGGATCAGCGTCGATGAGATTCCGTGTCCTCTACATCGACGATGATGCGGCCATCGCGCGGCTGGTGCAGAAGCATCTGGGTCGGCTGGGGCACGAAGTGTCCCATGCCGAAAACCCAACAACGGCGCTCGAGCGGATGCACAGCGAGGGCTTCGACGTCGTCGTGCTCGACCATTATCTGCGACACGGCACAGGCCACGAAGTTCTCGCGCAGATGCGCGAGAGCAAGGTCGATTTGCCCGTCGTCTATGTCACGGGCTCCAACGAGGCCCAGGTTGCGATCGAGGCGATCAAGGCTGGCGCGGCCGACTATGTGATCAAGACGGTCAGTGACGACTTCCTTTCCCTGCTGACGAGCGCCATCGAGCAGTCCGTCGCCAATGCCCAGTTGCGGGCGGCCAAGGCGAAGGCTGACGAAGAGATCCGGCTTGGCAAGGAAAGGGCGGAGGCGCTGCTTGCCGAAGTCAATCACCGTGTTGCCAATTCGCTGGCGCTCGTGGCGAGCCTTCTCCGACTGCAGATCTCGAGTGCCCGCAGCGAGGAGGTCAAGGCGGAACTCGCCGAAACCCAGGCGCGGATCTCGGCGATCGCCGGCATGCATCGCAGCCTCTATACGTCCGACGACGTCAGCAAGGTCGAACTCGACCGTTATCTCAATCGCCTGACAGTCGAGCTCTACAATTCGTTGCACAGCGCCGAAAGGCCGATCCGTCTGCTCCTCGATGCCGATCCGATCACGCTGACCGCCGACAAGGCCGTATCCGTCGGCATGGTGGTCACGGAACTCGTCACCAATGCCTTCAAATATGCTTATCCCCAGGGGCAGAGTGGGGACATCCGGGTGACGCTCAAGACGATCTCGGGCGAGGAGGCGATACTGCGCGTGGAGGACGATGGCGTAGGCATCGATCCCGATTGCGCGCCGAAGGGCACAGGGCTCGGCAGTCGCATCGTCAAGTCGATGGCCGCAACGCTCGGGACGGGGCTGCGTTACCTTGAAACCGAGCGCGGGACTGTCGCGGAGGTGCCGCTCCGCCTCGGCACGAATGGTTGATCCGCTCCGTTTACCAGTCTTGTTCTTCAAGCATTTTCCACCCGCAGAATTTGCGCTAGGGTCCGGCCGACAGAAAGGGGTCCCTTTGCATGACCTTGGCCGGAAAGCGTATTTTGCTGATAATCGCGGGCGGTATCGCCGCCTATAAGAGCCTCGACCTCATTCGCAGGCTTCGCGAGCGCGGTGCTGACGTGCGCCCGATCATGACGCGAGGGGCGCAGGAATTTGTCACACCGCTCGCCGTGGGCGCCCTCTCGGCCTCCCATGTCTATACCGAACTTTTCTCCCGCGAAGACGAACAGGATGTGGGCCACATCCGGCTGGCGCGGGAATGTGATCTCGTGCTCGTCGCGCCCGCCACCGCTGACCTGATGGCGAAGATGGCGAACGGACTTGCCGACGATCTGGCCTCGACCGTATTGCTCGCGACTGATCGCCCTGTGCTGATCGCGCCTGCGATGAACCCGAAAATGTGGTCCCATGCGGCCACACGGCGGAATTTTTCCGTGCTCCAGCGCGACGGGATCCAGGCGATCGGGCCAATGGAAGGCGAGATGGCTGAGAGTGGCGAACGCGGGCGCGGACGCATAGCCGAACCGCTGGAGGTCGTCGCCCGCGTTGAGGATCTGCTTTCGGGACCCAGGCCCCTCGCCGGGCTGAAGGCGGTCGTCACCTCCGGGCCGACACATGAGCCGATCGATCCCGTGCGCTACATCGCAAACCGCTCCTCCGGCAAGCAGGGACATGCGATCGCGGCGGCACTGGCCCGGCTTGGTGCGGACGTGACCCTCGTCTCAGGGCCTGTGATCATTCCCGACCCCGAGGGCGTTCGGACAGTGCATGTCGAGCGCGCCGAAGAGATGCGCGATGCCGTGATTTCCACGCTGCCGGTCGATATAGCGGTCATGGTCGCTGCCGTGGCCGATTGGCGGGTGGCGGCCTCGGCGGAGAGGAAGATCAAGAAGCAGCCCGGCGAGGCGCCGCCACCGCTGCAGCTCGCCGAAAACCCCGATATTTTGAAAACAATCGGACACCACCCCGAGCGCCCGCGCCTCGTCGTCGGCTTTGCTGCCGAGACGGAAAATGTCGAGGACAATGGTCGGGCCAAACTCGAGCGCAAGGGTGCCGACCTGATCGTCGCCAATGATGTCTCCCCCGAAACCGGCGTGATGGGTGGCGACCGTAACCGGGTTCGCCTTATCTCGCATGATGGAGTCGAGGCATGGCCCGATCTCACCAAGAGCGAAGTGGCCGAGCGACTGGCGATGTGGATCGCCACCCAGATCGGGGGAACCGGCGCATGAGTCTTTTCGACCGGGACGGATTCGAGGCGCTCGTGCGGAGCCTGCCAGGAACCAGCCTTGTCGACCAGTGGGATGCCCGAGTGGCCAAGGTGGGCGACAAGGTCTTCACACTGCTGACCGATGTCGAACGGCGGATCTGCTTCAAGGTAAGCGAGGAAAGCTTCGAAATCCTGACGGCACTCGGTGGCGTGGCGCAGGCTCCCTACTTCGCCAAGCGCAAATGGGTGACGCTCGATCCGGAGACGGAACTCGCTGCAGCAGAGATAGCAGAGTACATCCGCCGCTCGCATCGCTTGGTGGCCGGTGGCCTGACCAGGAAGCTGCGGGCAGAACTGGGGATCCCAGTTTGACGGGAGAGGTTAGCCGGCCATAGCGGGCTGGCGTACCTGATCGAGCCTGATGCGTTCGACCTGCGGCTTGAACTCAGCGGCATCCAGCCCGTTTCCATTAAGGATCACGGCACTGCCGGCCGTGATTTCCACCCAGGTGTCGGTCTCGTCGTTCAGGGGTTCCGAGACGAGGCAGTAGCTTCCCTTCGGCCCCATGGGGGCGGCATAGAGCGTGGGGGCGTGCTCGTCGGTGGAGTAGCGTACCGCATAGAGCGTCTCGCCGTCGGAAAAAGCCGCCGTCAGGCGAATCCTGGCCTCGCCGGTCAAATGCAGGCTGATCTGCTCGACAAAGCCGACGGCCTCGCTCATGGCGGCGATCGGGCGCTCCCGCAGACCAAACTGCAGGGCGAGCAGGAAGAGGAGTTCGCTGTCGGTGGTGCCGACACGGGCGTGGAAATGTTCGTCGTCCAGCATGCCTTCCATGGGGCGGCGGATGCGGTCGAAATTGTCGATCTGGCCATTGTGCATGAAGGACCAGTTTCCATGCACGAAGGGATGGCAATTGTCGCGACGCGTCGCGCCATGGGTCGCGGCGCGCACATGGGCGAGAAAGAGCGGCGAACGGATCTGGCGGGCAAGGCTCTTCAGATTGCAGTCGGACCAGGCGGGGAGAACATCGCGGAACCGGCCGGGCTCGGGGCGATCACCATACCAGGCGATGCCGAAACCATCGGCATTGGTCGCAGTTTTCGCGCGTGTTGCGCAATGGGATTGCTCGATCAGGGAATGAGCGGGCGAGGTGACGAGCTCCTCCAGGAAGATCGGAACTCCGCGATAGGCTGCCCAGCGACACATATGTCCTTACATCTCCCAATCCGCCAAACCACCGACGACTTTCACCCAGTCTTGGCTCGAATGGCTAACGATTTGCAAACGTCACTGCCTTCATGACAGATATTTATCCGGGCCGGCAATGGCTTTTCGCAGTGCAACACGAGCAAAAGTGAACACTGCGTTGCCTTTGGCGCTCCTCCGCAGCCTCCTCCGATCGTCTATACTGGCTGCAACCGAAGCCTTTCGTTCCGAGGAGATCCCCGATGTCCATACGTCCCGTCAAACATGAGAGCCGCGCCACGCCGACCATGGAAGGCGCCGGCGTCAAGCTGCACCGCGTCTTCGGCTTCGGCGATCCTGACATGACCGATCCGTTCCTGATGATGGACGACTTCCGCAACGACACGCCGAGCGATTATGTCCGCGGCTTTCCGTGGCATCCGCATCGCGGCATCGAGACGATCACCTATGTGCTTGCCGGAACTGTCGAGCATGGCGACAGCCTGGGCAATCAAGGTATGCTGGGCGCCGGGGACCTGCAGTGGATGACGGCCGGTAGCGGGATCCTGCATCAGGAAATGCCAAAGGGCGATTTCGCCGGCCGCATGCACGGTTTCCAGCTCTGGGCCAACCTGCCCTCGTCGCTGAAGATGACGAAGCCGCGCTATCAGGACATCAAGTCGGCCGACATTCCGGTCGTCGTGGACGATGACGGGACTTCGGTCCGTGTCATCTCCGGCGAATTCTGGGGCAAGAACGGCCCGGTCGACGGGATTGCCGCCGAACCGGTCTATCTCGACATTTCGGTGCCGCCGGGCAAGCGCAAGTCCTTCCCGGTCGATACCTATCGCTCGGCATTTGCCTATATCTTCGCCGGCTCCGGGTCGTTCCGCGATGCGTCGACGCCCTTCGGCGTCAAGGTCGAGAAGGAGTATCTGGGCGAAGAGCTGAATATCCGCGACCTCTCCGGAAACCGCACGCTCGTCGTCTTCGACACCGGCGACGAGATTACCGTGCAGGCGGGCGAGCAGGGTATCCGCTTCCTTCTCGTGACCGGCAAGCCGATCAAGGAGCCCGTCGCCTGGCACGGGCCGATCGTGATGAACACCCGCGAAGAGCTGATGCAGGCGATGAAGGAGCTGCAGAACGGAACCTTTATCAAGGCCGAGCATTAAACCCGGCAGTCAAGTTCACCTTGCCCGGCGGCACTCCACCGCCGGGCCTTCTTTTTTTGTAGATCCCGTCTCCCAGCCATCAACTCTGCCCAGTGACCTCCCACAGGGCGTGGAAATGGTGGACCGGGCCATGCCCCGAACCGACGGACAGTTGACCCGAAGTCCGGACCGCGTCTCCGAGCCAGGCCTTGGCGAGCCTCACAGCCTCCGGTGTTTCGAGGCCCTTCGCCAGTTCGGCGGCCAGGGCGCTCGACAGGGAACAGCCCGTGCCATGGGTGTTGCGCGTAGGGATGCGATCGGCCTCAAACCACGTCACGGCTCCCCCGACCACCAACACGTCGGGGCTTTCCTGGCCCGGCAGATGGCCACCCTTGACGAGGACGGCCTCCGGGCCAAGGCCCGTCAGCCTGATGGCCTGGGACTCCACGATCCGCCGGTCGCAGGCTTCGGGGTCGCCGAGCAGAGCCGCGGCCTCCGGCAGGTTGGGCGTGAGCAGTGTGGCCAGCGGCAGGAGCTCGTTCGTCAGCGCGTCGATCGCCTCCGGGTCGAGCAGAGCGGCCCCTCCCTTGGCGATCATGACGGGATCAAGCACGATGGGGATGCCGCGATGAGGCCTCAGCATATCGGCGACCGCGCGCGCGATGCCGGAGTTGGCAATCATGCCGATCTTCACCGCATCGACGCGAATATCGGCAAAGACCATGCGGATCTGCTCTGCCACGAAGCCGGGATCGAGCGGCATGACGGCCGAGACCCCTCTCGTATTCTGCGCGGTCAGCGCGGTAATGACGGCCATGCCGTAACAACCGCGCGCGGAGAAGGCCTTGAGGTCCGCCTGGATGCCGGCACCCCCGGAGGGGTCGGAGCCGGCAATGGTGAGCACGTTGCGGATGGGGGACGATGGCATCTCGGCTTCTCCTTTGCGGGTGGAGAAGCGACGGGCAGACGCAGAGAGCCCGCGGCACCCGAGCGACTCCCTCCGCCAGCATGATCTGGTTCAGGTTCAAAGGGTCCTTCTCAGCCCGGCTTTCGCCGGACGCCCCTGTCTCTCGAGGTCGAGACTAGGCGAGAGTGGTGTCTCTGTCACTCATCTCTTGCCGATTTAAGTGTTTGTAGGCTTGGCCCGGAGCAGCTAGGGAGCCTCATCGCGCATTGGACCAGAGGAGCCACGCCTTGCATCATTCCCCCGACAGGCTTTTCGACCGCTCCTATGACGCTTTTCTCTTCGACATGGACGGGACGCTGCTCAACTCCATCGCCGCTGCCGAACGGGTCTGGAGCCGCTGGGCGCTGAGGCATGGTCTCGATCTCGAGACCTTCCTGCCCTTCATGCACGGCAAGCGTGGAATCGACACGATCAGCGCGCTGAACCTGCCCGGCATCGACGTCGTGCAGGAAGCTCTGGAGATCGAGCGCGGCGAAATCGAGGATCTCGACGGCGTTGTTCCCATTTCGGGTGCCATCGCCTTTCTGAAAAGCCTGCCTGCGGAGCGCTGGGCAATCGTGACCTCGGCGCCTTCCGCCCTTGCGCGTGCCCGCATCGGTGCTGCCGGCCTGCCACAACCGCTGCAAATCGTGACGGCCGAGGATGTGAAGATCGGCAAACCCGATCCGGCCGGCTACCGCCTCGGCGCGCAGAAGCTTGGCGTCGATCCGTCCCGCTGCCTGGTCTTCGAGGATGTGCTGGCTGGCGTCAGGGCCGGAGAAGCGGCAGGGGCCGATGTCGCCGTCGTCACGGCCACCCACGCCCAGCCGCTCGAGACATCACATCCGACCATCGAAAGCTATGAACGCCTGCGGATCGACTTCCAGCCATCGTCAGGGCTGCGGATCGCTCCGGCAATTTGACCGACCGAGAAGCAGGTGGCGAGCCAGCGCCGCCACCCCCGAGATCGATCACGCCGCCTTGACGGCGTGATACTCCTTGATGGCAACCATCTTGATCGCCGGGTAGCGTTCGGACTCGTAACGAAGCGAGAACTGGTCTTGCGCCATGAAGACCGGGTCGCCATCGAGATCGCGGCAGATGTCGCCACGGCGCTGGGTCATGAACTTTTCAAGATCGTCCTTCTGTTCGGCCGAAATCCAGCGGCAGACGGAGAAGCGCGACATTTCGAAGGAGACCGGCAGGCCGTATTCGCCCTGAAGGCGCTCCTTCAGCACGTCGAGCTGCAGCGCGCCGACGACGCCGACGATGGCGGGCGAGCCGTCTTCCGGCGAGAAGAGCTGCACGACACCCTCTTCCGCCATCTGCTGCAGGGCTTCCTTCAGCTTCTTCGCCTTCATCGCATCTTCCAGACGGACACGGCGCAGGATTTCTGGCGAGAAGTTCGGCACGCCCTGGAACACGAGGTTTTCGCCTTCGGTCAGGGTATCACCGATGCGCAGCGTGCCGTGGTTCGGGATGCCGACGACATCACCGGCGTAAGCCGTGTCGGCGAGCTGACGCTGCGACGCGAAGAAGAACTGCGGTGCCGTCAGGCCCATCTGCTTGCCGGTGCGGGCAAGGCGCGCCTTCATGCCGCGCTCAAGCTTGCCGGAGCAGATGCGGGCAAAGGCGATGCGGTCCCGGTGATTGGGATCCATATTGGCCTGGATCTTGAAGACGAAGGCCGTCATCTTGTCTTCGGCCGCGTGCACCGTTCTGACATCGGCGACCTGGTCGCGCGGCGGGGGCGCAAAGGCGCCCAGCGCGTTGATCAGGTCGCGCACGCCGAAATTCCGCAAGGCGGAGCCGAAGAAAACCGGCGTCATGTGACCTTCGAGGAAGGCTTTGTGATCAAAAGGCCGGCAGGCTTCCTGCGCCAGTTCCAGCTCATCGACGAAGGTGGCACGCTCGTTTTCCGGCAGGTTTTCGGCGACGTTCTTCGGGCTGTTGACCGCGAGCGCCTCGACCTGCTTGTCGGAGCCGCGGAAGGTGTTGTCGACCAGATTGTAGGAGCCACAGAAGCTTTTCGAACGACCGACAGGCCAGGTGATCGGGGCCGTGTCGAGCGCCAGCTTCTCTTCCACCTCGTCGAGGATCTCGAAGATGTCGCGGCTTTCGCGGTCCATCTTGTTGACGAAGGTGATGATCGGGATGTCGCGCATGCGGCAGACCTCGAACAGCTTCAAGGTTCGCGGCTCAATACCCTTGGCGGCATCAATGACCATGACGGCCGCATCGACGGCGGTCAGCGTGCGATAGGTGTCGTCGGCGAAGTCTTCGTGACCCGGTGTGTCGAGGATGTTGAAGACATTGCCGTCATATTCGAAAGTCATGACAGAGGTGACGACCGAGATGCCGCGCTCGCGCTCGATCTTCATCCAGTCCGACCGGGTCTGGATGCGATCCTTCTTGGCCTTCACTTCACCGGCGAGCTGAATGGCGCCGCCGAACAGCAGCAGCTTTTCGGTGAGTGTCGTCTTACCCGCATCCGGGTGCGCGATAATAGCAAAGGTGCGGCGGCGGGAGACCGCCTCGGCGAGCGTTTCGGCCATGATCGTGGAGTTCCTTCTGGTCGGGCGGTTATCTAGCGTTTCACCGGCCAATATGCAATTGAGCGCGACAAACAAAGGAATCCTGCCCATGTCCGCCATCCGCTCCAACGTCCCAGGTCCCCTGCTCACGCTCAAGCGCCTGCCGCATGGCGAGGGGCTGGAGCTTCCCGCCTACGAGACGGCGGGGGCTGCCGGCATGGATCTGCGCGCGGCCGTTGATGACGGGAAACCACTCACGCTCGCGCCGGGCGCGAGGGCGCTGGTTCCAACAGGCTGGATCATGGAAATCCCGCACGGTTTCGAGGCGCAGATCCGGCCGCGCTCGGGGCTCGCCCTCAAGAACGGCGTGACCTGCCTCAACACGCCAGGCACCATCGACAGCGACTATCGCGGCGAGGTGAAGGTGCTCTTGATCAATCTCGGTGAGGCCGATTTCGTCATCTCCCGCGGCATGCGGGTCGCGCAGATGGTGATCGCACCGGTGACGCAGGTCAGGCTGACCGAGGTAACCGAGACATCGGAGACTGTGCGAGGTGCTGGCGGGTTCGGTTCGACGGGGGTGTGAGGTCGGCGTTTACCGCTGCGCTTCCGCCACCATGCGGATGGCGAGCGCCGCAAGCACGGTGCCCATCAACCAGCGCTGCACGACCATCCAGAGCGGCCGGCCCGCGAGGAAAAGCGCAATGGTGCCAGCGGTCAAAGCGATCAAACCATTGACCGAGACGCTGATGACGATCTGTGTGAAGCCGAGGCTCAGCGACTGAAGAAGCACGCTGCCCCGCGCTGGATCGACAAATTGCGGCAGCAGCGACACATAGAGGATCGCGACTTTCGGATTGAGCAGGCTTGTGACGAAGCCCATCAGAAAGAGCTTGCGCGGGCGGTCGACGGGCAGATCGCGGACCTGAAAGGGTGAGCGTCCGCCGGGGCGCAGGGCCTGCCAGGCCAGCCAGGCGAGATAAAGTGCGCCGCAGAGCTTCAGCACTTCGTAGGCCAGCGGTACGGCCAGCAGCAGCACGGTGATGCCGAGCGCGGTCAAAACCATATAGACCACGAAGCCGAGGGCGACGCCACCGAGCGAGACAAGGCCCGCCATGGGACCCTGGCAAATCGATCGTGACACCAGATAGATCATGTTGGGTCCAGGTGTCAGGACCATGCCGAGGCAGATCAGGCTGAAGGCGAGGAATGCAGGCAGGCTTGGCACAACGACGTCTCCACGCAAGTGTGCACCCTCCTTGATACAACCGATCCCGGATCGCAATCGCGATCGTGTCACCGTTGCAAGTCTTTGCCGCCAGGATTAGGAATGGGGCGAGGAGGAGCCCCCATGACCCTGACGACCATCATTGCCTATTGCGGCGCCCTCTTCATTGCGGCTGCCATTCCGGGCCCGGGCATGACGGCAATCGTGGCGCGTGCGCTGGGCTCCGGCTTCCGGCCGACCTTCTTCATGGGGCTCGGGCTGATTCTCGGCGATCTCGTCTATCTGACCGCCGTCATCCTTGGGCTTTCGGTGCTGGCCAAGACCTTTGCCACGCCCTTCCTGATCCTGAAATTCCTCGGGGCGGCCTATCTCGTCTATGTCGCCTGGAAGCTCTGGACGGCCGGGCTCCTGCCGCAGGACATCAAGGCCCAAACGGCCATGCGCCCGGCGCTTTCGTTCCTCTCCGGCCTGCTGGTCACGCTCGGCAATCCGAAGACCATGCTGTTTTACGTGGCTCTCGTGCCGACACTCATTCCGCTGGAGGCAATCGGGTCTGCGGACTACGTTCTGCTCGTCGGACTGACCTTCATCGTCCTGATGGCGGTGCTGCTGCCCTATATCCTTCTTGCCGCCCAGGCGCGGGGCCTGCTCAAAAGGCCGGAGGCACTCAAGCTCCTCAACCGCGGCGCGGCGGGGGTCCTTGCGGGTACGGCAGCCTATATTGCGGCGCGTGCGGCCTGAAGCCGGTCCAGGCGTTCCAAGCCTTGCGGAGGCGGAGCAGATTATTCCAACCAGGCGTCCCTCGGCGACATGCCTGTGCTGGCGCGGCCTTCGAGGGAAGCATAAGCTGGGTTCAACAAGATCATCAGGGAGAAACACATGACTGAGCAGAAAAAACCCGGTCGCGGACGCGTCTATGGCTCGATCACCGAAACGATCGGCGACACCCCCATCGTCAGGCTCGACAAGCTGGCCAGGGAAAAGGGCGTGAAGGCGCATCTGCTGGCCAAGCTCGAGTTTTTCAATCCAATCGCCTCGGTCAAGGACCGTATCGGTGTGGCAATGATCGAAAGCCTGGAAGCACAGGGCAAGATCGTGGCCGGCAAGACGGTTCTCATCGAGCCGACTTCGGGCAATACCGGCATTGCTCTTGCCTTCGCGGCAGCCGCCAAGGGTTATCGCCTGATCTTGACCATGCCCGAGACCATGTCGATCGAGCGCCGCAAGATGCTGGCGCTTCTCGGGGCGGAACTCGTGCTGACAGAAGGTGCCAAGGGCATGAAGGGCGCGATCGCGAAGGCCCAGGAACTGGCTGATGCGACGCCTGACGCCGTAATCCCGCAGCAGTTCGAAAACCCGGCCAATCCGGAGATCCACCGCAAGACCACCGCCGAGGAAATCTGGAACGATACCGAAGGCACGATCGACTTCCTGGTGTCCGGCATCGGTACAGGCGGCACGATCACCGGCACGGGGCAGGTGCTGAAGAGCCGCAAGCCAGGGGTCAAGATCATCGCGGTGGAGCCTGCCGACAGCCCGGTTCTTTCCGGCGGCAATCCCGGCCCCCACAAGATCCAAGGCATCGGCGCCGGGTTTGCGCCTGCTATCCTCGACAGGGAAGTCTATGACGAAGTCATCACCGTCACCAATGACGAAGCCTTTGAAAATGCCCGCCTCGTCGCCCGGCTCGAAGGCGTTCCGGTCGGCATTTCCTCCGGCGCTGCGTTGACTGCCGCGATCCAGCTCGGCCAGCGGGAGGAGAATGCCGGCAAGACAATCGTCGTGATCATCCCGTCCTTCGCCGAACGTTATCTTTCGACCGCCCTCTTCGCCGGTCTCGGCGAGTGAACCATCCGCGGAAGCGCCGGCTCGGGACCGGCGCTTCCGCAAGCATTGCGGCGGGTCACATCCCCGGCTAGTTTGCCTCCGACAATCTGACTGCATCCCCAGGGGGCCCATGCGCGCACTTCTTCATCGCCTCCCTGCCTTCGCCTCGGTGCAGGAGCGACATTCCCCCAGCGGCCTCGTCGCCACCTATGTGGCGAGCCTCATCGTCTTCGTTATCGCCCTTGCCATCAGGGCATGGTTCGATCCCGTCCTGCCCGCCGGATTTCCCTTCCTGACATTCTTCCCGGCCGTCATCATTTGCGGCTTCGTCTTCGGGCTGAGGCAAGGCCTGATGGTGGCGGCACTATCCGGCATTTCGGCCTGGTATTTCTTCATCAGCCCCGGACGGTTCGATTTTTCCATGGGGACGCTTCTCGCCATGGGGCTCTACCTGTTTGTGGTGGCGACCGACCTGACACTGATCTATCTCGTCACGAGGGCCTATCGCCAGGAGATGACCACGCGCGAGGAGATCCAGCGGCTTGCCGAACAGCAGGAGGTGATGGCGCAGGAGCTGGACCATCGGCTCAAGAACATCTTCGCCACCATCAACGCGATCATTAGCCTCTCGCTCAAGAACGCCTCCAGCGCCGACGAGCTCGCCGCGCGGCTGCGCGACCGGCTGACCGCGCTTGGCCGGTCCAACCTTTTGTTGCGAGGCTTGCGCGAAGGCGAAGACGCATCGCTGCAAAGCGTCGTCTTCCAGGCGCTCGAACCCTTCGCCATTGTCGGCACGCCGCGCTTTTCCGCCAGCGGACCGCGCGTCCCGATCGGCGGCCAGACCGTTGTCGTGCTCAGTCTCATCCTGCACGAACTCGGAACGAATGCCGCGAAATATGGGGCACTCAGCGTGCAGGGCGGCCACGTCGCCCTCGACTGGTCGGTCGAGACACATGCAGAACCGGCCGAGCAACTGGTGATCACCTGGCGCGAGAGCGGCGGACCGGTCCCCTCCCCACCCCTGGCCGGCGGCGGCGGCTTCGGCTCGACGCTGATGAAACGCGTCATTGCCGGCGTGCGCGGACAGACCGAAATCACCTATCCGGAAACGGGTGCGGTGATCCGGATGATGCTGCCGGTCGACATGTTGCGCCCGACAGAAGGGCCGCCCGCCGAGCATTGAGGCTCTATCGCCGTCCTGCCCGGCCTCCACATCAGGCTGCCGTTGCAAGCCTCTCGGACGCGATGCGGTAGGAGATCGCTTCGGCCAGGTGAATGCGCCCCAGGATTTCAGCGCCGTCGAGGTCGGCAAGCGTCCGGGCGACCTTCAGCACTCTGTGGTATCCACGCGCCGAGAAGCGGAACTTGTCGGCCGCATCACGCAAGAGCTGGAGGCCCGAGGCATCCGGTTCGGCCAGCGTTTCGATCAAGGCCGTCGAGCAGCGGGCATTGGTGCTGACTGCGAGACCAAGCCTTTCGAAACGATCCCGCTGCCGGGCGCGGGCCGCAGCGACGCGCCTGGCCACCTCTACGCTGCTTTCGGCCGTCCGCGGCCGGATCAAATCGCTGGCAGAGACCGCGGGAACGTCGATGCGGATATCGATGCGGTCCATCAATGGTCCGGAAATGCGGCCCTGATATTCTGTCTGACAGCGGATCCCGCGGGCGCAGACATGACCGGGCTCCCCCGCCATGCCGCAGCGGCAGGGATTCATCGCGGCGACCAGCTGGAAATCGGAGGGATAGGAGACGCGGTGGTTGGCGCGGGCGATGATGCATGCGCCATTCTCGAGCGGCTGGCGCAAGGCATCGAGCACCGGCGGCGCAAATTCCGGCAGTTCGTCGAGGAACAGGATGCCGTGATGGGCGAGCGAGGCTTCACCGGGCTTTGCCCGCAGGCCGCCTCCGACAAGGGCTGCCATGGTGGCCGAGTGATGCGGCGTGCGGAACGGCCGCCGATCGGAGAGCTTGCCGCCGGAGAGCTGGCCGGCAATGGAATGGATCATAGACACTTCGAGCAGTTCGGACGGCGACAGCGGCGGGAGGATGGAGGGCAGACGCGCCGCCAGCATCGACTTTCCCGAACCGGGCGGGCCGACGAAAAGCAGATTGTGACCGCCGGCAGCGGCCACTTCCAGCGCGCGCTTGGCGCTTTCCTGCCCCTTGATGTCGGCGAGATCAGGCAGATTGGCGGCGGGTGCCCGCACCGAAGGCTCCGGTCGGGTGAGCACCTGCGTCCCCCGGAAATGATTGGCGAGCGCGATCAGGCTGCGCGGGGCGAGGATATCGACCTCGCTGCCGGCCCAGGCCGCTTCCGCGCCGCTGTCGGCCGGGCAGATCAGCCCCTTGTCCATGGCATTGGCACTGATCGCTGCCGGCAATGCGCCGGCGATCGGGGCGATGGTGCCATCCAGGTTCAGCTCGCCGATAACCAGGAAGCCTGATAGCGCGTCCCCGGGGATCGCGCCGAGTGCGGCCATGAGGCCGAGCGCGATGGGCAAGTCGAAATGCGAGCCTTCCTTGGGAAGGTCCGCCGGCGCCAGATTGACCGTCACCCGCTTGGCCGGCAGTGCCAGACCGGAAGCGTGCAGCGCCGCCTGGACGCGCTCGCGGCTCTCGGCCACCGCCTTGTCGGGCAGACCGACGATCTGCATGCCCGTCTTGCCGGGCGCGACCATGACCTGAACCTCGACAGGCACGCCCTCAATGCCCTGGAATGCAACCGTACTGATACGCGCTACCATTGCCCGCCCTCGCCGATCGACCTGAAACCGCCGGTGCAACTTCATATTGCGTGTGGCGACAGGAACAATCTCGCATAGGAGGCGACGACACGCAAGAACATTTGCGGAACATTCGCATCTTCAGATAGCGTGAGGTTGCACCCGTCGGGGCAATCCGGACAGGCCTGGAACTTCCAGCGGGGTTTCAGTCGGTTAGGTGCGCTTGCGCTCGATTGCATCCCAGAGAAGGGCCGCTATGTCGGCGCCGCCGAACTTCTTCACTTCGCGGATGCCGGTTGGCGATGTGACGTTGATCTCGGTCATGTAGTCGCCGATGACGTCGATGCCCACGAGCAGGAAGCCGCGTTCACGCAGGGCCGGCCCGATGCGGGCGCAGATTTCCCGCTCGCGCGCCGTCAGTTCGGTCGGCTCCGGTCTTCCGCCGGCATGCATATTGGACCGGGCGTCGTGTTCGGCGGGCACCCGGTTAATTGCGCCAACCGGCTCGCCATCAACGAGGATGATGCGCTTGTCGCCCTTGCGGACGGCCGGCAGATAGCCCTGAGCGATGAACGGCTCGCGGAACATCTGGCCGAACATTTCCATCAGCGAGGAGAAATTGCGGTCGTCGCGCGTCGAGTGGAAGACGCCGGCGCCGCCATTGCCGTAAAGCGGCTTCAGGATGATATCGCCCTGCTCCTCGCGGAAGCGGGCGATCTCGGCCGGATCCTTCGTGATCAATGTCGGCGGCATCAGGTCAGCGAACTCGGTGACGAAGATCTTTTCCGGCGAATTGCGCACCCAGGCCGGATCGTTGACGACGAGCGTTTGGGGGTGGATGCGCTCGAGCAGGTGGGTGGCGGTGATATAGGCCATGTCGAAAGGCGGATCCTGGCGCAACAGCACCACGTCCATGGACGAGAGATCCACCCGCTCGGCGGCGCCGAGCGTGAAGTGGTCGCCCTTGACGTCGCGCAGTTCCATCGGCTCGACGGTCGCATAAACCTTGCCGTCGCGCATCGACAGGCGCTCCGGCGTGTAGTGGAAAAGCTTGTAGCCGCGCGCCTGCGCTTCCAGGCTCATGGCGAAGGTGGAGTCGCCCGCGATGTTGATCGTGGATACATGGTCCATCTGGACCGCGACATTGGTAATCTTCGCCATGGGGTCTGTCTCCGTTCGGAAAGTCTCGGAGATTTAGGCCGTGCGGCGGGGGATAGCAACGCCGCGCCGCCTCAATTTTGCTGAACGAGGTTTCAGGTCAGAGTGCGGAATACTTGCCACGCCTCAGCGCGTTGCGGATCCGGTAGAGCGTGGCGAGCGGTCCGGGGAAGGGTTTTCGCAGGAAGGCAACCTTGCGGACGTAATTGTCGACCCGCCACGTCGACCAGGTACCCTGGCGGAAGTAAGCGATGTCGCCTGCCCTCAGCATGCGCTGGCTTCCGTCCTCGCCGGTGACATGCACTTCGCCTTCCTGGATGACCACTGTTTCGTCCCAGCCGAAGAACCAGCGGAACTCGCCAGCTGTGCAATCCCAGACGGCCGTCAGGCTCGCCTCGTCGGTGCTTTGCGAATGCTCCCCGATACGCGCGAGCGGCGTGCCGCGAATGATCCAGTCCGCGTTGATGGGCGCTGCCTTGAGCGCCAGGTGATCACCATTGGCGGCGACCACAGGCGCCTGCTCATCCATACGGCGGTGCGGCGCCATCAGTGCAGCACTCGCCATTCCCGCCAAAAGAAGCTTCAAAGCCATGTTTTCCCCCTCTCAAATCGCAGGGGACGCTACCAGCAAGCTCCTAAGTTCACGTGAGCCCGATTGTTAAAATGCGCGCGATCGGCTCAGGCAAAAGCCTGGCTGCGCTCGGCGGACGCAGTCGTCGAGACCGCGTCGCGCGAACCGGGCTCCAGGCGCCGGCCGGTATCGGCTGCGAAGAAATGCAGCCGGTCCGGTGCGATGCGCAAGGGAAGCCTGGCCGCGAGCGGGACGCTCGAGCCGACGACCGCGGTGAGATGTTGTTCGCCGATCAGACCATGCACGAGCCGCTGGGCGCCGAGTTCCTCGACATAATCGATGGCAAGGTCGAACATCACCTCGCCCTCGCCTGCGAGGACCAGATCCTCTGCCCTCAGACCCACACGGACATCGCCCCGCGGCCAGACACCGTTCAAGGCGATCTGCTCGTCCCCGATGGTGAGTTCAGAGCCTTCGATCCGCCCATGGACGAGGTTCATAGCCGGGGAGCCGATGAAGCTCGCGACAAAGGTCGAGGCCGGACGGTTGTAGACCTCAAGCGGCGTGCCGATCTGCTCGATCCGGCCACTGTTCAGCACCACCAGGCGGTCTGCGAGTGTCATGGCCTCCAGCTGGTCATGGGTGACGTAGATTGCGGTCGTCTTCAACCGCTTCTGGAGCTTGCGGATTTCGCCGCGCATGGTGACGCGCAGCTTGGCGTCGAGATTGGACAGCGGCTCGTCGAACAGGAAGACGGCGGGTTTGCGCACAATCGCACGGCCCATGGCAACGCGCTGGCGCTGGCCGCCGGAGAGCGCACGCGGCTTGCGGTCGAGATATTTCTCGATCTCCAGCATCTTGGCGGCTTCCGCCACGCGGGCCGCAATTTCCGCCTTTGGCGTGCCCCGGTTCTTCAGGCCGTAGGCAAGGTTGTCGTAGACGGTCATGTGCGGATAGAGCGCATAGTTCTGGAAAACCATGGCGATGTCGCGGTCTGCCGGCTCGACTTCGTTGACCACACGGTCGCCGATCGAGATCGTCCCCTCTGAAATATCCTCAAGCCCCGCGACCATGCGCAGCAGCGTGGACTTGCCGCAGCCGGAGGGGCCGACGAGCACGATGAATTCACCGTCCTCGATCTGGATGCCGACCGTGTCGACGGCCATAGCGCCGCCCTTGTCATAGATCTTGGAGACCCGGTTGATGTCGATGGACGCCATGGTTGGCACTCCCTTTACTTGTCGGTTTCGGTGAGGCCCTTGATGAACCAGCTCTGGAACACCACCACCACGATGACGGGGGGCAGGAGTGCGAGCACGGCCATGGCAAAGGCTTCGTTATAATCGGGGATCTGCGAGCCGACCCAGACCTGCAGGATCTGCTTGATGCCGCGCATCAGGGTGTAGAAGCCCTCGTCGGTGGTCATCAGCATGGGCCAGAGATACTGGTTCCAGCCATAGACGAACATGATGATGAAGACGGCGGCGATCATGGTGCGCGAGAGCGGCAAGAGGATATCGATGAAGAACTTGAAGGGGCCGGCACCATCGATGCGCGCGGCCTCCAGAAGCTCGTCCGGCACGGACTTGAAGAACTGCCGGAAGAAAAAGGTGCCTGTGGCGGAGGCCAGAAGCGGCAGGATGAGGCCCTGATAGCTGTTCAGGAGCGAAAGCTCGCTCATGACCTTGTAGGTCGGCATGATGCGCACTTCGAGCGGCAGGAGCAGCGTGGTGAAGATCAGCCAGAAGGCGAGTGTGGCAAAGCGAAAACGGAAGTAGACGATGGCGTAGGCTGCCAGCATCGACAGCACGATCTTGCCGATGGCAAAGCCAAGGCCCAGGATCAGCGAGTTCATCGCCATGGTGAGACCCGTCACCTGGCCGGTGAAGCCGCCGGACTTGAACAGGACCTTGTCATAGGTCGTGGCGAAATTGTCCCCAACCGAGAGCATCAGGCCGTGCGTGTGGATCTCGGCGGCGGAGTGGGTCGAGGTGGTGAAGGCCACCACCAACGGTCCGAGCATGAAGATGACGCCTGCGGTCAGGATCAGATGGTCGAAGAATTTGGTGCGGTACATGGTGCTCTCCTCAACCGTAATGGACGCGGCGTTCGATGAAGCGGAACTGGATCATGGTCAGGACCAGGACAACCAGCATCAGGATGACCGACTGGGCCGAGGACGAGCCGAGGTCGTTGCCGCGGAAGCCGTCGAGATAGACCTTGTAGACCAGGGTGATCGGGTTGTTGGCCGGCTTGTCCTTCACGATGACGTCGATGACGCCGAAGGTGTCGAAGAGCGAATAGGTCATGTTGATGACCAGCAGGAAGAAGGCGGTCGGCGTGAGCAGCGGCAGGATGACGGTCCAGAAGCGGCGCGTGCCGGACTTGCAGTCGATCGCCGCGGCCTCGCGGATGGAGGCCGGGATGCCCTGAAGGCCGGAGAGAAAGAAGATGAAATTGTAGGGGATCTGGTTCCAGACGGCGACCGCCACCATGGCAAAGGCGGTATCGAAATAATTCAGGCCGACCTTCATGTCCCAACCGAAGAGGGCGGCGAATTTGACGAAGGGACCGATATGCTGGTCGAAGAGCATCATGCCGATCAGGCCTGCGACCGGCGGGGCAATGGCATACACCACGATCAGCAGCGTCTTGTAGGCGGACTGGCCGCGAATGACGGCATCCGCCTTCAGCGCGAGCAGCATGCCGATCGACAAAGCCAGGAAGGTGACGATCAGGCTGTAGGCGATCGTGAAGCGGGCGATCCGCTGGTATTCCGGTGAGGTGAGCGCATCCGTGTAGTTGTCGGCGCCGACGAAGCTCGAACCGAAGCCAAAGGGGTCCTCGATATAGAAAGAGGACTGGATGGCCTGCATCGAGGGCCAATAGAAGAAAATGGAAATGATCGCGAACTGCGGCAGCAGGAACAGATACGGCAGGTATCGCGAGTTGAACTGGACGCGCTTCATGGAGCCCTCTCAAGGCAAGTCCCGGGGGCTTGTCGCCCCCGGGCCCCAATCAAGTTTCAGAAATGATCAGCCAGCCGTCTTGGCGAAGCGGGCGAGAAGCTCGTCGGCTTCCTTCTTGATCGTTTCCATGGCGTCCTTTGCCGTCGTCTCGCCGGCGAAGAGGCGGTTGTATTCGCGCTCCATCACTGCACGGATCTGCGGGTAGAAGCCGAGGCGATAGCCCTTGTTCCACTCGGCCGTCGGCAACTGCAGCTGCTGGATGCCAACTTCGGCAGCCGGCTTTTCGTTGTAGTAGCCTTCCGACTTCGACAGTTCGTAAGCGGCATTGGTGATGGCGACGTAGCCGGTGGCCTGGTGGTAGAACTTCTGGACGTCGGTCGAGGTCAGGAAGTTGAAGAAGGAGGCCGAGCACTTGTTCTCTTCAGCCGACTTGCCAGCCATCGCGAAGAGGGCAGCGCCACCGATGAAGGAGTGCACGCCAGCGCCTTCAATCGAGTCCCAGTAGGGCAGGAAGGTTGCCGAGAAGGGCATGGTCGCCGTCGTCTGCAGGCCGCCGAAGGAGCCGGACGAACCGATCCAGAGAGCGGCCTTTCCTTCTTCGAAGACCTTCTGGTTGTCGTTCCAGGCAGCGCCGTAGTAGCCGAACAGGCCCTGATCGTACCAGGCCTTCAGCTTGTCATACATCATGACGTGGTTTTCGTCGGTGACGTTGATCGTCGTATCAACGATGCTGTCATAGCCGTTGTTGTTGGAGGCGAACTGGATGTTGTTGCGCGAGAAGAAGTTCTCGGTGAACTGCCAGGTGAGCTGCGACTGGACGAGCGGGATGAAGCCGGCTTCCTTGAGCTTCGGAGCGATGGCTTCGAACTCTTCCCAGGTCTTCGGGGCTTCGACGCCGGCCTTCGTCAGGGCTTCGTCATTGATGTACATGATCGGCGCCGACGAGTTGAACGGCATGCCGACGAACTTGCCGTCGCTATCGGCGTAGAAGTAGCGAACACCCTCGATGAAGGCTTCGCGATTGAATTCGAAGCCGTTGTCCTTGAGGAGCTCTTCAGCCGGAATGGTCGCGCCCTTGGCATTGATGATGGTGGCAGCGCCGGCGTCGAAGACCTGCAGGATGTTCGGCTGTTCGCCCGAACGGAAGGCGGCGATGCCGGCCGACAGGGCTTCTTCGTAAGTCCCCTTGGACACGGGCGTCAGGGCGCATTCGCTCTGAGCTTCGTTGAACTTCTGGGCGATCTCGTTGATGACTTCGCCGTTGCGGCCGCCCATGCCGTGCCACCAGGTGATGTTGGTCGCGGCAAGCGTCGTCGATGCGGTCATGGTCAGGGCCAGAGCGGCCAGGGAAATCTTCTTGATCATGGGATAGATCCTCTCCACCGGTTGTTGCGGTGAGGGCTCCATTAGGCGCGCTCCATGACAGCGACTTGAAAGTTTTATGTCAGGGCTGTCACAAAACGAAGGTTTCGCTATTCCCAGTCCGAAAGTGAAACGAAGCTAAAAAGCGCCCTGAAAATGGGTCGGCCAGCGCCAAGGCCGCACGACGACAATATCATGGCGAAGTGACAGGCGTGTTGCATCGGGTTGCCGGCGAAGCCAATGATCTCCGGCATTGGCGATGCGCCTTTCGGCCGCGTAACCGACGGCGTCGACACCGGCGCGCAGATCTCTTCGGGCTTTCACTTCAACGAATATGACGAGATCGCCGCGGCGGGCGATGATGTCCACTTCCCCGGCTTTCGTCTTGTAGCGGAATGCCAGGATACGGTAGCCCTTGAGGAGCAGAGCGAGTGCCGCCCGGTATTCCGACCAGCGGCCCAGCCTCTCGGCACGGATGCGATTTCGATCCGCGCCGGCTCGCTTCATGCGGCCCCCTTGAGTTCCAGAAGGCGCTGGTAGAGGTCCTTGCGCGGCAGGCCGGTCAGCTTTGCGGCCTCGGTTGCCGCCTTGGCGGTCGGCATGGTGGTGGCCAGTTCGGCCAGCAGGCTGTCGACATCGGCGGCGTCAGGTGCGGCATCGGGGGCCGGCGGCCCGATGACGAGGACGATTTCGCCCTTGACCGTCTTGTCGGCATAGGCGGCGGCGAGATCGCCGAGAGGGCCTCGCCGGAACTCCTCGAAGGTTTTTGTCAGCTCCCGGCAGACGGAGGCCGGCCGATCATTGCCGAGTTCGTCGGCGGCCGCGACCAGGGTATCGCCGATGCGATGCGGGGATTCGAAGAAGATCAGTGTTGCGGGCACCTTGGCAAGCTCCCGCAGGCGATCGCGCTTGGCCTTGTCCTTGGTCGGCAAGAACCCGGCAAACAGGAAGGAATCGTTCGGCAGGCCGGAGCCGACAAGGGCGGCGAGCGGTGCCGAGGCGCCGGGGATCGGCACCACCCGGTGCCCCGCCTGAATGGCGAGCTGGCCGAGGCGGTAACCGGGGTCGGAGACGAGTGGCGTGCCGGCATCCGAGACCAGCGCCACGGACTTGCCCGCTTCCAAGGCTGCGAGAAGCCGTGCGCCGGCCTCGTCGGCATTGTATTCGTGATAGGCATAGGGACGGTTTTCGATGCCGTAGCGGTCGAGAAGGACGCGGGTGACGCGCGTATCCTCGCAGGCGAGCACATCGGCGCCGGCCAAGGTTTCCAGCGCGCGAATGGTGATGTCGCCGAGATTGCCGATCGGCGTTGCCACGAGATAAAGCGCGGGCTCCAGTGGCCGGGCGGCAATCAACGTATCGTTCAGGCGGTAGCGCTTCGAACCGTGTGCGACGGGCGCTTTTTTCTCTTCAGTTGTCATGCGGCCTTTATCCTCCACCCCCATGCTCGCGGCAAGGCCGTCGCCAACATAAACCATTCCGACAAGCTCCGCCCGGGACGGGCGTGGAAAACCTTGGAGCCTCTTGCTTTTCCCGCTCTTTTACTGCCATTTTGCCCGTCCACATTGTCCGGCCCGGGGACTGCCCGGCCCCTTTTTCCGATCCGGAACTCCGGAAGACGACACGTCGAAAGCGGTAGCATCCCATGCGTATAACTCTTGAACGGTCCAATCTCCTCAAGTCTCTGAACCACGTGCACCGCGTGGTCGAGCGTCGCAACACGATCCCGATCCTTTCGAACGTGTTGCTGAAAGCCGAAGGTGCTGCGCTCGACATGAAGGCGACGGACCTCGACCTCGAGATCACCGAGAGCACGGCCGCCATGGTCGAGCAGGCAGGCGCCACAACGGTGCCGGCGCATCTGCTCTATGAAATCGTGCGCAAGCTGCCGGACGGTTCGGAAGTCCTGCTCGCCGTCAACCCGGACGGCGGCACGATGACGGTCGCCTCCGGCCGCTCGAAGTTCTCGCTGCAATGCCTGCCGCAATCGGACTTCCCGGATCTCACGGCCGGCAGCTTCTCCCACTCGTTCAAGATGAAGGCATCGGACTTCAAGATGCTGATCGATCGCACGCAGTTTGCGATCTCCACCGAAGAGACCCGCTATTACCTGAATGGCATCTTCCTGCACACGATCGAAGCCTCCGGCGCGCTGAAGCTGCGGGCCGTCGCGACCGACGGTCACCGCCTCGCCCGTGCCGATGTCGATGCGCCCCCCGGTTCGGAAGGCATGCCGGGCATCATCATCCCGCGCAAGACCGTCGGCGAATTGCAGAAGCTGATCGACAATCCGGACCTGATCATCGGCATCGAAATCTCCGATTCCAAGATCCGCCTCTCCATCGGCTCGGTCGTGCTCACCTCCAAGCTGATCGACGGAACCTTCCCGGATTACCAGCGGGTCATTCCGCAGGCGAACGACAAGGAAATGCGGGTCGATTGCCAGACCTTCGCGCGCGCCGTCGACCGTGTCTCGACCATTTCGTCGGAGCGTGGTCGCGCCGTGAAACTCGCTCTCGCCGATGGCCAGTTGATGCTGACTGTCAACAATCCGGATTCCGGCAGCGCCACGGAAGAGGTCGCCGTCGGCTATGAAAGCGACGCGATGGAGATCGGCTTCAACGCCAAATATCTCCTCGACATCACCGCCCAGCTCTCGGGCGAGGACGCGATCTTCCTGCTGGCCGATGCCGGCTCTCCGACGCTCATTCGCGACACCGCCGGAGCCGACGCGCTCTACGTCCTGATGCCGATGCGCGTCTAGGCACCTGAAACTTTCTGGCGGGCATGTGGCCCGCCTGCGCCATTCCCTCTTGCGTTTGCGACAGACTGGCCCAAAATTGTCGCAATCAGCTCGCAGCAATCGCGCAGCAACAAGAAGAGGGACGACCATGGCCATTCGACTGAAGGAACGGTTCGAAAAGAAATTCGACGAGGAAATCCGTTTCTTCAGGGGCATGATGCAGGGTCCCAAGACCGTCGGCGCGATCATGCCGACATCCTCGATCACCGCCAAGCGCATGGCGAGCGTCATCGACGTCAAGTCGGGCCTGCCCGTTCTCGAACTTGGGCCGGGCACCGGTGTCATCACCAAGCAGATCCTGGCGCGCGGCGTCGCGCCCGAGAAGATCGTTTCGGTCGAGTATTCGCAAGACTTCTACCGCCGCCTTGTCGAGGACTATGCCGGCGTCAACTTCGTTCATGGCGACGCCTTCGACCTGAAGACATCCCTTGGCGAATTCGCAGACCAGACCTTCGACTGCGTGATTTCAGCCGTGCCGATGCTCAGTTTTCCCATGGAAGCGCGCATCCAGCTGCTTGAAGACCTGCTGTCCCGCATTCCCGAAGGCCGGCCGGTGGTGCAGATCACCTATGGCCCCGTGTCGCCCGTCATCGCCAAGCCGGATCGCTATCACATCCAGCATTTCGATTTCGTAGTGCGCAACATCCCGCCGGCGCAGCTGTGGATCTACCGCAAGGCCTGAGCGCGCCACCAATGTTCGGGCTCTACATAACCCACCCGCAGGTGCAGATCGATCCCGCAGTCCCCGTGCCCGACTGGGGTCTGTCGGCCGTCGGGCGGGCTCGCGCTGCGGCTTGCGCGGAACGGCCCTGGGTGCGGCAGCTTTCGCGGATCGTCAGCAGCAGGGAGCGCAAGGCGTTCGAGACTGCCGAGATCCTTGCCAATGCCGCGGGCGTCGACGTTGAAGCCCATGAGGCCCTGCACGAGAATGACCGGTCGGCGACCGGCTTCCTTGCGCCTGCCGATTTCGAGCGCGCGGCGGACTGGTTCTTCGCTCACCCGCAGGACAGCTATCGCGGCTGGGAGCGTGCCGTGGATGCGCAGGCGCGCATCGTCAGCGCGGTGGATGGCATCCTTGCGACACACGACGCCACCAAACCGATCGCCTTTGTCGGACACGGCGCCGTCGGCACCCTGCTGAAATGTCATTTTTCAGGCATCCCCATATCGCGGGTACAGGATCAAGCTGGGGGCGGCGGCAATCTTTTCTGCTTCTCCCTTGCAGACCGGCGCATCTCATGCGACTGGACGCCCATGGAGATCTGGCAGGAGTTTTATACGTGAGCGCACGTCATCGTCTCATCGTCGGACTGGATGTTCCGACGGTCCAGGAAGCGGAGCGGGTCGTCTCCACGCTCGGCGACAGCATCTCATTCTACAAGATCGGCTACCAGCTCGCTTTTGCCGGCGGGCTCGAATTCGCCCGCGATCTCGCGATGGAGGGCAAGCAGGTCTTCCTCGATATGAAACTGCTCGACATCGACAATACAGTCGCGTCTGCGGTCGAGAACATTGCGCGCATGGGCATGACCATGCTGACCCTGCATGCCTATCCGAAGGCCATGGCAGCCGCCGTCAAGGCCGCAGAGGGCTCCGGCCTCTGCCTGCTCGGCGTCACCGTGCTCACCTCCATGGACAAGCAGGATCTGAGCGATGCCGGCTACGAATATGATCCCCGTACGCTGGTGCTGAAGCGTGCCGAACAGGCAAGCATGGCCGGCATGGGCGGTGTCGTCTGCTCGGCCGAAGAAGCCTCTGCCGTACGCGGCATCGTTGGCCCGAAGATGGCGATCGTGACACCCGGCATTCGGCCGGCCGGCGCCGACAAGGGCGATCAGAAGCGCGTCATGACGCCCGCGGACGCGATTGCGGCCGGCTCCAGCCATCTGGTCGTGGCACGTCCGATCGTCAAGGCGGACGAGCCGAAGGCCGCTGCGCTCGCCATTCTCGCCGAGATGGACGAGGCGCTGGCCAAACAGGCGTAATCGAAGACAAACCGGGAGGAAGACATGGCCAAGGGCTATTGGATCGCACGTGTGGATATCAGGGACCCCGAGCGCTACAAGGACTATGTCGCAGCAGCCAAGGTCGCCTTCGACAAGTATGGCGCGACCTTTCTCGCCCGCGGCGGCGCCTTCACCCAGCTCGAAGGCAAGGCCCGGACCCGCAACGTGGTGATTGAGTTCTCCTCGCATCAGGTTGCCGTCGATTGCTACAACTCGCCGGAATACCAGATTGCCGCCAAGATCCGCCAGGAAGCGGCCGATGCCGAGATGGTGGTCGTCGAGGGCGTCTGAGCCTCCCGTCGCCTGAGGTGGAATGTCCTGCGGATGCGGCCTTGACGGGCCTTTCCCCGGCCAGACGATTCGGCTAAGAGAGGCGCAGATCGCGCATATCGTATGCGCCCAGCCAGTTCAGGGGAGCCGTCCATGACCTTGTCCAACCTTCCGCCGCTCGTCACCGTCTTCGGGGGCTCGGGCTTTGTCGGGCGGCATGTGGTCAGGGCGCTTGCCCGCCGCGGCTACCGCATCCGCGTCGCCGTCCGCCGCCCCGATCTCGCAGGCTTCCTGCAGCCGCTCGGAAATGTCGGCCAGATCTCCTTCGTCCAGGCGAACCTGCGCTACCGCTCGTCGGTCGATGCCGCCGTGCAGGGGGCAGACCATGTCGTGAATTGCGTCGGCATCCTGTTCGAGAGCGGCCGCAACGGCTTTGATGCCGTGCAGGATTTCGGAGCGCGTGCGGTGGCGGAAGCCGCGCGGTCCGTCGACGCGACGCTGACGCATATTTCGGCCATTGGCGCCGATGCCACCTCGGACTCGGTCTACGCCGCCACCAAGGGCCGTGCGGAGGCCGCCGTGCAGTCGATCCTGCCTGACGCCACCATCCTGCGCCCTTCGATTGTCTTCGGGCCCGAAGACGGCTTCTTCAACAAGTTTGCCGCCATGGCCCGCATTGCACCCGTGCTGCCGCTGGTCGGCGGCGGCAAGACAAAATTCCAGCCCGTCTATGTGGAAGATGTCGCGGAAGTCGTTGCACGTTCCGTCGACGGCTCGATCGCCCGCGGGAAGATCTACGAACTCGGCGGCCGTGACGTTGCGACCTTCAAGCAGTGTCTCGAGATGATGCTGGAAATCGTCGGGCGCAAGCGCCCGCTCGTTTCCCTGCCCTTCGGTATCGCCTCGCTGATGGGCAGCATCGCCTCTGCCGTGCCGTTGATCACGCCACCACTCACCAGCGACCAGGTCAAGCTCTTGAAAAAGGACAATGTCGTTTCGGCGGCTGCCAAGGCGGAAGGCCGCACGCTGGAAGGTCTCGGCATCCAGCCGGTGACCATGGCCGCGATCCTGCCGACCTATCTGGTGCAGTATCGCGTGCATGGCCAGTATACGGGATCCGGCAAGGCAGCCTGATGGCTGCCTGCATGATCTTGCGTCCCAACCGCCACTGCGTTGCACAAAAGACGCAGCTATCCGGAGACCTGCGTTAACCGCGGATAAAGCAAGATCGCCTATTGATGGCGGTCGTGGCAATGCGTAAAGACTGGCCCCCAACGGCCGGTCGGAAGCACTTTCCGGCGCTTCATTTCAGTCAGTATTCAAGAGGCACTTCCATGGGCAAGCCTATCGCACTGTTCTTCGCATGTGCGGCACTGGTTATCATCGCAGGCTCCTTCGTCGCACCGACCACGCTGGCGGCCCGCAAGGATAATTGCTCGCCCGCCTATGGCATCGATCCCTGCGCGACGTCGGCCATTTCCGCGAAGAACTGATTTTCCGATAACAAAAGGCCGCCCCGTGGACGGCCTTTTTTCTTGTCTGCGCCTTCTCGATTTCAGCCGAAAGTGAGAAGTCCGATGATGCCAGCCAGGCCGATGGCGATCCGCCACCAGGCGAAGGGCGCATAACCCCGTTTCGAGACAAAATTCAAAAGCCCCCGCACGACAAAAAGCGCCGAGACAAAGGCGGCCACGAAGCCGATCGCGATGATCAGGCCATCGTCCGCCGAGATCGCATTCCGGTTCTTGTAAAGATCGAGCGTGAAGGCTCCGAGCATGGTCGGCATGGCGAGGAAGAAGGAAAACTCGGCCGCCGAGCGTTTGTCGGCTCCCAGCAGCAAAGCCCCGACGATCGTGGCGCCTGAGCGCGAGGTACCGGGGATCATCGCCACACACTGACAAAGACCGATCTTGAAGGCGAGCGACAGCGGATATTCCGTGACGTCGTGATATCGGGGCTTCAGCGGCATGCGGTCGATCCAGAGAAGGACGAGCCCGCCGAGAATGAGGACAACGCAGATCAGCATGGGCGTTTCGAAGAGCACGGTCTTGATGAAGTCGTGGGCGAGCGCGCCGATCACCGCAGCCGGCAGAAAGGCCACCAGAACGGCCCCGACAAAGCGGCGGCTCTCCACACTGGTCGGCAGCGAGAGCGCAATGCCGAGCAGCTTGGCGAAGTAGACACTGAGGATGGCCAGGATGGCGCCGAGCTGGATCAGAACGGCAAAGGTGTTGCCCGGCGATTCGAAGCCGAGGAAATGGCCGGCCAGCAGCACATGCGCGGTGGACGATACCGGCACGAACTCGGTCAGCCCTTCGATCAGGCCGAGCACGAGCGCGCTGATAATCGATTGATCTTCCATGGGGTCTCCTTCTAGGGGAAGGCAAAGTGATTTGCTTGTATTGCGGGAGCTGAAACCCTATAGCTTGGAAGCCGCCTTGATGACCAGCCGCTTCGAAAGCCTGCGCTGCGGCTACTGAAAAATCCGAGAATTCGAGTTCCGATGCCGACCCTGTATCATCACACGATGTCCACCGCGTCCCGTTTCATTCGCCTGGTTCTGGCCGAATACGGCTTCCAGACGGATCTGGTGGAGGAGCAGACCTGGGAGAAGCGCAAGGAGTTCCTCGCCTTCAATCCCGCCGGCACGCTGCCGGTTTATGTCGACGACAATATGCGGGCGCTCTGTGGTCCCTTCATCATTTCTGAATTCATCGACGAAACCCACGGCGTGCTGAAGCGCGACCGCCGGCTCTTTGCGGAAGATCCCTTCCAGCGCGCAGAGATCCGTCGGCTGACGGAGTGGTTTCTCCAGAAGATGGAGCAGGATGTGACCAAGCCGCTGGTGCGCGAGCGCGTGCACAAGCTGATCATTCCGAACGGGCTGGGCGGCGGCGCACCCGATTCCAAGGTGCTGCGTACAGCGCGCTCCAATATCCGCCATCACATGAAATACCTGACCTGGCTTTCGGGCTCGCGCCAGTGGCTGGCTGGCGAACGACTGAGCTATGCCGACCTGTCGGCTGCGGCCGCTGTCTCCGTGCTCGACTATCTGGGCGAGATCGACTGGAATGAATTTCCGGTCGCAAAGGACTGGTATCAGCGCATCAAGTCGCGGCCGTCCTTCCGACCGCTGCTCACCGAGCGCGTGCGCGGCATCACGCCCGTGTCGCATTACGCCGATCTCGATTTCTGACGGTTGCTGCCATGGATGAGCCGCAGATCGATCCCAAGATCCGGAAGCGGCGGGCAGACCTCACGCGGTTCCTGCGCAAGGATGCCGAAGCCCAGGGTTTCGATCTTTGTCGGATCACGTTGCCGGACGTCATTCCGGAGGCCCCAGCCAGGCTCCAGAGCTTTCTCGAGGCCGGACGGCACGGCACCATGGCCTGGATGGAAGAGACCCGGGATCGTCGCGCTGACCCACGCGTGCTCTGGTCGGAAGTCCGGTCCATCGTCATGTTCGGCATGAATTACGGACCGGACGAGGATCCGCGCCTGCTGCAGGCTGAACCTGAGAAGGCGGCGATCTCAGTCTACGCCCGCAACCGCGACTATCATGACGTCATCAAGGGGCGCCTCAAGGAAGTGGCGACACGCTTTGCCGCTCGCGCCGGGGCGGATGTGAAGGTCTTCGTCGACACGGCGCCCGTGATGGAAAAGCCGCTTGCGGCGGCGGCAGGCTTGGGCTGGCAGGGCAAACACACCAATCTCGTCAGCCGCGACTTCGGCTCCTGGCTGTTTCTCGGCAGCCTCTTCACCACCGCCGAGCTCGACATCGACGAAGCCGAGCGTGACCATTGCGGCTCCTGCCGCGCCTGTCTGGACGCCTGTCCGACGAACGCCTTCCCCGCCCCCTATCAGATCGATGCGAGGCGCTGCATTTCCTATCTCACGATCGAGCACAAGGGGCCGATCGACAGGGCGCTGCGTCCTGCCTTCGGCAATCGCATCTATGGCTGCGATGACTGTCTGGCCGCCTGCCCCTGGAACAAGTTTGCGGCTTCGGCCCGCGAGATGAAGCTCGTCGCGCGCGAGGACCTGAAGGCCCCCGACATTGCCTTCTTCCTGACGCTGGACGATCCGACATTCCGCACCTATTTCAGCGGCTCGCCGGTCAAGCGGATCGGGCGAGACCGGTTTGTGCGAAACGTCCTGATTGCCGCTGGCAATTCCGGCTCTTACGATCTGGCGCCTGCCTGCGCGACACTGTTGACGGATCGTTCCGCCGATGTGCGCGGCATGGCGGCATGGGCGCTGTCGCGGCTTCTGCCGGAGCAAGACTTCATGAGGCTCCGGGCAGAGCATCTGGGGCAGGAAACGGACGCACAGGTCCGACAGGAATGGATGACGGAGAGCTGACGCATGCGTGTGATGATTTTCGGCGCGGGATATTCGGGCAAGGCAATCGGCAGGCTGCTCCATGATCAGGGCGCCTCGGTTGCCGGGACCACGCGCAGCGCCGAGAAGGGCACTGCGCTTGCAGAGACCGGCATCCGACCCTTCCTCTTCGATGGCCTCAGCCTCTCCGAAGAACTGCGCGCCGAACTTTCAGAGACGACACATCTTATCCAGTCGATCGCACCGGGGAGTGCGGGTGACCCACTCATCCGGCTTTGCGGATCTGCGGATATCAAGGTCCTGATACCCCGGCTCGAATGGATCGGCTATCTATCCACCGTCGGCGTCTACGGTGATCATCATGGCGCCTGGGTGAACGAGGAAACGGAATTGAAGCCGGTTTCTGTGCGTTCGGTGGAGCGGGTGGAGGCGGAGCAGGCCTGGCAGGCAGTCGCAGCGCGGGACGATCTGCCGCTCGCGATCCTGCGTCTCTCCGGCATCTACGGCCCCGGCCGCAACACCTTCATGAACCTCACCAAGGGCACGGCGCGTCGACTGGTGAAGAAGGACCAGGTATTCAACCGCATCCGGGTCGAGGACATCGCGTCCGCCACGGCCCTCCTCGCGGGTGCGAAAACCGCAGGTATCTTCAACGTGACCGACGACCTGCCGTCCCCCCCGCAGGATGTCGTGACCGAAGCGGCGCGGCTGATGAGCGTGGAGGCGCCGCCGGAACAGCCCTTCGAAACGGCTGAGCTGACCCCGATGGCACGCTCCTTCTACGGCGAGAACAAGCGGGTTTCGAACGCCAAGATCAAGTCGCTCGGATTCAACTTCCAGCACCCGAACTACCATGTGTCACTGGCGGATCTACTTGGCTCCGGAACATGGAACCGAAAGCCATAGGGCAGCGTTTTCCTGGTTGAACTTTGCTCATGTCGCGCCACAAGTCCTGCAAAACATCGCCCACCGCCCCGTTCGCACCACAATTCGGGCAGGAAATATGGCGTCTGAGCAAAATTTTTCTTCAATGATTCCGTGAGCGGCAGAAGCATGGCCGACGCGAGTTTTTCATTCTCGCAAAGCGCATGGAATCAAACGATTTTTCTCAGAACTTAACATTTCATTAGGGTCAAGACTTACAGAACTTACATCACAATTGTTACAAGCTGTAACTTTTCGTGAACGCTAAATGGCACGTTTTTGCCATTTTTGACCCTGCCTAGCCGCTGCACGCAAAAATTCGCTCGTGCCAACGACTAGGGATGTATAACTTGACGATCAGCCGACGCTCTATTTTAACCGCTGCAACTGTTGCTGCACTCTGTGCTTTCGCACCTCACAGTGCAAATGCGAAGTCTTCCTGTGGCGGCGCCTCCTGGTATGCGCTGCATTCGAAGACCGCCTCGGGTGAACGCATGAACCCGGCCAAGCTGACCGCGGCCCACAAGAGCCTGCCTTTCGGTACCAAGGTCAAGGTCACCAATTCGCGAAGCGGCAAGAGCGTCGTCGTTCGCATCAACGATCGTGGCCCCTTCATCCGCGGCCGCGTTCTCGATCTCTCCAAGGCTGCCGCTCAGAACATCGGCATGATCCGCGCGGGCCATGCCAAGGTCTGCTACGAGATCATCGGCTGAGCTAGACTACCTTCGGGAGCGGCGATTGGTCCGTCGGGTTTTAGGCGCTTGCTCTTGCCCTTGATCGCCGTTACCACGCTCTCTTCTTTCAGAGGAGAATGACCATGCGTCTGGGCGGCCGTCTTGCCGGTGCGATTGAAGTCTTGAGCGATATCGAGACCCGTCGCCGTCCCGTTGCCGATGCCCTCAAGGATTGGGGCCTTTCGCATCGTTTCGCCGGTTCCGGCGATCGTGCTGCCATTGGCAACATCGTCTACGACGCCCTTCGCATGAAGCTTTCCCATGCCTGGCTGATGGATGACGACAGCGCCCACGCGCTCGGCTGGGCGGTGCTGTTGCGCCAATGGGGCATGAATCTCGAGGCCCTGCAAGCCGATCTCGAAGGCGACAATTTCGCGCCTGCGCCCCTTTCCGAAAGCCAGACTGCGGCCTTTACCACCCGAGACCTCTCCGAAGCCCCGCTTCATGTCCAGGGTGACATTCCCGACTGGGTCCAGCCATCCTTTGAACAGGCCTTCGGTGACGACTGGCTGGCCGAAGCGCAGGCGCTCGCCACACGACCGACGCTCGATCTGCGCGTCAACACGCTGAAGGCCAAGCGTGACAAGGTGCTGAAGGCACTCGACCGATCCGGCGCCCAGGCTTCGCCGATCGCCCGCTTCGGCATGCGCGTACCGGCCGGCGAAGGACCGTCCCGCCTGCCGAACGTCACGGCCGAACTCAGCTTCCAGAAGGGCTGGTTCGAAGTTCAGGACGAAGGTTCGCAGATCGTCGCCGATCTCGTGACACCGCGCGAAGGCGATCAGGTGCTCGACTACTGCGCCGGCGGCGGCGGCAAGACGCTCGCCATGGCGGCCGCCTTGAACAACAAGGGCCAGGTGCACGCCTATGACGCCGACCGCAAGCGGCTGGCACCGATCATCGAACGACTGAAGCGCGCCGGCACGCACAATGTTCAGGTGCATGACAGCACCAAGGGTCTCGCGAGCCTCAAGGAGCGCTGCGACCAGGTGCTGGTCGATGCGCCCTGCACCGGTACCGGCACCTGGCGGCGCCGTCCCGACACCAAGTGGCGCCTGACCGACCGGAACCTGCAGGAACGTCTGGCGCAGCAGCAGGAAGCCCTGACCGAGGCCTCGACCTTCGTCAGGATCGGCGGATCGCTGCTTTACGTCACCTGTTCCGTGTTGCCGGAGGAAAACGATCGACAGGTTCAGGCCTTCTGCGAGGCCAATCCGAGCTTCGAGACCGTTCCCGTGCTGGAGGACTGGACACGTTTGTTCGGCGCCTCGGCTCCAAAGCCTCGCTCGGCAGATGGCAAGACGGTAACGCTCAGCCCGGCCAGCATGGATACGGACGGCTTCTTCTTCTGCCGGATGCGGCGCCGCGCGGAATGACCTGATCATCGTCAATTGCAGTCATTGTAAATTATACTCGACTGTTTGACACCAGTTTCTTTTTGCGCGAAGACAGGCCGTCCGTTCAATACGAGGCGCCCATCGGCGCCGAAGGGAGACACCATGATCCGGAAATCCGTCATCGGCGCGTCGATTGCGCTGCTTGTAACATCGGCTGCCATCTTCGCTGGTCCGGCCGTCGCCGCACCTGCGCCCAAGGACGTACTGACCCACTACAGTGCAATGGCCGAAGCCAAGTTCCAGGATGCGCTTTCGACTGCCAAGGCACTTGATGCCGCCATCGACGCGCTGATCGCCAAGCCCAGCGACGAAACGCTGAAGGCAGCACGCGCAGCGTGGATCGCCGCCCGCGTGCCCTATCAGCAGACCGAGGTCTATCGCTTCGGCAACCCCATCGTTGACGATTGGGAAGGCAAGGTGAATGCTTGGCCGCTCGATGAAGGCCTGATCGATTACGTCGATGCAGGCTACGGCACCGAGAGCGATGGCAACGCGCTCTATGTGGCCAATGTCATCGCCAATCCGAAGATCAAGATCAACGGCGAAGACGTCGATGCTTCCAGCATCACGCCGGATTTCCTGGGCGAGACCCTTCACGAGGCGGGTGAAGTCGAAGCCAATGTCGCGACCGGCTATCATGCCATCGAGTTCCTCCTCTGGGGCCAGGACCTGAACGGCACGGGCCCGGGCGCCGGCAGCCGCTCCCATACCGATTATGACACGGCCAATTGCACCAATGGCAATTGCGACCGCCGCGCCGCCTATCTGAAGGCCGCCTCCACGCTGCTGGTGCAGGACCTCGAAGAAATGGTCGCCGCCTGGGCGCCCGAAGGCGAAGCGACGAAGGCCGTTCTTGCCGATGCGCAGAAGGGCATTTCCACGATCCTTACCGGCATGGGCTCGCTTTCCTACGGCGAACTCGCCGGCGAGCGCATGAAACTCGGCGTGCTGCTGCATGATCCGGAAGAGGAGCATGACTGCTTCTCCGACAATACGCATGCCTCGCACCTGAACGACGCGATCGGCATCGCATCCGCCTATACCGGCGAATATACGCGCGTCGATGGCACCAAGCTGACCGGTCCGTCGCTGTCCGAGCTCGTCGCTGCCAAGGATCAGGCACTCGACGCGGAAATGAAGGCCAAGCTCGACAAGACGCTGGCTGCCATGAATGCCATGGCCGAGCGCGCCGAAACCAAGGAAGCCTATGACCAGATGATCGGCGAAGGCAATGCGGAGGGCAATGCCACCGTCCAGGCCGCGATCGACGGTCTGATCGACCAGACCCAGACCATCCAGCGCGTCATTGCGTCGCTGGAGCTTGGCACGATCGAGCTTGAAGGTTCCGACAGCCTTGATAGTCCTGAGGCCGTCTTCCAGTAAGCAGCAAAGGCGGGCCGCCCCTCACCGGTGCGGCCCGATCTTCACAATGACAGTTCGCAAGGTCCTTCTCGCCGGTCTCGGCCTTCTCGTCACGGCAGCTTTCCCGATGCCTGCGGCACTCGCCGGGGAACTCGGCGAACGCGCGGATCTGACGCCCAAGGACCGGGCCCGTGTGGTCGCCGTCACGCGCCCCACAGACGACTTCGGCAAGGCCGAGCGCTTCGAACTGATGCAAGGGGGGGCGGGAACGTCTCCACGCGGCGTCAACGCCGATTCCTTCTCCGATTTTTCCGCCAACATCACCTTTGCGGAGGAAGAAGACTTCAAGCTCGGGAATGCGCTGTTCCGCAAACTCTGGGTCTCCTCCCCCTCTTCCACTCAAGCCTCCGATGGCCTGGGTCCCCTGTTCAATGCGCGGGCCTGCCAAAGCTGTCATCTGAAGGACGGACGAGGCCATCCGCCGGAAGGCGACCGCGATCATACCTCGATGTTCTTCCGGCTTGCGCGGCCCGCTGCCACGGCCGAGGAACAGGCAAGGCTCGACCGTCTCGACATGGCCTCGCTTCCCGACCCCGTCTATGGCGGCCAGTTGCAGGATCAGGCAATCCCCGGCATGGCGGCCGAGGGGCGCATGGTGGTGACTTATGTCGAGGAGGCGGTAACGCTTGCCGGCGGCGAGACCGTGATGCTTCGCCGGCCCAGCTATTCCGCCAGCGACCTCAATTACGGACCGCTCGACCCGAGCACCACACTTTCACCACGCATCGCCAATCCGATGATCGGGCTCGGGCTGATCGAGGCCATCCCCGAAGAGGATATTCGGGCGCACGCCGACCCGGACGATGTTGACGGCGACGGGATTTCCGGACGTGCGGCCCGCGCCCGCGATCACCGCACCGGCGAAATCAGGCTCGGTCGCTTCGGCTGGAAGGCGCAGAAAGCTTCGGTGCGCGACCAGAGTTCGAGCGCCTTTGCCGGAGACCTCGGCATTTCGACGCCTGACGATCCGCGCCATTACGGCGACTGCGCAGACAGGCAGACGGCCTGTTTCGAGGCGGCGACCGGTGTTCAGCCGCGGCTGGGCAATTCGGAAGCGCCGGACCCGGTGCTGGACCTCGTGACCTTCTACGCTAGGAACCTGGCCCTGCCGAAGCGGCGCGACGTGAACGATGCAACAGTCCTGCGCGGCAAGCAGGTTTTCTACCAAAGCGGTTGCATTGCCTGTCATCGACCGAAATTCGTGACGAGCCGGAAGGCCGAGAACAAGGCGCAGGCCTTTCAGCTGATCTGGCCCTATTCCGACTTCCTGCTGCACGACATGGGCGAGGGCCTCGCCGACAACCAGCCCGTCGGAGATGCGACCGGCCAGGAGTGGCGCACGCCGCCGCTCTGGGGTATCGGTCTCACGCAGGTGGTGAGTGGCCACAGCTTTTTCCTGCATGACGGGCGGGCGCGCAATCTGACCGAGGCCATTCTCTGGCATGGTGGAGAAGCCGAAGCTGCCCGCAATGCTTTTGCCACCGCCGAACCCAAGGACCGCAAGGCCCTGATCACGTTTCTGGAGTCTCTCTGATGCGGGTATTCACGCGCCTCGCCCTTCTCTCCGCCATTCTTCTGCCCCTGCCCCTGCCTGTGCTCGCGCAGGATACGGCTCCGACCGTCGGCGCGCTCGACGCCGCCAAGGTGCCTGTTGTCATGGCACGTGCGGTCGACGAATTCATCCGGCCGGGCTACCGGCGGTTCACCGATCGGGCTGGCGCGATGCAGACGGCCATGACGACACTCTGCGGCTCTCCCTCGGCTGAAAGCCTGAAAGAGGCCCAGTCCACGTTCGGCCATGTCGTCGAAGCCTGGTCCCGCGTCGAGATCGTGCGCGTCGGGCCTGTTATCGAGGGGAATCGCTTCGAACGAATCCTGTTTTTCCCCGATCGCAAGGGAACGGGCCTCAAGCAGGTTCAGGCGGCCCTCGCCAAACCGGATCCAAGCGTCACCTCTGTCGAGACCCTGAAGGGCAAGAGTGTCGCCATGCAGGGGCTTGGCGCCCTGGAATTCGTGCTGTTCGGCACGGGCTCTGGCAGCCTCGCAACAGCTGAAGGTGCTTACCGCTGCCAGTACGGCACCGCGATATCCGCCAACCTCAAACGTCTCGGCGCAGAACTGACCGCCGCCTGGGATGCGCCCGATGGTGTCCAGGCCGCGTGGAAGACCCCGGGACCTGCCAATCCGCTCTACCGCGACGAGGCGGAAGCCGCCAAGGAACTGCTCGGTGTGCTCGTCCATGCCGCCGAGACGATCCGCGACCAGCGCATCGAGCAATTCTACAAGGGTGACCCAAAGAAGGCCCTGCCGCGTCAGGCGATCTACTGGCGCTCAGGCAATACCTTCCGCTCGATCACGGCCAATATCGAGGGTTTGCGCGACCTGCTTGACACGTCGGGCATGGTGGACCTGCTGGCTGAAGATAATCGCTCGGTCGTCTCGTCGACGGATTTCGTTGCCCGCTCCCTGTCGCGGGTTTCGGCCGACATCAAGCCGGACGTGGCCCAGGTCTTCGAGGACCCGGCGCAGATCGCCAAGCTTGATTTCCTGCTGCTCAACAGCCGCGACCTGATCCTCAGGCTCAACAATGATCTCGGCGGCGGCATCGGGCTTGCGGCCGGCTTTTCTTTCTCCGACGGCGACTGAGATGATTTCAACGCCGCTCATCGATCGTCGGGCCTTCCTGCGCTCCGCAGGCCTTGCCTTCGTGGCAGGCCTTGGCCCCCGTTCGGCCTTTGCGCTGGAGCGAGCCGACGCGGTCTATGCCAGCGGCATCAAACGCTCCGACGGAAAATTTGCCATCGGGCTCGTCAGCGAGGCTGGCAGCCTGATCGCCGAGATCGCGCTGCCGGGCCGAATCCACGGTCTCTGCCACAGTGTCGCAAACGGCCTGTCTGTCGCTTTTGCACGAAGGCCGGGCACATTTGCCGTGGTCTTCGACGCCAAGAACCATGTAGAGCCGCGCATCATTGCCGCGCCAGAGGGGCGGCATTATTTCGGCCACGGCGCCTTTTCACCCGACGGCAAGCTCTTCTACGCGAGCGAAAACAACTTCGATGCCAATGCCGGGATGATCGGGATCTACGACTGTCTTTCCGGGTTCGAGCGCGTGGGCGAAGTCCCGGCTCACGGTATCGGCACTCATGACATCACCGTCACAGAAGACGGGCTTCTCGTGATTGCCAATGGCGGGATCGAGACACATCCCGATTTCGGCCGGACCAAACTCAATCTCGACCACATGGAACCCTCGCTGGTCCTGGCCGATGCCCGCACGGGTACGCTGCTCGAGAAGCATGTGCTGCCGCCGGAACTCAGGCAGCTTTCCACCCGGCATCTCGATGTCGCCGCCGATGGGCGGGTATGGTTCGCCTGCCAATATGAGGGGCCGCGCACCGATCGTCCGCCTTTGGTCGGGCATTTCGCCAAGGGCGTAGCCGTCTCCTATGTACATCTGCCTGACGAGACGACCGATCGGCTGGGCAATTACGTCGGCGCGATCGCCGTCAACCGCACCGAGGGCCGCGTGGGCATCGCCTCGCCGAAAAGCGGGCTCTGGGCCGTGCTGGATGGCCGAGACGGGCGGCTTCTTTCCGAGACGGTGTTGCCGGATGCTGCGGGCATTGCCCCCTCCCGCACAGGTTTTGCCGTCTCGTCCTATCGCGGCGATTTTCTCGACCAGCACAGCAAGGTTGCCTGGGATCAGCACATCATCCGTCTCTGAAGGCTGGCAGAACCCAGGGAGGCGCCCTAGATGCGGTTTATGTCCAAGATCCTGAGCTACTTTCTCTTCATCGGCTTCGTCGTCGGCGCTGGCCTCCTCGCTGGCCTCACCAATGCGCCGGGCGACTGGTACCAATCCCTGAACAAGCCGGGCTTCAACCCGCCATCGTGGCTCTTCGGCCCGGTCTGGACGACGCTCTACGTGCTGATCGGCATCGCCGGCGCGCGTATCTGGCAGCGCGCCCCGAAATCGGCAGCCATGCAGCTCTGGTTTGCCCAGATGGCCCTCAACCTGATGTGGTCGCCAGCCTTTTTCGGCCTGGAGAACCCGGAATTGGCGCTCGCGGTCATCGCCGGCATGCTGCTGACGATCATCGCGTTCATGGCGAAGGCCAGGTCGATCGACCGGATCTCGGCGCTGCTCTTCATCCCCTATCTCGCCTGGGTCGCGTTTGCGACCGTGCTCAATCTGTCGATTGCCTGGCTCAACTGATTAATCGCTGAACCGGCTTGCCTGCCTCACATGCGCATGCCACTTTCGCCGCCGAAAAGGGACATGAGGCATGGTGGACTACGATCAGGACGCAGTCGAAACGCGCATTCGGCAGAGCTTTGCGCGCCAGGGGGCGATGGAGACTCTGGGCGCCTCTCTGTCGCGCGTCAGCCCCGGTGTGGTCGAGATTGAACTCGCCTATGACCCCAAACTCACCCAGCAACATGGCTTTCTGCATGCAGGTGTAATCTCTGCTGCCCTCGACACCGCCTGCAGCTATGCGGCCTACACGGTGACCACGCCCGAGATCTCGCTGCTCACCATCGAGTTCAAGGTGAACCTGATGTCGCCGGGGCGCGGCGAGCGCTTTCTGTTTCGCGGCGAAATCACCAAGCCCGGATCCAATATCATTGTCGCCGACGGTCGCGGTTATGCGCTGACCGAGGGGCCGGCCAAGCTGATTGCCTCCATGACCAGCACGATGATGGTGATCCGCGGGCGGGAGGGGATTTCCGGATGACCTATGAGATGAAGCCGATCGCCGGAAAGACAGTGCTGTTCGTCATGGCGGCGGACGCCGAATACGGCGTTTTTCTGCGCACCCGCATCTCGCCGCTGATGACCGGCGTCGGACCGGTGGAGGCCGCCGTGGTGCTGACCAGAGAACTTACCCGCCTCTCTAGCCACGACGATCTGCCGGATCTCGTCGTGTCGCTGGGCTCGGCCGGATCCGCCTCACTCGAACAGGCAGAGATCTACCAGGTTTCCGCTATATCCTATCGCGACATGGATGCCTCGGCCTTCGGCTTCGAGAAGGGCAAGACACCCTTCCTCGATCTCCCGGTTGCCGTCGAGCTGCCGCTCAGGATCCCCGGCATTCCGGCCGCCACGCTGTCCACCGGGGCGAATGTCGTCTCGGGTGCCGCCTACCAGTCGATCGAGGGCCAGATGGTCGACATGGAGACTTTCGCGATCTTGCGCGCCTGCCAGAGTTTCGGCATCCCGCTGATCGGGCTGCGCGGCATTTCCGACGGCCGCCACGACGTCAATCACATTGACGACTGGACGCAGTATCTGCATCTCATCGACAAGAAGCTGGCACTCGCCGTCGACGGCTTGCAGACGGCGCTGGAAGACGGCGTCTTCTGGTTCTGAGCAGGCGCACAAAAATTCGCGGTCCTCTGGGCAATCTGCCATTGAAAGATGGCCGCGATTTCTTTAAAGGCTCGCCATGACCCAGACAGCACATCCCGACAGTGTTCTCATCGTCGATTTCGGCAGCCAGGTAACGCAGCTGATCGCCCGCCGCGTTCGTGAATCCGGCGTCTATTGCGAAATCGTCCCCTTCCAGTCCGCCGAAGACGGCTTCCACCGGCTGAAGCCCAAGGCGATCATCCTGTCGGGAAGCCCCGCTTCCACGCTGGACGTAGGAAGCCCCCGCGCACCGCAGGTGCTGTTCGACAGCGGCCTTCCGATCTTCGGCATCTGCTATGGCCAGCAGACCATGTGCGCCCAGCTCGGCGGCAAGGTCGAAGGCGGCCATCACCGCGAATTCGGCCGCGCCTTCCTCGAGGTCGAACAGGATTGCGACCTCTTCGATGGCCTCTGGTCCGTCGGCTCTCGCCACCAGGTCTGGATGAGCCATGGCGACCGCGTCACCGCGATCCCGCCAGGCTTCAAGGTGCTCGCGACATCGTCCAACGCGCCCTTCGCCTTCATCGCGGACGAATCGCGCAAGTATTACGCCGTGCAGTTCCATCCTGAGGTCGTGCATACGCCTGACGGCGCGAAGCTCATCCAGAACTTTGTGCAGAACATCGCCGGCCTAAAGGGCGACTGGACCATGCATGCCTATCGCCAGAAGGCGGTCGAGCAGATCCGCGCCCAGGTCGGCGACAAGCGCGTCATCTGCGCGCTCTCGGGCGGCGTCGACTCGTCGGTTGCAGCGCTGCTGATCCACGAGGCCGTCGGCGACCAGCTGACCTGCATCCTCGTCGACCACGGCCTGATGCGCAAGAACGAGGCGGCGGATGTCGTTGCCATGTTCAAGGAACACTACAACCTGCACCTCATCCATGTGGATGCCGTCGACAAGTTCGTCGGCGAGCTGGAAGGTGTCAGCGACCCGGAAACCAAGCGCAAGATCATCGGCCGCCTGTTCATCGAGACCTTCGACGAAGAAGCGAAAAAGCTCGGCGGTGCGGACTTCCTCGGCCAGGGCACACTCTACCCCGACGTGATCGAAAGCGTCTCCTTTACCGGCGGTCCTTCGGTGACGATCAAGAGCCACCACAATGTCGGCGGGTTGCCCGAGCGCATGAAGATGCAGCTTGTCGAGCCCTTGCGCGAACTCTTCAAGGACGAAGTCCGCGTGCTCGGCAAGGAGCTTGGCCTGCCGGATTCGTTCATCGGCCGCCACCCCTTCCCGGGTCCAGGCCTTGCCATCCGCTGCCCGGGCGGCGTGACGCGCGAAAAGCTCGACATCCTGCGCGAAGCCGACGCCATCTACCTCGACGAAATCCGCAAGGCTGGCCTCTACGACGCGATCTGGCAGGCCTTTGCCGTGCTCCTGCCGGTCCAGACCGTTGGCGTGATGGGGGATGGCCGCACCTACGAATTTGTCTGCGCGCTCCGCGCCGTCACCTCGGTCGACGGCATGACCGCCGATTTCTACCACTACGACATGGAATTCCTCGGACGTGCGGCCACTCGCATCATCAACGAAGTCCGCGGCATCAACCGTGTGGTCTACGATGTGACGTCGAAGCCGCCGGGCACGATCGAGTGGGAATGATTCTGGCCTATCCAAACGCCGCCGAATTTACGCTGCACTTCGATCTAACTAACTGAAAATAAAAATAAATCCCTTCCGTACCTATCGACATCTATCGGTAGGCATAGATCACGTCCGGCGGCCCGCCTGACGGGCCTCGCCCCCATTGCTCAATCGCAAAAACGAAAGTACCGTCAGGAGGAACGAGGCTCGTGACGGTACTTTTTTCGAACTAATACGCTGAAATATAAGCGTTTTCGACGACATTGGCCTCCAAAAACCGCGTGACGGTACTTTTCCGCGAGGAGGCCCGAAATGTTGACCGATGCAGCACTCAAGGGCTTGAAACCAAAAGCAAAAATGTACAAGGTGACTGATCGTGACGGCATGTATGTGCGCGTCGCACCCTCGGGCGCCATCTCGTTCAGGCTCGACTATCGGCTAAATGGCAGACGGGAGACCGTCTATCTTGGTAGGTATGCCCGCGACGGGATATCGCTCGCCAGGGCTCGAGAGCTATGCATTGATGCGCGCCGGGCGATTGCCGAGGGGCGGTCCCCCGCCATCGAGAAGCAGCGGGAGAAGCGCCGGATCAAGGAAGCAAAGAGCTTCGGCCAGTTCGGCGAGAAATGGCTGACCAACGCGACCATGGCCGACAGCACCCGCGCGATGCGCCGCTCCATCTTCGAACGCGAACTCATGCCCGTCTGGCGGAACCGACTTCTGACAGAGATCACACCTGATGACCTGCGCGCCCATTGCGGCAAGATCGTCGAGCGGGGTGCGCCTGCGACCGCCATCCACGTTAGGGATATCCTCAAGCAGATCTACGGTTATGCCATTCTGCATGGCGAGAAGGTCGCCAATCCGGCCGATGACGTTGGGCCGGCCTCGATCGCCACCTTTACGCCGAAGGATCGCGCGCTTTCACCCGCCGAGATCCGCATCATGTTCAAACAGCTCGAGCATGTCGCGACGCTACCGACAATCCGCCTCGGCATGAAACTTTTCCTCCTCACCATGGTCCGGAAAAGTGAGTTGCAGGATGCGGTGTGGGACGAGATCGATTTCGACAACGCCGTCTGGACGATCCCGAAGGAGCGCATGAAGCGGTCGAAACCGCACAACGTCTACCTGTGCCGACAGACGTTGGACATCATGATCGCGCTCAAGACCTGCTCCGGCAACTCCCGATATCTGTTGCCGTCCCGGTACGACGCGGACGCGCCGATGTCGCGCGCGACCTTCAATCGGGTCACCTATGCCGTCGTCGAACAGGCCAAGAAGGAGGGGCTGCCGCTGGAGCCTTTCACGGTCCATGATCTGCGGCGGACGGGCTCGACGCTGCTAAATGAGCTGGGCTTTAACAGCGACTGGATCGAAAAGTGCCTGGCGCACGAGGACGGGCGTTCATCGCGCGGCGTTTACAACAAGGCCGAGTATGAGGTGCAGCGCCGGCATATGATGCAGCAGTGGGCAGATACCGTGGACGCTTGGATCGACGGTCGGAAGCACGCCCCAACGCTTCTGCCGCCAGCTATGCCCTTGATGGAGCTTGATCCCGCTCTTTGACCGGGCGGGTTTTCCGCTTGGTGACGTCAGGGTGCTGTGCTCGACGGATCGGGGCAGCCCGCCTTACCATCAGCCAAGCCTCGACCTCGGCCAGGTCCCAAACAATACACCGTGGCGAGAGCGCGAACCGACGGGGGAACTCGCCACGTTGCTCCATTTCATAAATCGTGCTGTCAGCCATCGGCACCATCTCGCGTCACTGGTGGCGCCGGATTGTTCGCCTGATTTGGGTAGTTTCGGTCTTTCGCATTTTCAATCTCCTTCTCTAAGGCGATTGAAAGCGATAGATATCGGTACTGGAAGCCCCCTCGAAATGCCGTGCGGCATTTTCGGGCTGTAGCGTACACATCGGCGGGTTTCCGTCGGCTGCTACAAGTTTTCACCTGTCTGAGACTGGGCGTGCTGCGTTGGAAGGCTACCTAAAGGCGATTGGCGATCTTCTCGGTCCTTCAAAAGCTTGTTGGCTGCCAGCGTTCGGCCGATGATCGCGACGCTTAGCTTTTCATGCGGTATCCCCGTTGTCGTGCTGTGATTTCCGCAATCCTTGCATCAACGCGGTCAGGTCGAGAACGAACACGACCTGACCGCGGTGGTTGGATTCATAGACGAAGTCGCGTAGCGCCGAACTCGCACTGAGTTCGGAGGAAATGTCGCCGACAATGGCAACGCGTGTGCCGAAGTTCGAGAACTTCTGCAGTATCGTCCCGGCCTTCCTTGTGCTGAGAGGGAAGAAATCCGTCGACAGACGCTCCACAGGAAGGGCGATGATGGTCGCTCCGCCCGACCATGCCGCATTGATAAGATCGACGGCGTCACGATCGTCCCGCAGCTTCGGTCCATGAGGCGAGATCTCAAAGACCCGCTCATTGCCGATGGCGGTCAGTTTCGAAGGGCGCTCGTCAGACCAATCGTTGCCGAAGGTCCATTCGAACTCCGCAGCTTCGGCAACACGCGCGTCGTGCGCGGCGTCCTCTCCGATGCGGAAACAGACGAAACCCTCGATGTGAGCATCAGACCCGGCCTCGGCAGCCAGAAACTCGGCAACGGTCATCGAGGGGTCGAGCAGGTAGCGTTGTCGAGGAAGGACGGTCTGATCGTAGAACCGCTCCAGCCGTGCCTCGATGGCGGAACTGACGTCGCGTTCGTCTGGGCTATGCTCACGGTCGTCGTCGATTCTCAACCGCTTCTGATCGCGAACCGACGGCGGAACATGATCGACGTTCGACCACAGCGGCGCGGCGCCGACGACGTGCATGGCCAGCTTCTTGGCAACTAAATTGCCAGACAAACCGGGGGCCTGTCCGCTGATTGCCACTAGCGCCACCATTCTCGCAAGGCCCGGCACCGGCGGATTGTGCGCGTATGCGCCGATCAACCCATTCTCGGTCCTGAGGATGCTTGCCCTCCGGACATGAATGTTCTCGCCGAACGTTGCAGCCAGTCGTCGCACATAGCCTGCGATGTCTCCCTGACCATCGGGCGACGGCGCTGCGAGCGTATTGGCCAATTCGCCTCCCACCGTGAACGTGGTACGCGCGATAGCTTGCGCTGCTTGTTGAAAAAGCGGATTGACGGCAGTGAAGTCTGTCTCTGCAGCGAGCTCAACGATGACGCCGCAACGGCCATCGACGAGGAAGGCGATCAGCCCCTCGGCCGTAGGTCGGCGCTCAATGGCGGCGGGCAAGAGATGCCGTTCATGCAGGAGTTTCACTGCCGAATCGAGGTCGCCACCGGTGTCGATCAGCGCGTCTCTGCAACTCACCACTCCGGCTGCGGTGCGCTTCCGAAGGGCTTTGACGAGGTTGATATCGATCTTCTCCTTCAAAGCGACGCTCCTATGCTGACGCTGTCGGTTTGGCCGCCAGGAATGCTTCGATCTTCGAAGTCTGACCGGGTACGAAGTGATGGGCGTCTGGAAGGAACGACATCGTCAGGTCATGAACATGCGCCTCGAGACGCGCGCGGGTGCCGGGCGCGTCGATAAAGACGTCCCTACCTCCGATGATCGCCAGGACAGGCATAGATAGCCGATCCAATGCGGCATCGTCGAACCGGGGGAGCGCCGCTGTGCGCGGCCGGAAGTGGCTGAAGATCAGTTCTAGGAAAGTAGCCACTGCCGCTTGATCCGGGGACGGCGCACCGCTCGGAGCGCCGGCGATCCGCTCAATCATCTTGCGGCGGCCCCACCGGCCAAGCATCAAGAGCGGCAGCGCCCAGATGAGCACGTTCCGAGGCTCGCCGACGCCGGCGGGGTTGATGACGGCGAGCTTCTGCACGCGCTCAGGACGGCGCGTCGCGTAGTCGAGCGAGAGCCAGCCGCCCATGGAGATGCCGACAAGCGACGTGCGCTGGATCGAAAGAGCTGAGAGAACCTCGTCTAGCCATCGCGCATGCGCGTCGGTATCGAGCGCTGGGCGGTTAAAGGCGCTGAGACCAGCATCGCCGATGATGTCGACAGCAAACACGCGGAATCGCTGGGTCCACGCGGCAACGTCGCTCAGCCACATGGCGGAATTCGCAGCAGTGCCATGCAACAGGACGACGGCTGGTGCATCGAGCGGGCCGCTTTCAATCACAAATGTCTCACCCGCTGAGGTCGGCACAAGATGGCGACGGCTTGGCGACGGCCAATGCTCCAGAAGCTGCTCATAGCTCTCGCGGACCGCCTTCGCGCCTTCTGGTGTTCGGAAGGCGGAACTCATGTACGGCCTTCCAGCAGGACTTCGGAGAGTTGCAGGAGTTCGGCAGCATCCGATGGCCGGGCGACGATGATGATCTTGACCTGCTTGTTCGCCGGATCGTGTGTGACGTCCACGCTCATGGGCTCGGCAGACCGGCCGTTTGCCTTGCGGGCGCCTGTCAGAAGTGCCGCCATCCTCCGTGCGAACTCGGCATCCGCGTTGGAGATATCGACGATCGTGGTCGACCTAACCTCGCGCAACGCGCCCCGAGCCGCACGATGATCACCAACCAAGGCGGCAAGGTCTGAGCGCAAGATGCGATACTGGCGACCAACCTTGGTGGCACGCAATTGACCCTGACGAATGAATTTGAGGACGGTCTTTGGATGCAGCTTCAACTGCTCCGCGGCGAACTCGACCGTATAGAACTCTTCCGACATTTTTGTTACCTCTGGTAGGCTTTAAGTTCCTCTAAATTCCCTATATAAGGGAATCAGTCGCACACAATGGCTTATAAAGGTTATAATGCGGAGTTTAGAGGAATGGAAGAGAGCTTCCGAAGGAGGTTTGGGGATAGATGGATCTCACCGGCAGGTTGGTTTTGGATGGCTACCTGCGGCCCAGGCTGGCGATCGCGTCGGATGAACTGCAAGCTCACGCCGACCATGCGGAGGTCGGAGCGGAGGGCCGAGAGTGCCCGATCTCTCGCTTGACCTGCGATACCTTCGTTATGCTCATCTTGCCGCGGAGCACGGATCGTTCCGTCGCGCGGCACTATCCATCGGGGTCAACCAGTCTACGCTCACACGCCGAGTACAGCTTCTCGAGCGGCGGCTCGGCGTCGCTCTGTTCGAGCGCCGCCGTACTGGGGTGGTCTTGACTCCCATTGGTAGCCATTTCCTTCAGGAAGCGCGTGTTGGAGCGGAACATCTCCACAGGGCGGTCAAGGAACTAGCGTCGTCCCACACCGGGCAACACGGGCACTTGCGGATCGGCCTGATGGGAACGCTTACTCAAGGCCCCTTGCCGGAACTCCTGAGAACCTATCGACGAAAATTCCGAAGGTGAAGATCCGAGTGGAGGAAGCTTCGTTCGATGACACCCTCGCGGGCGTATCGCGAGGGCGGCTCGATGTCGCCTTTGTCATCGGAGAGCCGCTGATCCGGCCGTTTTCGGCGGGCGTCCAGTCCACGGTTTCATAGGCGAGTTCGACGCCTTCGGGCTCAATGGACGCGGGCGTGGCGGGACGTACAGCAGCGGTACCCGCGAGGTATCCGCGAACGGTGGGGGGCGTCGCGGCGGACGCCGAGGTTGTCACTGACGGGAGGGTGGCAGTTGGACGCGGCGGAACCTGCGTCTCAATCCAGCCGAGCAGCGTTTCGATGTCCGGCGCGATGCCGGGCGAAGCGGGAAACGCCGCCCGATCGTCGGCCGGCAGCTTGTCAATGACCGTCAGCCTCGTGTCGATGGTCGTGCCGTGCTTGGCATAAACTGAGCCGTCGACGGCCGCGGTGAAGACGATGCGGCCACGCTCCTGAAGCCGGACGAAGGCCGCTGCCCAAGCCGGATGCTCGGGGCTGAAGTTGGCACCGGTAATCGCTACCAGCCGCCCGCCACCGGCAAGCCGGGCCAGCGCTGAAGCGATGTGGCGGTAGGCGGCGTCGGCCACTCGGCCGGAGACGTTAGCCATCGCGGAGAACGGCGGGTTCATCAGCACCACTGACGGGGTGGCACCCAGCGCGAGATGATCGTCGATCTGGGCCGCGTCGAAGCGGGTGACGGCAATGGCCGGAAACAGCGCAGCGAGCAGATCGGCTCGGGTCTCGGCCAGTTCGTTGAGGAGGAGCGTTCCGCCTGAAATCTCGGCCAGGACGGCGAGCAGGCCGGTGCCAGCCGAGGGCTCCAGCACGATGGCGCCAGCGGCAATGGAGGCGGCCACCACTGCGGCGAGGCCGAGCGGCGCCGGCGTCGAGAACTGCTGGAGCGCCTGCGATTCTTCCGAGCGCCGCGTATGCGTCGGCAGGAGCCCGGCGATCTTCCCAAGAGCGGAAAGACGTGCAGCCGGAGATGCGGCCTTACGGAAAAGTGCCTTTCCGTATTTGCGCAGGAAGAGGACTGTCGCGACCTCGCAGGCCTCATAGGCCGCCTTCCAGTCCCAGGCGCCGCTGGTGTCGGATGCGCGGAAGGCCGCTTCCATCGCTGCACGGAGGAGCGCGGCGTCGATGCGCTGGCCGCGTTCGAGATAATCGAGAAGCTGCTGCGCCACGGCGAGGATCGGGGACGCACGGGTGACGGGCGCGGCCGGAAGGGCCACGGGAGACAGAATGTTCATGGGGGGACCTCGGGAGAGCGGAAGGGACAAGCCCGGCGGCGCTCTCTCTCGACCGCCCGGACTCGATCCGTCCCGGCCGTCCTCTTCCTCTCGTCCGCTGACATAAAAAAGCGCCCGACCGTGAGGCCGGGCGCGCGCATGGTCGGGAATCATCGCACAGCTCCCTCAGCTAGCCACCGGCCGGTGCTGATCCACTCGATCGTGCGGCCGGTGGAGAGATCGAGCAGATGGGCGCCGCCGGAGAAGCCGTCGATGACAGGGTCCGAGGCGACGCCGGCCCACTGAAAGCCCCAGGTGCCGGTGAGGGCGAATGTCTCCGCGCAACGGGTGACGAAGGTGACCAGCAATTGCGGATCGGCGGTGCCGGGGTCGCGAAGCCAGAGGCGTGTCGCGCCATGCTCGGGCGTGAGCGAGAGCAGGAATGGCTCGGCGGGCGGGTCCTCGCGACCGTTCTCGGCCATCAGCGCGGTGTAGATGTCGAACGCCCGCGCGACATTGGCGACCGAGCCGACGTCGAGCAGGCAGGAGAAGCGGGTGAGATATTCGGCCATATCAGGCTCCTGAAACGAAAAGAGCCCGGAGCAGGGCCGGGCTCGGAGTAGTTGGAATTGGAAGGTGCGGAGCGGCCGAAGCCGCCCCGCGAGCCGCTCATTCGGCGGCGATGAGGTGACGCTCGTCGCCTTCGCCATCGGCCGGCGATTCCGTTTCTTCGTCGGCGCTGAGGAAGTCGGGCAGCTCGGCGCCCTCGGTTTTGCCATCGCCGTCCGCGTCCGGTGCCGGATCACCGTCGACACCGGCAAGTCGAAGCGGCTCGGGCAGCCAGCCGCTGTCGGCCAGGAGACGCTCGGCCTCCTTGGCCATGTCGCCCTTTTTCATATGGTCGATGAGCTGTGCTGCCCGTTCGCCGGCGCCTTCGCGGACGGCTTCGAGGATGCGCGGCTTGGTGACACGGTTGAGGTAGTTCCCGAAGGTCGGACGCCAGCCGGCTTCGACCAAGTCGAGCCCGGTCGCCCGCGTCAGCCGGTCGGCCTGCGCGAGCCTCATATCGAGCGTATGCTGCGACATGCCGCCCGCACTGTGCGGGTTCGGCCGCTCATAGAGCGCGTTGACCCCATAGCTGACGCAATGCGCCAGTAGCGCCATGCGGCTGGCATCGTCGAGACCAGCGAGCCAGTCCCAGAGGGCGTCGTCGTCCTTCGGGATGTCGGCGGCCCAGGCGTCGTGACGCTCCTGCACAGCCCGCGCGGAGGGGCTGTCCTTCAGAGTCTCGTCCTGAACCGGGAAGAAGATGTGTTTCACCCCCGCTTCCATGGCGCCCGTGTACATGCGGGTCATGAAGTTGTCCGAGACTAGCTTGTGGAGAAGCGCCGTCATGGCGATGTGCGGATTCTCCGCCACCGCGTTGCGCAACGCGAGGGTGCGGTAGGCGGTCAGCTCGATCACAAGGCGTTCGGGCAACGGCTTGATGCTGTCGTCCTCATCGTCCTCCGGTTCGACAGGCTGGCCGCCGATGTGATGACGGCGCGCTGCACCGACGGGCTCGCGGTGCCATCGGATTCGATCTCCTTCTCCGATCCTTCCTCACCATCGGTCCGGACCTGAGGCACATCCTCGGGCCGAACGAAGCCGCGATCGACCGAAAGCGACCCGTTGGCGTCGATGCTGACGAACACGCCGGCGATGGCGATGTCGGTCGGGTCGAAGTGCTCCGGGCGATCGTCGAACGCCGCCAGAGCCGTCTCGATCTCGCCCACACGCTCGTCGACCTCGTCGGGCAGTTCGTCGGCGTCCTGATATTCCGCTTCGAGCCTGACCTGCTCGGCGGTGAGCGCCTTGATGGTCGCCTGTTCCTCCGCCGATAGATCGATCGGCGTGCCGGAGACTTCGTGGAGGCCGCGAACGGCGTCGTAGGGGAAGCTGACCGCGACCTCGATCCACTTCCAGCCCTCGGCGGCGATCACCTCAGCCTCGGCCTTCAGCTTGTCGGCGACGAGGCGATCGAGAAGCCCCACGTCCTGCAGCCAGCCGCCATCATCGGCCTGGAAGAGGTCGCGCATGACGGTGCCGCCAGCCGCCTCATAGGCTTCGATGCCGAGGAAGACGGCACGCTTGTCGGACGCGCGCACCGTGGTCTCGGTCAGCATGCGCCGGATCTGATAGGGCTCCTTCGACCAGGCGTCCTTGATCGCGTCCCAGACCTGGGTCTGACGCTCGTGGTCTTGGGAGACCGTGAAGGCCATGAGCTGCTCCAGCGTCATGCCGTCGTCGGCATAGACGTCGTGGAGGACCGGTGAGACGGTCGCGAGGCGCAGCCGCTGCTTGACCACGTTGACGGGCACGAAGAACGCCGCGGCGATCTCCTCCTCGGTCATGCCCTTGGTCAGCATGTCGTGGAAGGCGCGGAATTGATCGAGCGGATGGAGCGGCGCGCGCTCGATGTTCTCGGCGAGCGACACTTCCTCGGGAAGGATGACGCCGTCGCGATCGCGGACCACGCAGGGCACGGGTGCGACCTTGGCGAGACGCTTCTGCTTCACCAGCAATTCGAGTGCGCGGAAGCGGCGGCCGCCGGCGGGCACCTCGAACATGCCGGTCTCGTTGCCTTCGGCGTCAACGACGGGGAAGACGCTGAGGCTCTGGATCAGGCCGCGCCGGGCGATCGAGGCCGCCAGGTCCTCGATCGAGACGCCGGCCTTCACCCGCCGGACGTTGGACTGGCTGAGCACCAGCTTGTTGAAGGGGATGTCGCGCGAGGACGACAGGATGATCTTCTGAACAGCAGTAGCCATCGGGGATTACTCCGCGACGGGCGGCCGAGAGATTCTCTCTCAACCTCCAACCCGTCACGGAGCGAAGCGCCGCCCTCTTCCTCTAAAGGGGGCAGCGCCACGGACCGGCAAACCAGAAAGGCACGGAAGCGCAAAGCCGGAGACACGGACAACCGCATCCCCGGCTTCGCGGAAATCAGGCAGCTCGATCGAGCAGCTTCTTGGCCTTACCCTCCATGTCGAGGCGGGCGTCCTGATGCGGCTTGTCGCGCGCGACGGCAGTGATGCCCTGCACGAAATCGAAGATGGACTCCGGAGGACGGCCTTCCTCCGCCAGCACCCTGTCGATGATCTTGCCGGTCTCGGCCTTGGAGAAGCCCCGCCGACGCAGGAAGTCGGTGCGGTCTTCGTCCGTTCTGGCGACGATCCGCTCGCGGGCGGCCTTGATGCCGTTGACGAACGGCAGGGGCGAGGAGTTGGCGAAGTTCAGCAGCGCCGGGGCTGCCTCATGCGCGAAGCGGTTGGCCGCATATTTGGAGTGGCGGATGGTGATTTCCTCGAAATCCTCCACGCCCCACAAATTGCGATTCTGGCAGACCGCGCGCAGATAGAAGCTCGCCATGCCGAGCGTCTTGGCGCCGACTTCGGAATTCCAGCAATAGAAGCCGCGGAAATAGAGGTCGGGCGATCCGTCCGGCAGTCGGCCGGCCTCAATCGGATTCAGGTCGTCGACCAGGAACAGGAAGACGTCGCGGTCGGAGGCATAGAGCGTGGTCGTATCCTTGGTGATGTCGACGCGCGGATTGTAGATTCCGGTCGACCAGTCGAGCACGCCCGGCACCTTCCAGCGGGTGTCGCCCGTGCCGTTGCCGGCAATGCGCTGCACCGCCTCGACCAGTTCGTGATCGTAGATGCGGCCATAGTCCGGGCCAGTGACGGCGCGCAGTTCGACACGCCCAGTATCGGTTTCGAGCGTCTTGATCTGCTCGGCCCGATTGGAGGTCAGGCCATATTGCAGGTTGATGCCAGCGAGGGCGGCCGGGAGCTGGCGCAGATAGGCTGCGGGCGCTCCGACCAGGCTGGCGAGTTGTCCGAAGGACCAGTGCGTCGGCGCGACTGGCGTATCCGTGCCCGGCAGGATGAGGGCCAGCCGCTCCGGGTCGTTGCGGTTCGCCTCGACATGGACGAGCGCACTCTCCACCACCCGCGTCCGGCTGCGTTCGGTGCGGTCGCGGGCAGTGCGGGCCAACTCGGACAGAGACAGGTAGCGCTCGTCGGCCGGACGCGAGAACCACTCTGACGAGACGCGGCCGACCCGCTCGCCACGGCCGACATCGACCTTGTAACCGCCGCTGGTGTCACGGCGCGCATCGAGGACCTGCATATTCATGGGACCAATCTCCATGACGGGCGCCGGAGACCTCTTCTCCAACCTTCAACCCGTCACGGGAAACAAGTCCACTCTCTCACTCTCAGCGGGGCGTTGCGGGGCAGCCGCCCTGCAGAAGGGGTCGGTCGAGACCAGCGGGCTCGGGCGCAGGGGAAGGCTTTCCCCTCCCGGTGCGGATGTACAAGGTGACCTGTTGAGCAGTCGTCGCTGTTGGCTCAGGGGTCCGTTTGAGGCGAACGCGTTTCGTAGAGCGGCAGCCTCTTCTACCTGGCACCTTTCTTCATCCACGCAGATTGATACAATTCCTCGGATAAGAGGTCCTTTTCTCCGAGGTTCCGTATCGTGCCGTCATCCATGTCCCAACGCCAGATTGCCCATACCGTGCTGACCGCGCGCGGCATTTCGCGCCTGGCAGAGCTGCGCGAGGCGGGCGTAACGGCCGCCACCATGAGCCGGATGGAACGGGACGGCGAGGTGCTTCGACTCGCGCGCGGACTTTATCAACTTTCCGACGCGCCCCTCGACGTTCACCATAGTCTTGCAGAGACGGCCAAACGGATTCCCAAGGGCGTCGTTTGCCTCGTTTCTGCCCTGGCGTTCCACGGGCTGACCGATCAGCTGCCCAGGAAAGTTTGGCTCGCCGTGGGCCAGAAGGACTGGTCTCCGAAACCCGAAGGCACACCCATTAGGCTGGTACGTTTCACAGATCGTCTCCTGACCGAGGGGGTTGAGACCCACCCTATCGAGAGGGTGCCTGTGAAGGTTTTCGGCGTCGCAAAGACGATTGCCGATTGCTTCCGGTATCGGAACAAGATTGGCCTGTCCGTGGCGATCGAAGGTCTTCAGGAAGCGCTGCGCCAGCGCAAGACGACGCCAAGCGAGATTGCCAGCCAGGCTGCACGAGGATCGGTCGCCACGGTCATTCGGCCCTATCTCGAGGCACTGACCGCCAATGGCTAAGGAAATCGAGAATATCGGCGCATCAGTTCGCGCCCCGCCTGTCGCAGATCGCCAAAACGAGGCGATGGTGATCTTGGAGGCACCGACTGAAATTCTTGACCTTGGAGCTAATTAGTCATATATGATCGGTTTATCAGCGTTTTGCATCATATATGGATGATTGAGATGGGTTCTCCTAAGGCGAAGCCAGCACTGGAACGGCTGGGCCAGGATATCCGCAAAGCGCGGCTGCGGCGTGGTATTGCCGTGGCGGATCTCGCCGTGCGTGCGGGAACCTCGCCAAGTTCCATCGCGCGCCTTGAACGGGGTGATCCCGGTGTCGCCATCGGAACGCTTGCCGACGTTCTCGTTGTGCTCGGTCTTCTGGAGCGGCTCGCTGACCTGGTCGATATCCGCAAGGACGATCTGGGGCTGGCGCTGGCAGCGGAGCACGGACCGCGCAGGGGCCGCTCCTTCGCGGCAAGGCTGAAAAAGCAGAAGGCTCATACGGAGGAGACGCAGGATCGGCAGGACGTTGTGGACCCTGACGGGGCCTCCTTCTGATGGCCGATTTCGTCGCCCATGTCGCGCTTGGCGAAGGCCGCGCATCGGTGGGCCAATTGCGTTTCACCCATGCCGGGCCACGCCAATTCTCGACCTTCGCCTATGACGCCGAATGGATCGAAAACCCGCGCGCCTTCGCCATACAGCCCGATTTCCCTCTCGAGGCCGGCCCATTCCACACTTCGGGGCAGCCCGGCAACATGCGCGACGCTTTGGCGGGCGTTTTCGCCGATGCGGCTCCGGACAGCTGGGGACGCAGGCTGCTCGAACGTGCCTATGGCAATGGTCTCAACGAATTCCAATATCTGACGCTTTCCGATGATACCTGCCGGCAAGGTGCGTTGCGCTTTCTGGATGACAAGGGTGAGGTCATTCGCGGCAAGGCAGTGGACGCCGTCCCGCGTCTGGTCGATCTCGCAGCCATCACGGCGATCGCGCGAGCCTATGAGCAGGGCAAAGAAATATCGCCCGAGGAAATGCAGGCGCTGGCCGGTGCCGGCGGCTCCGGCGGCGCTCGCCCCAAAGCCAATGTCAGGGACGGCGATGTGCTGTGGCTGGCGAAGTTCACCTCGGTCCACGATCAACAGCCAATCGAGCGCGTCGAGGTCGCGACGCTGCGTCTGGCCGCGGCCTGCGGTATCCGCACGCCCGACACACGGCTGGAACTGGCGGACACGCCGTTCCCGGTTGCGCTGATCCAACGGTTCGACCGGCGTGGGGCTGCACGGATTCCTTACATCTCCGCGCGCACTGCGCTCGGCAAGACAGGAACGGAGCTGGGTTCCTATACCGAGATCGTCGATTTCATGCGGGCTTATTCACCCGATCCTTCCGACGATTTCCGGGAACTCTACCGGCGTCTGATCTTCACGATCCTCGTGTCCAACAAGGACGATCACCTGAAGAACCACGGCTTTCTCTATGTGGGGGCGGATCGGTGGCGCTTGTCGCCGGTATTCGACGTGAACCCCGCACCGGACCGCAACCCGCACCTCGAGACGGCGATTCTTGAGGGGGGAGCCCATGACCGCTCGGTCAAACTTGCTCTGGAAGCTTGCGAGTTTTTCGAGATTCCCGAGGCCGAGGCACGGGAGACGATCCGGAACATGGCGGAACGCATTTCGGACGGATGGCGGGAAGCCTTCAGGCAGGTTGGCGTCTCTGGCCCGCTGGCGCGGGACTACGAGGCTGCATTCGTCGGCGGTGAGATGGAAATAGCTCGCAACCTCTAAGTCATATCTGACAGTAAAATGTACCTTATTAGTCAAATATGATTACGATCCGTTTCCGGTTCGGCAAGGTTCGAGCCGTGCCAGATCGCGAGTGCTTTCGGCTCGGGGCTCCCGTACAACATCTTGGCGATTCCCGCGCAATACCCAAAATGCCGCCGATCGCCGCCTGCCACCACCGCGATAAATGTCGCAAACTCACACTATGGTGACATATCCTGATTGGACAAATGCAATGTCAGTTTTCCACGCAAGCATCGGTGATGCCGATCTCACTCATGTCGCACCTGTTCGGCGATGCGCAGGCATGTCGGACACAATGATTTGCTGCGCCTGTGGATCAAAGCAGTAATAGATGCGAAGGCATCGCGACGGGTCGCGGGTGTTTCCACCATTCTTGATGTGCCAGTCGGCTGAGAACCTGCGGCCGTTCCAGTCGAACTCGTAGGTGTCCGCACCACAGGAGGCGTTCTGGATGCCATCCTTGATCGTCACGTTGTTGATCGATCCACCCCCACCATTGATGCGTTGGTCCCTACATTCCGACGCCAGCCACAGCAGACATTGCGCTGCTGTCTCGACATCTGTGAATACCGGATTCCGTGCCCCGCGATGTGCGTTCGGTGTCAGAACCAGTCGCCCTGCCAATTGTTCATCACACCATGCGGGCAGCTCCTGCCAGCTTGCAGGAATGGCAATGTCCTGATCGGGATCATCGCCCTTCGCCTTGATCTGGTTTGTCAGATGCTGAATGCGGTAGGCGGATTTCTGCGCCTGAGATTCCGAGAGTTCAGCTCGTGCCCGCTCTTTCTCATACTCCGAAATGTAGTAGTCCTGTTCCGAGCCGAGCGAAGCGACTTGCGTTTCAAGCGCAGCGATCCGGTCGTTTGCGGCGACGAGCTGGTCGCTTGCACTGGCATCCTGGTTCCGCAGGTTTTGTTGGCGCAGTTGCAGGCTGGCATCTCGGATCGCCGCGAAGGGCAGCACATCGCGACCGAGCTTCCCTCGCAGGATGCTCTCCTGCGCGGCCAGCTGCCGCATCCAGCTAGTTGCCCGGGCGGCGCCCTCGGCCGTCTCAAGCTGATTGGCGAGAACGAGGCGATGGATGTAGGGGTCGGCATCATCGGAAAAGCCGGGCAGATAGACACGCGCCGCGCCGCCGAAGACCGATTTGAACTTCCCGAACCGTTCGGTCAGCCGCCAAGTCGCCGCGGGGTGGAGCAGGGCTACATGTCCGATGCCAAGCACGGCGCGACTCAGAGCCGCCGTGTCGAGCGTCGGATGATTAAATTGTCCGTTCTCGCCCAAGGTCACGACAAAGATGGGCAGTTGCCGAGACGGGTCGATCAGATAGTCGATCAGTTCGTCGGCATCTGCCTCAGTCTCATGGACCGCCGGCGCGACAGAGAGCAGCTTGCTGCCGCTGATCAGCCTACAATTCTCGACGACTTGCTGGATGAAACCCGGCGTGTGCGGTTCGATTTGCAAGTCGGCTTCAGGCGTACTGACGAGCAATCGGGCGCTGAACTTTGCGGGCTGGTCGGGCAACTGACCAACGACCACCTCGGTCGTCCATATTCGTTCGGCGACGGCCTTATCAGGGTCGTCCGCGCGGATGGCCCAGAGATCGGATGCGTCGGATTGGAGGCGCACGCAGCTGCTGTTCCGCCCGCCGGAAAGGTAGTCGAAGGAATTATGCTCCCAGGCCTCGGCCGGCAACTGGCCGCCGCTGCGCCGCTGTGCCCATCTGAGGACTTCCCCGATCGCAGTATTGCCAATGGTGGCAGGATCGCCGCCCGGTATCCATCCGGCAACACGCAGCACCTCATGCTCGCGCACGACGCGCGGCATACGGCTCGCCAAAGGCGAAAAGGCGTTAGTCATGTTTTTCACCATACCGCCACCTTCGCACTTCGCCTCGAATTCGCATCATTCTTTTTTTAGCTTCTATTCTTCTACGTTACATACTTTTAGCTAGGCGGCAAAATGCGCCAAAAACTGGCTGCCCACACGACCCTTAACGCGTGTGCTTCATGCGCTGCGGATCGGCGCCATCCCTGGAAATGCACGGGCACGGCGAGTGGAGCAACAAGCGCCTACTCGCGCTTCGTGCGCGAAAATGCAGAAAGATCGAGGGTAAGCGCCTGCAATGATCGCGTGGTCTCCACATCGTCGTGCGTCAGCAACTCGACGAGATCTTCCTGATTCGGTTGCCCCAAGGCGAGGCGGTAGAGCAACCGCTGCGTCTTCAACTTCGCGAACCGATCAATGTCGCGGCTTTGGGGTAGCGCGAACAGGTGCCGCTTGAGGTCCGCGCCTTGCATAGTCCACCACGGGCTGAGGCCAGTCTTGTCATCCGCAAAGGCCTCGTCCGCGTTGCGAGCGATTATATCCCATGGCGACGATGTTCGGCCTCGGGCCTGTGCTAGAGCTTGCTCACCGAGTTTCCGGGCAAGCGGCTGTCGTACAGTTAGTCCGCCGAAGCGTTGCACCCGGCCCTCGCGTTGCTCCAGATCGACCGGGCTTGAGCAGAGATCCCAATGGCCGAGCCTGTCGCACCAGCTATGGAAATCCAGTCCTTCCTGGCCGACGGAGGTTGTCGCCAAGACGTGCGGCCAAAAGGGCGTGTTGAACGCGCTGCGGATTTCTTCCGAACGCGCCGGTGGCGGTTCATCGGTACCTTGATCTTGCCGTTGCGTTTCCTTTTCTGTGCCGCCAAACGGCACTGCAGCATGACAGCGGATACGGATCTTGTCGCGTTTTTTAGCCCCCTTGAACCCGAACGTACCGACGTTGGCAGCGAGCGCCGCGGACAAATCCTCCATCAGTCCATCGGCATTGACCTTTGATTTGCGTAGCCAAAAATGTTCATCGAGTACTGCTTCAAGGCAGCCGTCGATGGACGCATTCTGATATTTCTGGGTTGCATCCTCGCCCGGCAGGATCGACCAGAATACGGGGCGATCGAGATAGGTTCGCAGCCGCGTCCAGCAGAAGCGCACCAACTGCGTGAAATGCTGCTCGTTGAAGTCAAACAGGCTGGGCAAGTGACGGTAAAGTGCTCGGCCGACCACAACACCCGGAGCGCCAAGCGCCATATCGACCAGGGCATCGAGTTCCCAGCGGCTCAGCCATGTAATCGCATCGGCGTCTTGGCGTTGTTTAAGCAGCGTTTGGAGCGCCATGTCTTTTGGCGCGACCCGGCTCCAGCACTTCTGGACCGAGTTGAACTCGCGGGCGAGCGGGGCTTTCTGGGCGCGCTCGATCGCAGCGAGGACCGCCCATGCTGGTTTGCGCCGCCGGTTGCTGCGCGCATTCGGTGCTACGGCCGCAATCGATGCCGGCAGCGATTGAATGATCTGCTGACGCGCTCGGGCTTTGACCTGCTTTATTGTCGCTTTCCCCTTTACATCGAGGGGATCAACAGCTCGGACGAGGAATGGGCTGGGATGAAACAGGGCGAGCGTCGGGCCTTGGTTGGGCTTGGGATTGAGGTGCCGTTTCTTCCATGCGGCTGCGTAGGGAAGATTGCCTTTCCCAACGTGTTTGCGCTCGACCTCGAGGCTGACGAGAGCCGCAAGGCTCTGGGGAGTAGCCCTGAACCGGCTGAAGATCAACATCTTGGGGGACTGCGTCACGTTCGTCCAAGGGCCTGAAGGTGCCCACCATGTCAGCGACGGCAGTACCCACGGGAGCGCGAGCGCGTCGGTTGGCACGAGGCTGTTGAGCGCGCGCAGCTTGGCGCTTCCCCAGCCATCTTTTGGCGGCTTGAAGCAATTCGTGACCCCGAGGCGTGGAACACTGCGCGTTGCAGGAAAATCTATGTCGCGAGAGATCTGATACCGATCACCCAAGGCCTGCGCGGGCAGTGGCACGGACAGCCAGTAGGCGATCGCGCTGCTTGCCAGCTTGGGCGACACATGATCGGTGAAGTGTCGATAGACGTCGAGATCATGGGGTTCGATCCTTACGGAGTAGGGTTCGGGTTCTGTTGGATGGTGAAACACTGGTCGTTCGGTACGCGACATCAATGGTGTGAGGAGATCCTCCAGACTACGCTTGAGGGATTGCGCCTCCTCGATAGCGGCTTGCCAATTGTCGAGCGGCAAGTGGCCAATCAAATGCAATAGATCACCAAATCGACGAAACTGCGCTTCAGCCTCCGCGCGAATGGTCGAGCCACCCAGGAACTCGATAATCTCAAAAAATTCGACATGTGGTGCGGCTCCGGTGCCGTTTTCCCACCGTTCGGCGTAAAAGCGATAGGGCGTGGCAGACAGGAGGAGGATCGGCGGCGACGCTTCCCCGCCTTGTCCTTCCAGCAATTGGTGCGCTAACGGATTATCCTCGCCCGCGTTGAGAAGATCGCGGTAGCATTGGAACTCGTCGAAAATCACGAGATCGGGAGGCGCGGAATCCAACGCAGCTTGGGCAAGCGCCTTTCGCATCCGGCCCAGGCTCTGACCCTGCTTGCTTGTCTCTATTGCACGCAGAATTTTTTCGCGTACCGGCTTGCCAAATTCCGCACGTAGCGCACGCCCATAGGCGGCTTTGAAAACGCCAGAGACATTGTCGAATTTATCTTGGGCTTCACCGCACGCCCAGGGCCAGCCCGAAGTCGCCCCATATTCGATGTAGCCTTCGGGAAATTCATCCGACAACCCCGGATAGAGCTCGTCCACTAACAGTTTGATGAACGCACGCTCGACAGCCTTCCCTCCGTAAAGACGCTGGGAGCTGGAGAATGAGGTCGTTGGCGTAAAAGCGTAAAGACGCAGCTTGCCTTTGCGCTTTTCCTCGAAGGGGATGAGACCGACCCGATCGATGCCTGACAGCGCATGTTTAGCGTCGTCCTTTTCGAGAAATCGCAGCAGCTCAACCTTGTTCTGGTCGGCGACCTTCAGCCCGCTGGTGATATAATAGACCGTAAACTTGCGCGCCCTATCTGCGAGCGCGGCAAGTGTATCGCGCGCAACAACAGTTTTACCGAGACCCACCTCGTCGGCGACAAGGAAGCGACGGAGCGGATTATCGCCCGAGAGGGCTGCGGTAGCCGCCTTAACCGTCGCGGCTTGGAAAGGCTTGGATCTAGCGCTCATGACGCGAGCCGGGTCCGTGCGATGGCCCAGATTTGCGCGAGTTCATTCAAGTCTGCCTTCTCCGCGTCGCTGAGATTGTCGCCATGCGCGAGAAGCGCGTCGACGTAGGGCGCAAAGTGACGATCGGCCCGACCGAACGCCTTTCGATCGCGCGCCCAGGCGGTGAGAATGTCCTCCAGCGTCAGGCGATCATAGCCTTGGCCTTTATGACGCTTTACAGGCGAACGAGTATCTTCATCCCAGTCACCACCGCCAACCGGAAGCGTATCTCCGCTCAGCATTGCGCGCATCCAGTCGTGGAATGCGCGAAGCCCCATATGACTAGCGAGCGCGGCAAGGTCGCGCTGCTCGTCCAACGGGGGATCGATAACGACCCGCTGCATCCATCGCACGGCGCCGTCCAGGCCTTTGATCTGTACCTGAATGAAAGCGGATTGGTGCGATAGGGGAATAGTTCCGAGATCGAGCTGACTAACGCCGCTTGGCCAAGGCAGAAGATCGCCATTTACGGACCCAGCATGGAGCTGGTGAGCTTGATATGCGAGCAATGGCGATGCGCCTGCATCGATCGAGAAGCGCTCGCCGTCGCGCCGCAGGATCGGCTGCCACGAGGCCATCAGCATCTTGCGCGATTCCTCCAGCGCGTCAGCCTCGCTCGCATTTGGTGGTGCTGTGGCAGCAAGATCCTCGACGGAGACTGGCGTTGCCTTCCCGGCTAGGAAGACCAAGCCGGATGTGAATGCGTCACCAGCCTCCAGTTCCACCATGACCTCCGAGTTGCGGCCCGCCCACGCACGCTCGGTCGCGTTGGCGCTCCCGATCCTGAAGATGGTCCTGTCGCCTAAATGGAAGCAAACGAGCTTTGCGTGTAAAGCCAGCGGGGACGGCTCAGCATCATCTTCGGTGACAGCCTCATTGCCGGGGAGTGTGACAGCGCTTTCGTCGGGCAGCATAGCTGGTGCGGCGTAGGCCAGGATCTTGGAGAATCCCTTGAGCGGCTTGCTCGATCGATTGGCCATATCCACAAGAGCTGGCATCGATGAAATGAGTGTTCTGGAACCGTCCGGTCCCCATTTGTCGGCTGTCTTCAGGAAACCAGGCGACAAAAAAGGGCTAATGACCGTTATTCCATCGATCGTGCCGGCGGGCGGCTGTGTGGGAAGCGGAATCTGCTCATCGAGCCCGTTGAGCAGGGAGCGGAACAGAAATCCTTCTGGGGCCTGCCACCAGATCGCGTCCAGCTGCTCGGCCAAGCCATCGGCATCAGTACGCGATGCAGCCCGTGCGAGAGTGGCCCCGAGTGAACCGATGCCTGCGAGGCGGACGCGGCCCTTCGCGCGCTTTCCGGTTCCGTCCAGAAGAACGCCAACATCGAGATCCTGCGATCGAGTTAAATTCCGACTGCCGATCCACAGTTTCCAGCGAATTTCCCCTCTTGGACAATCGTAGGCAACAAGAGCGATCTTGGGGTGCCAGCTGCGATCGCGTTCATCATGATCCTGCTCGGTGATGAACTGATCGAGGATGCCGGCAATGAGAGGCAGCGCGGCTGGCCGCGCGATCCGGCCGCGTTGTATGATGATCCTGACGCGATCACGCAGCGTATCGATTGCTTGGGCGAAATCGACCGCTGTGCCGCTGCCTTTGTCGTTGTTGCGGCCGATCAGGGCCAGCAAGGTCGCAGCGACCGCGGAGAGGTCGACCGAATAGGTTGCAAAAAGCGCTAGTCTGACTGTTTCCAGTCGCCCCGGCCGCAGCTCATCGAGATAGGGCTGGCCGGCCCATGCCTGCCGATCGCTCATGCAACCCCCTCCAGATCGCGCAGCAGGCGCTTCACATTGCCCCAGCGATAGTGGAGCGGATCGGCATTCCCATGGTGTTCGCCTTGCCACTCCATTCGGCGATCGACACCGAACTGATTGGCCGCCAGGCGTGCACGATCGTCCTTCCTGCTAACTTCGGCTCGGGTGTAGACCTCAAGAAGCGGCATAGGGTCCCTACCGCCCGCTCGAACCCAGGCGAAGGTGTCCTTCAAGACGACCTCGACCGGCGGTGGCAGATGCCCAACTTCGTCGAGGAACAGGTTCATATCGAGGCGCGAGGCCTGCTTCCCCCATTTGGCAACGGTGTCCTTGAGCGCCGATCGATGCCGATCAGGCTGCGGCCGTTTATCTCTGTTCTCTTTGAGGGTCTCGACCAAGGCTGCATAGATCGCTCTACCTATCGCCGACAGCGCCGCAGCCTGGCCGGCGCGTTTCAACATCGGAGCTTCATTGCCGGCCAGCGAAACGATCGCTGCATCCCAGCAATGGTCTGCACCATCGAGCGGCTTTCCTACCAGCTTAGCCAAAAGCGACGGTTCACCTGGATCCCTCGGTGAACGGACGGCGCGCAGTTTGCCAGCGATATAGTTTTGCTCTCGATGAGATAGGTCGAGTGTCAGTTTCCCGTCGCTATCCTCGTTGTATCGCTCGTCCCAGTTTCCCCAATCCTCCCAGTCGGCGGGGGCATCGACCAACCCCGAGATTGGCCAAGCCACAGCCTCAAAGGGTTTGCCGTCGTCGTCGTGGATTGCCCGTTTGCTGGATGAGGCCAGGAGCTTGGCCATATCCTGGCGGCTCCAGGGACGACCGTCAGGGCGAGTGCCGATCAGGCCCCACTTGGCAAGCGCCGTCCAATACACATAGGCGGGTGGCTGACTGATCGCGCGGGGATAAACCTCCCCACCGATCACGCCATCCTTCTCTCCGCCCAGTCCGTCGGCGAATTTAAGTCGCCCGGTCAGCTCATGTTCGAGATCGGCAAAGGCTTGCGCAAAATCCTTGGGAATCGGGCGCTTTGTTCGCAAGCTCTGATAGAGCCAAGGGATGAGGAGCGCATAACGCAGCCGCGTATGCAGAACCGAGGTGCCTGGAAAGAAATGATCAGCATAGCGCTGGTGGACGATCAGAAAGCCGACCTCATCGCGAACGCCTACCTTACCGCCGAACATCATTTGCTCGGCCTGACCGAGCGCTTTGCGTGAAAGAAAAGTAAATCCAAAAGATGACACGAAGCCCGTCCCCCTAGGCGTGATCGATCAGAGCATAAATGCCTGCGGTTTAAGATTTTTAATAGCAGCCGCGTATTACTGACTGCCAATAACCTTCAACCGCATGGCGCGGGTTTCGAGAAGGTAGGTCTCGACTCCGGCGAGCAGGTGCAAGGCTTCCTCGCCGATGGCTTTTCGCGAAAGGCCGGGTTGCACTATACGGACGTCGAACTCGAAGCGGTGGTCCTGCCAGCCAACCTTTAGCTTCTTGATCCCGGCGGCCGAACCCTGCTCGATCCGCGAGCTCTCACCGCGATCCCGTCGCATCTTTTCACGCCTCAGCATGTGCTGAAGCATACGGCCAGGCCGATCGCGCCATCGCGCTGATTTCTGGGCTTGCCCACACACCTCATAGAGGTCGCCGAGCCGTACGCCCGGAGTGTCGGCCCCTGAGTATTTGCAGTGATACAAGGTCACGGACACCACGCTGTCTGTGATGCGTAAAGCCACCACGTCGGCGATCTCACCCTTGCCGTCGTCGTCGAAGATGATGTCATAGGGATCAGGGTCGGCCATGAGCATCTCGATGACGCTGCGCTGGACAGAGTCCACGCGCTTCCCTGTGCCCTGCGATTCGACCCGGATGTTGGCCTTCGACCAGTCCCAGGCCTCGATCCGATCCGCCGGATAGGGCTCGATCGTCTCGCCCTCGGGCAAGGTGTAGAGATGGCTGTAGATCAGCAGCGAGCCATCGCCGAAATCGATTTGAGGCGAGTCCTCGCCGAACGACTCAGAAAGGGTCTGAACTTTGCCGCCGACCTTGATGTTGGCCTTGGCGCCGGCGCGCTGAGGATAGCGGGCGTGTCCGTCGCTGAAGACAATCTCGAACTCGGCCGAATGGTCATCGCTGCGCACCGCGAAGCGCAGTGGTCCGGTACCGGCGTTATCGAGCAGCTCAATGTCGCATTCAGCAAACGTGACCGGCTCATCGCCGAACGAGATTTCGATCCTTTCCTCGATCTGCGTGATCAGGGTCTCGGGCCAACGGATTGCGACGGGTGGTACGTCTGGCCGCCGGCTGATCTGGCGTGGGCGCATCGCGCTTTTAAAGACGCCGTCGGTGGTGATGCTGGGATCGTTCACCGTGCGGCCCACATCCTGGCACCAGTCCACCCAGTCGGTGAGATCATGGACCTTCACGCTCGACCAGAATTTGCCCTTTGCCGAACAGCCGCGCGAGGCGGGCATACCGTCGAGGAAGCCGGTCGCGAAGATGTTGTTCTTGATCCGCGACTGGGATTTGGCGCTATCGAGGCCATCCGCCACGTCCACACCCATATACATCGAATAGCGCACGCCGCGCCCCTGATGATGGGTAAGGCCCAAATTGCGCAGGATGAGGCGCTTGAAACCGTGCAGGCTGCGAAACACTTCCTCGCCTTCGACGCGGCGCGTCGTATCCCCGCAGACCGCTTTGGCGAGCCGGTCGAACGGGCCTTTGGCCGAGCTGCTGATGTAGAGAAGGCCGGTGGTCTGATCCCAGTGCATCATATGCAGATCCCAGGTGACATTGACCGCCTGCTGTGCCGAGGTCCAGCGGGCCTGCTCCTCGGCGCGGGTGACGAAGATCGCAACCCGCTTATGCTGATTGAGCTTCATGCCGAGATAGGTGCCGGGGTTGTAGAGTTCCTCGGCGGCGAAGGGATCCCACGCCTCGCATGACGTCCGGTAAAGGACGGCGTTCATCTTCGGCTCGAGAGTCTGGAGCGGGATGTCGCTCAGGTCGCCGGAGAAGCCCTTGAACATCTCGGCACGGCGAACCTGACGCTCGATCTTGGCGGAGCTGAGCGCCTCGACAAGCGCATTCCAGTCGGCGTCCTCGGCATAGAGCTTGGCGAGCGAGCGATCGACATCATCGACGCCGGTGTTGGCGATCACAGTGGCGTCGCCAAGGGTCGGATCCTGGCGCGTAAAGCGGCCGACGAACTGGATCGTGACGGCGACGCTTTTGTGGTGATCGTGAAGGGCCGCGATCTTCAGTTCGGGCAAGTCGAAGCCTTCGCCCAGCATATCGACGCAAACGATGATTCGGCTCTCGAAGCTGCGTAGCGCAGCCAAATTGGCGCGGCGGTCCTTCAAGGATTGCTGGCTGTGGACGATCACCGGCCGAAATTCGGGATAGTTCGCCGCATAGAGGCCGTGGAGCTGTTTAGCGCGCTCGATCGTGTTGCAGCGGGCCATCGCCAGATGGTTGAGGCCAGCCTTCAGATCGGTGGCAAGCACGTCGCCAAGCTTATCGATGATGGCCTGGTCGGCATCGGGTTGGTCGAGACCGAACACGGCCTCGAAGCGGATCGGCTTGAAATAGCCCTCCGCCTGCGCCTTCTTCAGCGGATAGGTGTAGATGAACTCGCCATCGACGCGGCCGCCGTCCTCACGAAACGGGGTGGCGGTGAACTGAACGACGGGGACAGGCGGATTGCGTTCGACAAAGAGGCCGCGAAACGCCTTCCAGGTTCGCGCCCCGATATGATGCGCCTCATCGATGAACAGCGCGGAAGAGCGCTCGGCCATATGATCCTGCACCGGCGCCTCCGCGCGCCCGGCAATGTGCATGGTCGTCACGACGACGTTGGCGCTGTCGAAGATCTGATCGACCTCAGCGACTGATGCCGGAATATGCGCGAGGCGCGTCACGATCGGAAATTGCGCTTCCTCATCAAGGCATGCCTGTTTTTTGAGTACGCCAAACGTCTCGAACTTGGCGGCGATCTGTTCGCGCAGCGCATCGGTTGGGACCACCACCAGCAAGCGGTCGAACCGTTGGCGGGCGTTGAGCGCCAGCATCGTTTCGGTCTTGCCCGTGCCCGTCGGCATTACGATCGTCGCGGGATCTGTCGAACGGGTAGCGTGCGCGAGTGCTGCGTGCAGCGCGCCGATCTGCGGGCGGCGCAGTCCGGGATATGCGGGCTTGCCATCAGCCGCCGGACGCCCCTCGCGCAGATGCAGTGCATCCTCCCAGGATAGCAGTACGCCGGCCAGACGCTCCGCCATATCCTGTGCGCTGAGCGTCGCGGGATCGATCGGCTTGTACCCTACCCAGCGCCCGTCGCCGCGCAGCAAGGCCGCCCTGATATCCTTGGGGGTCTTGGCATCCGGCACGAGCAGGACGAGGTCGGCGCCGAAGGATGCCGCCGTTTTCGCGCTGATGATTTTCAGCGTCTCACCACTTTTCAGTAGAGCCTCAAAGCCGTGAACCCGGCGAACCGCAAAGGGTCGAAGGCGGCATGCGGTTTCTGCCGCAGGCTCTGCCTGTTGGCGCACTGCACTACCAAGGATCTTGCCTTCGAGCGCCAAGCGGGCGGGCAGCGATACCTCTTCGCTGAACAGATCGTCCTGGTCGGGCTGCTTGGGCGTCGTTCGCTTCAGCATCGCTTCGTTGCCTCCTTGCGCTTCAGGCCGCGACGGCTGCCGGGCTTGGGTTGACGGTGATCACCTGACCGGATGTCAGCAGCACGATTTGCCCGCGCTGGATGCCGGTCATGTCGAGATAAGCGCGAACCTGAGCGCGATAGTGCTCGATCGTCGCCGCGGTCGGCTGCACATCGCTTTTCCAGTCGATCACGACAGTAGGCTTGCCGTCGCCGTCGAAACTGGTCGCATCGGCAATACCGACCATCGCCTGCTCGACCCCTTCGACCTCAACCGCCGCATAGACGGTCAGTTCAGGCACCAGACTGGGGCGCAGCTCGGCGATCTCAGGCAGGTTGAGCGTCCGCACCACGCAACCGGCTAGTTCGCCGGGGCTTAGGCCTTGGGCGGGATCGTCCGTCATCGGCTTGCCGATTTCCAGGATCAAGGCCCGAGCCCGAGCTGTCAGCGCCGCCTCACCGGCATCGGTCTCGCCCGTCAGCACCTCTTCAAGCAGCTTGTGGAGGATGAGCCCACGCTCGCGCCCACCCTGAACGCTCAGCGCCGGCCCTTCGCCATCGGGTTGGCCGTCATCGCCGGCTGCCCAGATCTCCACCGCTTCGGGTGTCAGCACCGGCCCGGCGTAGCTTTCATCGCGGCTCGGCGCGAGCCAGACGAGGCGCTGGCGCTTGTCGAGGATTGCGGCGGCTTCGGCGGCAAAGCTATCGCGGGTCTGAACGTTGACTGCTTGTGCCGCTGCCGCACCCATCCCTTCGGGCAGATGCGAAAGATCGAGCGCGGGCAGTTCGGCCAGAGACAGATCGACCAGCGAAATCCAGGCGGACTTGGACTGTGCCGCATCGAGGCGCGGCAGCACCAGCAATTCGCGGGCACGGGTCGCCGCGACATACCAGAGGCGGATGCGTTCGCGGTCGAGTTCGGCCTTCTCGGCGTCGAGCACCGCTTCATAGCCGGCCGGCTTCACGCCAAAGACCGGGCAGTAAAAGGTGTCACTGTCGCGGTCGGTGACGGCGCTATCGGGCGCCTTGATCGCCGTCATTGTGTTGATCGGGACGACAATCGGCCATTCCAGCCCTTTGGCGGCGTGCATGGTGTAGAGCGCGACCGCTTCCTCTTGCGCGTCCGGCCGCCCTTCGACGGCGCGTGCCTCATCGGTCCAGGCCGCCGTCATCGTCTCGGCAAAGGCGCGCAGGCCGCGTACCGCAAATGCCGAGGTCAGGCTCAGATAGAGATCGACATTGGCAAGCGCGCGCTCGGCCTGGCCGCGGTGGCGCGCCAACAGAATGGGCCGCATCCGCAACGCATCGATCGCCTGGGACAGAAGCTCGTGCGGCGTTGTGCTGTTGCTCTGACGCTGGAGCGCTTGGAGTTTCTCGATCGTAGCACGGGCCAGCGGATGCGCGATGCCGGCAGGATCGACGCCAAGGTCGAGGCGAGGAAGTTTGTCGGGTGCCTCCTCGGCGCGCGGCAGCGCCCAGATGATGTCGAGCAGTTGCTCCTCGGTCAGACCGACGAGCGGCCCACGCAGAAGTGCGCCGAGCGCGAGGGTATCGCGACGATCGGCCAAGATGCGGGTGAGTGCGATCAAATCTTGGACTTCTTGGCGACGGAAAAGGCCTTTGCCAGCCTGTGTCGCGACCGGGATGCCATAGCGTTCCAGGGCTTCCTCATAGCGCCACAGGTCGCTGCCGGTGGGTGCGAGCAAGGCGATGTCGCCCGGGCGGCACAGACGCCCCGCGCCTGAACGTCGATCGAGGATCATCTCGCTGCCGATAAGCCGGGCGCACATCTGCGCGACGGCTTCGGCCTCGCCATCCCGCTGTTGCTCGGCGGATGCCTTGCCGTCCTCGGCGGCGACCGCGACATCGAGCGCCGCAATGCACAGCGCTTCCCCGCGTTCGGCATGAAAGGGATCGAGCGCCGTGAAGCCGGGTTGGCCGTCGCTGGAGAGCGGCCCCTCGAACCGCTCGTTTACGAAAGTCAGGATCGGCGCGCAGGACCGGAAGTTGGTCGAGATCGAGAGGACGCTCTCCTCGTCCTGGGCGACGAACGCATCCCGGGCGCGGACATAGGCCGAGACGTCGGCTCCTCGAAAACGATAGATCGCCTGTTTGGGATCGCCCACAAGGAAGAGGGCGCCGGGGCGGATGACGAAACTGGCCCAATCACCTGGTTTCCCGGCCTCGGGCGGTTCACCGCACAGGCGCCAGAAGATTTCGGTCTGAAGCGGATCGGTGTCCTGGAACTCATCGACCAACACCTTCGAAAAGCGGGCGGCGAGCGCGCGGCGCACATCATCATGGTCGCGCAGGAGGCCACGCGTCGCGAAGATCAGATCATCGAAATCGAGCAGCGCGGCGGACCGCTTATAGTCGCGGAAACGATCGAGTACGGGGCGCACTTCGCCGATCAGGTCGGCAAGGACGCGGCTCGCGACATTCTGCGTGAGCATCTGCCACGCGACACAGCATGCCGAATAGGCAGCCTCCGCTGCGAGATTGAGACGCTCGCCATCTGCTTTAGCGAGACCTTCGCGCTTTGCCGCGTCGACCCATTTGCCCTTCTTCTTGAAGACCAGGAAGGTGCCCTTGCCGGTGACAAGGTCAGGATGCGGCGGCGTGATCAGAAGCCTCACGAGACCGGCGGGTGAATCCACTGCCGGCCCGCCTTCGAGGGCGTCCGCCATTTCCGCAAAGCGCTCGGCAAAGGCCGCTGTCTCTTCCTCGACGGCCGGTGCGGTGCGGATTAACTCGGCGAAATCCGCTGCCGCTGCCCGAAACGCTGCGAGATGCGGAGCAAGCGGCTCTGCGGCGGGGGCGGTAACGGTACGCCGCTTGCGCAGGTTATCGACGATCCGGTGGATGAGGCTGACCGTCTCGCCAGGGCTGTGAAGTACCATCTCGGCAATGAGGCCGCCTTCGGCACCGGAAAGCCGTTCGCGCAGCCACGCATCAACGATCTCGATGAAGGCGAGATCAGCCTGGTTGCGATCCATGACGCTCGCGCCGGGATCGATGTCGGCCTCGACCGGATAGGGTTTGATCAAGCGCTGGCAGAAGCCGTGAATGGTCGAGCAGGTGATTTCGTCGATATGCGCTGCGGCGGCCGTGAGATGCGCCTTGTGCTGCTCGGAGAGCCCATCAGGGAATGCGATTTTGAGTTCGGTCGGGATCGTGCCCGCGACCAGCTCGCTCAAGAAATCGCGCACGCGCGCAAGAAGCTCGCTCGCGGCCAGTTCGGTGAATGTCACGGCCGCGATTGACTTGGGAACGGCGCCTTGCGCTAGCATGGCCGCGATCCGGCCTGCCATGACGGCGGTCTTGCCCGATCCAGCGCCCGCTTCCACGAGAAGCGACTGGTCATGGCTGCTGATCGCAATACGGCGGGCAGCGTCATCCCGTAGGATATTCAGAGCGGCGGTCATTATTGGGCCTCCCAGACCAGAGCAGCGTCACCGAGGAGCTCGGTGGCAGCGGGCGTCTTGCGTTTGCAATAGGTAGCGCCGGCGTTGGCAGGCAGCGCGAAGGCGAGATCGTCATAAGTCCCGCCGGTGTCCGGTCCGATCAGCGCATGGCCAGCGCTCAGGTTGGTGCTCGCGGACCGGAGATAGCCGGTAAGCTCGCCAAGCGTCGCCTCGGGGTCAGTGAGCAGAAGATCGATCTCTGCGCGCGGATAAAGCAGCGAAGCGCTGATCGACACGTTGGCCCCCAAGAGGGCTTTCACCGCGAAGGCATAGAGGCAACGCTGCAACTCGCGGCCTCCGTCGATGCTGATATCATCCTTGGGCGGTCGACCGGTCTTATAGTCGCGGACGAGCGCGCGCGTGCCATCGCCGGAAAGATCGAGCCGGTCGATATAGCCTTTGATGGCAAAGCCGGTTTCGGGGATCGCGACCAGGGTTGCAGCATCCCACGGGCTGTCGGCGCCGGTCTTGGGCGTAGCGCCGCCAAAGGCGACTTCGCCGTAGGAACGAGCGCCTTCCAAAGGCTCGCCGCGATAGGTGAGCGCGCGTTCCGCAAGTTTGCGCGCATCATCGAGCGTGCGCCGCCAGATGACCGGCGGCGGGACAGCCCGCTCGCTTTCCCAGGCCCCCGCGACATTCGTTGTGGCGGCATCGATAGCGGCAGTGACCTGAGCATCGCCGGCATTGGCGAAGCCGCCATTCGCTTCCAAATTCTGAAGCGCGAGGTCGAGGGTCATGTGGACAAGATCGCCCATCGCCAGCGCGTCGAGCACCAGCGGGTCGGTGCCGCTCTCGGGCATCTGCAGGCGCATGCCGTAGCGCCAGACGAAGCCAAGCGGACTACGCAGGAGCAGCCTCAACGAGCTTGCCGACTGGGTCCTTGCGAGGATGTCGAGAAGCAGCGGGTGGTCCGCGCGAACCAATCCGTCGTGCGGTGTGATCTCCTTGCGATGCCAGTTGCGCCAGGTGGTGAGCGCGCTAGCGGCCTGACTGTCGCCCGCGAACTCATCCGGCCGCGCCATCAGGCGGTCGGTCTCGCTGAAAGCATGTGCGGGGACTGCGTTGCGGCCGATGTAGTTCTCCATCGCGGCTGGCCCGAGCAACGCGCTCCGGCCAAGCAGGCGCCCCTCGCTGTCGCGCCGCGCACGCGACATCGTGACCTCGTTCTCGGTTGTCGCCAGAATGGTCTCGAAATCGCGGCGGTCCGCAGCGCCGATCGGCAGCGGATCGAGTTCAGCGGTGGGGATGATATGATCGGAAATGAGGCGATCTTCGGAAATCCCGCGCGGCCAGCGTGAGGAGCTGAGCCCGATGAGGCGCACATGGCGACGCGGCGATGCCGCAAGCGCGCTTGCGGGCATCCATGCCGGTGACACGCAGGCTTCAAGGCCGTCATCCTGCTTCAGATTTTCGAGCGTCGTATCGAGCGACACCGAAGGGCCATCAAGAAGTGCTTTGCGCCAGATCGAGAGCGCACGGCCGGTCAGGAATGCAGCGCCGACCTCGTCGGCTGCCGCATGCCCCTTGGCGAGCAAATCGACGATCCTGCGCAACGTCGGCGTGTGATCCTGCTCATCAGGCCAATCCGCGGCTGTGAGGCGAGAGAGCAGCCGATCCCAGGCGCTGCGAGAGGCCAGTGGCGCATCGGCGGGCAAAACGCGCAACCATCCCTGCGGCAATGACTGGAACGGGCCGGTCTCCGATCCGCAAAGCGCCGCAAGCCGGCGCATGCGGGTCTGCGAGAACCCGCGGATCAGAATATCGGCAAGCGCCGCTGCGGCCTGACCGTCGCGAGTGGTGGTGACTTTGATGCCATGGACGAAATGAAGGTCCAGGTTGGCATCCGCACGCATGGCAAGGAAGTGATCGTCATAATCACCGGTCGAGGCGGCGGCGATGGCGATGTCGGCAGGATCGACGCCGTCTGTCACCATGAGCGCGCGCGCCCAGCGGATCGCCTCGACCGCTTCATGATAGCCGGTGGCTGCGCTGACCATGTGCTGCTCAGGCACCCGTGCATCGGAGCGACGCACCTCGATTTCGGTCTCAGAAAGCCATTCCGGGACGGGGCGCGGGCCCGCGATCCATGCGACCGGCACATGCGCCGCAAGTGCCATCAGAAGCGGGCGCCAGCTCGGCGAAAGCTCGGTGATGCCGACGATCTCGACGGAACCGAGGACCGCCGGAGCGTGGACCAGGCGCTTGAGCGCAGCCGCCACCAGATCGGCGGGGCGCATCATCCCGGGCGGCAGCTGCTCCAGAACGGCCGCTTCGAGGCGTGCAATCGAATTGAGACGCGGGTGTTCATGGGCGCGTTCGGCCAAGTCGATTCCCGAGCGCCAGACCTTGTGGAGCGTATCGGCCGCGGCATCGACCATGCCCGGCAGCAGCTTGATGCCGTCCAGCTCGCCCAGAGGCGTCTCCGGCAAGGCTGCCTGGATCGCGCTGCGCAGGCTCTCGTCGTCAATTGGCCGCGTGAAGCCTCCACTCAGCCGGACAGCGAGTTGCTCGAACGATACGATCTGCAAACCGTGAAGCCGTCGCCGGGCGGCATCGAGGCGTAGTTCGCGCATCGCCAAACGGCCATGCGCGACGATCGTGCGCCGATTAGGATTGGTGCTCACCGCTAACTTCCTCCTATTGTCTTGCCGGTTCCGCTTGACGCGACTCCATCGCATGGATAGAAACTATATGGGCATTACAGATATGTCCATATAGTTTTTATACTCTCGTGATGTGAAGGATCGGAACCAGATGACCATCGAGGGGCCAGTGCTGAAGTGGGGCGTTGAACGCCGCCTCGAATTCATCGAGTTCCGGCTGTTCTGGGAGGGCGGCGTCAACCGCTCAGACATCATCGAAATGTTCGATGTGTCGGTGCCGCAAGCATCGAAGGATTTGACGCTCTACCAAGAGCGCGCACCGCATAACGCGCTCTATGACAAGAGCGCCAGGCGCTATGTGGCCGGCCCCGATTTCGAACCCATTTTCCTGAAGCCCGACCCTTATGGCTATCTGTCGCGCCTACGCTCGGTCGCCGAGGGGCTGATCGAACTGGGTGAGTCCTGGATCACCCAAGTGCCCGATACCGACATTGCACTGACACCCCGCCGCGACATCAACGCCGAGGTTCTGCGCACCATTTTGAGCGCAGTGCGGGACGTGCGATCAGTCGATATCCACTATCAGTCGATGAGTAACGATCGACCCGATCCGATCTGGCGTCGCATTACGCCGCATGCCTTCGGTTATGATGGCTTTCGCTGGCATGCGCGCGGCTACTGCCACATCACCGACAAGTTCAAAGACTTCCTCCTGCCGCGCATCCTTGATGCAGGCGAAGTTGGCGAGCCGGGCGCGCCAGCCAGTCAGGACGCTCTTTGGCAGGAGCGCTTTGCGATTGAGGTGGGCCCGCATCCCGACCTCACCGAAAGTCAGAAGGCGGTAGTCGAAAAGGACTATGGGATGGCTAGCGGTTCAGCCGTGCTGACCGTCCGCTACGCGATGCTCTTTTATGTGCTGAAACGTCTCGGCCTTCTAGGTGACGCCGCTCAACTGCCTGCCCGCAGCCAGCATATAGTGGTGATCAACAGAGCCCAAACAGCCGCGGCTCTGAAAAAGGCGGAGTTCGCCCTGTGACTTCTGGCTGTTACGCATCCGATCATAAGTACCGAATGTCCTTCAGTGTTGGCGGGCTGATGCTCAATGAGAGCCTCGTGATTGCCCAGGCCTATCGACCCGGCGAGACATGGGCTTGTGCTCGTGAGCGCCTGCTCGCCCAAGGGACATCTTCCTTGCCCAAACTGGCCTCGCAAACGCGTGCGCTTCGCGAAGTGTATGACCGGATAGGGCATCTCTTCGATACCGAACGCCATTACCTGTCGGCAGAGGCTGACCGCGCTGAGCAGCAGGCGATAGTGTGGCTGGCGGTCTGCCGGACCTATCGCTTTGTCCACGAATTCGCTGTCGAGGTGATCAGCGAGCGCTACCAATCCTGGCGGCTTGACTTGGGCCATGAGGTTTTTGACCGCTTTCTGGCGGAGAAAGCTGAGAGTGACTCTGGCCTCGCTGAGCTCTCACCATCGACCTGCGCCAAACTACGTCAGGTCCTTTTTCGGATACTGCGTGAAGCTAGCCTGATAAGTATCGATGGAAGAATTCAGCCGATCTGGTTGTCGGGGCGCATGAAGCGACTGATCGAGGATAGTAATCCGGCGGACTTGCGGGTCTTTCCCGGAAATGGGGGGTAATTGTGGGTGCGAAAACTGATCGGCGCCTTCGCGCCGAACACCTGTTCCAGGTAATTTCCAGTGAACGGTTCTTGCAAAAGCAAGGGCTGGGCAACGAGGTTCCCTTTTTCATCTGCGCTTTCGATGCCGAAGACGGCCTGAGCCTGGGCGAGGATCGCGAGGATCTGATCGCCCGGCTGGGCCATGCTGGTGTGCGGGTGCTTGATGTCGACCTTTACGACCTTTCGATCAGTATCCTCGAAGACCGGGGAATCTTCGAGCAGATTCTTGAGGTTGAAGCAGAAACGGAAAAGACGGAGCTCAAGGAGCTGTTGCAGGGCGTTCTGGACCCGCAAGCACACCTCATTCCAGAGATTGCGCGGCGCATTGAAGAAGTCCCACACGACGTGATCTTCCTGTCAGGCGTAGGCGAGGTTTACCCCTACCTGCGGTCGCACAACGTACTCAATAACCTGCAAAGCACCGCGAAAGACCGCCCCACGGTCATGTTCTTTCCGGGAAAATACACGCACGCGTTGGCGACAGGAGCATCTCTGGAATTGTTCGGCTTGCTGCATGACGACAAATACTACCGCGCGTTCAATGTCATGAATTACGAGGTCTGACCGATGGCTACTCTTCTACGTGATATCTTTGCCAAGCCGGTCGACCGTTCGATCGATGGGGTGATCAAGGCTGACGACAAGGCCAGCCTCCTGATAGAGCTTGATGAATATGTGATCACCAATGAGATCGGCGCCCGGCTGGAGCAATTCCTCGACGCCTACAACAATTACGATACCGCGAATGGCGTTTGGATCTCGGGCTTTTTCGGGTCAGGTAAGTCTCACCTGCTGAAGATGCTCGCTCTATTGCTGGAGAACGACGAGATCGAGGGGCAGCGCGCCATCGAAATCTTTGAGCGAAAGCTCGTGGGCAACCCGATGCTGGCCGGGGGCTTGCGCAAGGCAGTGTCGATTCCGTCCCGATCGGTCTTGTTCAATATCGACCAGAAGGCGGATGTGATCACGAAGACGGATACCGATGCGCTTCTGGCCGTCTTCCAGAAGGTCTTTGACGAGATGTGCGGCTACTACGGCAAGCTCCCGCATATCGCACAGTTCGAGCGTGATCTGGACAGCCGTGGCAAACTTGATGCCTTCAAGGCGGCCTTTGCGCGGTCTTCCGGCAAGCCTTGGGAGCGCGGGCGCGAACAGGCTCTGATGGAAGGCAAGCACATTGCCGCAGCCTTCACGGAGGTCACAGGCGATGAGGTCAAGGATGTTCTTGGCCATTACCGCAAAGATACGAAGGTCTCGATCGAAGATTTTGCCAATATGGTCAAATCGTGGATCAATGCGCAGGGGCCGAAATTCAGGCTGAACTTCTTCGTTGATGAAGTTGGGCAGTACATCGCTGACAGCGTCAAACTGATGACGAACCTGCAAACCATTGCCGAAAGCCTGAACACGAAGTGCAAGGGACAGGCCTGGATTGTTGTCACCGCCCAGCAGGACATGGGTTCAGTCATCGGCGATCTGACGGCACAGCAGGAGAATGACTTCTCGAAAATCCAGGCGCGCTTTGCGAACCGGATACCGTTGAACTCACAGGATGTGGCTGAGGTCATCCAGCGTCGCCTTTTGGCCAAGACCGAGGCTGGCCAGATCACCCTTGGCAATCTTTATGATGCTGAGGAGAACAACCTGCGTACTTTGTTCGATTTCGGCGATAATTCGTTCAAGTTCAGGAACTTCTCCGGAAAGGAGCAGTTCGTCGCGAGCTATCCGTTCCCGAACTACCAGTATGATCTGTTCCAGCGCGCGATCATGGGCCTCTCGCAACATAACGCGTTCGAGGGCAAGCACAGTTCGGTCGGCGAACGCTCTATGCTGGGGGTGTTTCAGGAGGTGGCTAAAAAGCTGGCGGATACGCCAGTCGGGGGGCTGGCGACCTTCGACCTGATGTTCGGGGGGATTCGTGCCGCCCTGAAATCATCGGTTCAGCAGTCGATCCAGCTGGCTGAAAAGAACCTTGGCGATGATTTTGCCGTTCGGGTTCTGAAAGTGCTGTTCCTCGTGAAATACGTCAAGGAATTCAAGCCGACTGCCCGCAACATATCGATCCTCCTGTTGTCCCGGTTCGAGGCGGACCAGACCAAGCAGCGCCGCAATATCGAAGAGGCTTTGTCGTTGCTAGAGCGCCAGACGCTGATCCAGCGTAATGGCGAAGTCTATGAATTCCTCACCAATGAGGAAAAGGACGTCGAAGCCGAGATCAAGGCAATCGCCGTTGATCCCGCCGAGATTGAGCGGCAACTCGATGAACTGGCATTCGGCGCGATCCTCCGTCACGGCAAGATCAAGCATGCCGGCACGGGCGTGGACTATGCCTTCACCCGCAAGCTCGACGGGCACAGCCTGAACCGGGAGCATGAGCTTTCGGTGAATATCGTCTCGCCCTTCAGCGACGATTCCGACACGCCGGATGTGGTTCGTTCGAACAGCATGGCAAGCGATGAGATGGTTGTCCTGCTGGGGCGTGATGTGCGCTTCACGCGCGATCTCGTCCTCTGGCTCCAGACCGTAAAATTTGCCCGCCAAGTCGCCAGCGGGGATGCCCAGCTCGGTCGTGATCGCATCATTGCGGAAAAGCGTGACCAGAATACGCGTCGCGAAAAGGAGCTGGTGCAACGCTTACGCGGTCTCATCGCAGATGCGCGGCTGTTCGTGCGCGGGGCCGAGCTGGAAATCGGCGGAGAGGATCCGCAGGAACGGCTGATTAAAGGTTTCCAGGTCCTGGTCGACAAGGTCTATACCAGCCTGCCTGTCCTGCGTGGCGCTACTTATACCGAAGCCGATCTTGGGCGCCGTGTCGATGGCGGCCTGTTCGGCGGCGAAGGCAGCGGTCTGACCGAAGCTGAGCAAGACGCGCTAAATCATGTTCAGGCCCAGATGCGTCTTGGGACGCGCGTCTCGGTCAAAGCTTTGGTCGAGAAGTTTGGCGCCAAACCTTATGGCTGGCCTCCCATTGCGGTGCTGTGCCTGACTGCGAGCCTGGTCGCGCGCGGCAAGCTCGAGGCTCGGGCTGACAGTGCTCTGCTGGAAGGGGATGCGCTGGTGCAAGGGCTGCGCAACAGCCATGTCCTTGGCAATATTCTGCTCTCCCCGCAGATCGAGTTTACCGCGGGCCAGATCCGCAAATCGCGGGAGCTGTTTCAGGCACTGTTCGATCTGCCCGCCTCTGGCAATGACGCACGCAGTTTGGGGGCGGAATGGCAGGCCCAGTTGCGCAAGCTCACCAGCGAGTTGGAAGGTCTTGGTCGACAGTCGGCTGGCTACCCCTTCATTGCCGCCCTCGACACCTTGCGGACTCTGCTCGACAGCATGCGCGATCAGCCGGCGACATGGTTCATTTCCGGCCCGGCAGGGCACGAGGATCAGCTGCTGGATGCGAAGGAGGATATCCTCGACAAGGTCCGCAGTTTCATGTCCGGACCGCAGAAGGGCATCTATGATGAAGTCCGTGCATTCCTGACGGCACAGGATCAGAACGTAACCTTTGCCCAAGATTCTGCCGCAGATACGATACGTCAGGCTCTGGGCGATCCGCAGTGCTTCAAGGGCACCGCGATTCAGGAACTGAAGACGGATTTCTACGCCCTGAAGGAGCGCATCGAACAAACGGTTCTGGCCGAACGCAACGCCGTCATCGCGGCGATTGAAGAGGTGGCCGAGAAAACCATCCAGACTTCGGAATTCCGTGCGCTACCGCCAGAGCAGCAGACGCGTATCCGCGATGAGCTTGCCTCGCAGAAAGCCAGTGTTGCCTCGCAAACCCTGATCCCGGCCTTGCGCCATCGGGCGACAGAGGTGCGTTCCAACCTTTTGGCCGACACGCTGACGCGGATTGCCGAACTGATGCCTGCACCGGCGCCAGCTCCCGCGCCACAGCCCCAACCTGCCGGTGGCGTAGCAGAACCTCAGCCAGCGCCATATGTGCCTCCGGCATCGGCAAAGCCCCAATATATCAAGGCGCAGTCGATCACCGTCCGCTTCGCGAAAACCTATCTCGAAGATGAGGACGATGTGACCCAGTACCTTGATGAGATGAAAAAGACCCTGCTGGCCGAGATCGGCGCGGGCAAGAAAGTGATTGTCTGATGGATACCAACGGACTGAAGAAATTTGCGCAAAGCGCGCGAAACCTGTTGATTGATCAAGTCACTGCCCGGCTGACCATGGTGCTGGCCGAGGGCGCAGCGGCTCGCCGCGCACATCCCAAGGCGATTGCCAAGCTGGAAGCTGCGGCCAACAGCAACCGTGGCCAGGTGATCGAGCACGCGGCCTACACATGGTTCAACCGCTTCACCGCTTTGCGCTTTATGGATGTGACGGGCCTGACCAACCCGCGCGTGGTGTCGCCTGCCGATGGCGCCACCCGGCCCGAGATTTTGGCCGAGGCGATGGCGGGCAACCTGCCGGATCGTGCCCGGCCCGAGATCGCAGAATATCTGAACGGTACTCGCCCTGCCCATGACGGGCAGGCGGAGGCTTATCGGCTTCTGCTGATCCATGCCTGCAACGAATGGCACGGGGCGATGCCCTATATGTTTGAGCGTGCCGATATGCTCGACCGGGCCGAGGACTATACCGAACTGCTGATGCCGGAAGATCTACTGTCGCCGGACAGTATCCTTGCCCGTCTGCGTGAGGTGATGACCCAGGATGCCTGCCAGGATGTCGAGATCATCGGCTGGCTTTACCAGTTCTACATCAGCGAAAAGAAGGATCATGTCTTTGCCGGCCTGAAGAAGAATCAGAAGATCACAGCCGAGAACATCCCCGCCGCGACGCAGCTGTTCACCCCTCACTGGATCGTCCGCTATCTGGTGGAAAACTCGCTTGGGCGGCTGTGGCTGCTAAACCGTCCGCAATCGAAGCTGGCGGCCAAAATGGATTATTACATCGCACCCGAAGAGCCCGAGACGGATTTCCTGAAGATCGCCCAGCCCGAGGATATCCGCATCTGCGATCCGGCCTGCGGCTCGGGCCATATGCTGACCTATGCGTTTGACCTGCTCTATGAAATCTATGCCGAGGAAGGCCATGACGCGGCCGAAATCCCCGGCCTGATCCTGAAGCACAACCTGACCGGCATCGAGATTGACGATCGCGCAGGCGCCTTGGCAGCTTTTGCGCTGTCGATGAAGGCGGCGGCAAAACTGGGGCGGCGGCGATTCCTGCGGATGGAGGCGAAGCCCGACATCGTCGTTCTGCAGGATGTGCGCTTCACGCCCGCCGAGATGCAGGACGTCGCCGCCGTGGTGGGCAAAGACCTGTTTACAGATGAGTTGCGCGGGACGCTGGAGCAGTTCGAGCAAGCCAAGAACTTCGGCTCGCTGATCGTGCCGAAGCTGCGCGACCCGGCCGAGACGCTGCGGGCGGTCGAGGCGAGGGATTTCGGTTCCGACCTGCTGCTGAAGGAGGTGCAGGAGCGGGTCGTAGCCGTGCTGCGCATGGCCGAGGCGCTGTCGCCCAAGTATCACGTGGTGGTGGCCAACCCGCCGTATGCAGGCGTCAAAGGGTTGAACCAGTCACTTGCATCTTGGCTGGAGGACTTCTTCGAGGAAAGCTGCTCCGACCTGATGACAGCTTTTATGGATCGTTGTCGTTTGCTCAACGTGCCATCAGGGACGTGGGGGATGATCAACCTTCCATCATGGATGTTCCTGAGCTCTTACAAAGAATTGAGGGCACGAATACTCGCACTGCAGACAGTCCATTCTCTAATTCATCTTGGGCGTGGAGTGTTTGGGGCTGATTTCGGCGCCGTGGCTTTTGTCGTGGACAATCGTGTTGCATGTGGGGACGCTACATTCATAGCACGCCGGCTGTTCGAGAAATTCTCTATCGTCCGAACCAACTCAGAAATTGAGAAGCTCTTCCAAAACCGGTCCTTTGGCTCTCACGGTGTTCGCCAAAACTCTCTCAGGAATATTCCCGATACCCCAATTGCATACTGGCTCAGCGAAAAGGCAATTCAAGCGTTCTCCACTGGAACAGCGCTGTCGAAAATTGCCCGCCCACGTCAAGGTATCAAAACTGGCGACAACGAGAGATTCCTTAGGTTCTGGCACGAAGTCGCGTCCGAAAAATCTGCTCTGACAGAAGCAAGGCATGAAGCGCAGAAGGACAATGCGAGATGGTTCCCCTGTACGAAAGGTGGCGCTTTCCGCCGTTGGTATGGCAACTGCGACTACCTGGTGAACTGGGAGAGCGACGGCCATGAAATTCGGAATTTCTTTGATGAAAACGGGAAGTTGAGATCGCGCCCGCAGAATACGCAATTCTTTTTCGTTGGGGGCGTAACATGGTCAAGCCTGACTATCGGATCTTTTTCCGCAAGACTTCTCCCCAGACATTTTGCCTTTGAAAGCAAAGGGTCTTCCTCTCCGATCAAAGATCTCGCCGAAGCCAAAAATGTCTTGGGATTTCTCAACACGTCTGTAGTCGATAAGCTGATCTCGGCGCTTTCCCCTACCGTCGATTACAGCGAAGGAGCGATCGGGAAACTCCCTATCATCCACATCGAAGCTGAAAAGCTCAATGTCGCGCACCGGGCTGTTGAAATAGCCAAATCCGACTGGGATGCTTACGAAACCTCTTGGGATTTCACCACGCTTCCGCTGCTCTCCCCCGACCACCGGGCCGAGACGCTGGAGGCCAGCTATGCCCGCCTTCGTGCCCATTGGCAGGGTGTGACCGACGAGATGCAGCGGCTCGAGGAAGAAAACAACCGCATCTTCATCGACGCCTACGGCTTGAAGGATGAACTGACCCCTGAGGTGCCGATCGAGGAAATCACCCTCACCTGTAACCCGGCCTATCGCTATGGCGTGAAGGGATTGGAAGAGGACCGCGAGGCACGGCTGTTGCAGGATACGGTGGCCGAATTCCTTCACTATGCCGTGGGCTGCATTTTCGGGCGCTATAGCCGCGACGCGCCGGGCCTGATCCTCGCCAATCAGGGCGAGGGGATCGAGGACTATCTGACCCGTGTGCCAGAACCGAGCTTCGCTCCCGACCGCGACAATGTCATCCCGGTGCTCGATGCCGACTGGTTCGCCGACGACATCGTCACCCGCGCCCGTGATTTCCTGCGCGTCACCTTTGGCGAGGCGAAGTTCCGTGAAAACCTCGCCTTCGTCGAAAAGGCGCTCGGCAAGGATCTGCGCCGCTGGTTCACGAAGGATTTCTTCGACTACCATGTGCGCCGCTACAAGAAGCGCCCGATCTACTGGATGTTCTCCAGCCCCAAGGGCAGCTTCAACGCGCTGATCTATATGCACCGCTACCGGCCCGACACGGTCTCGGTCGTGCTGAACCAGTATGTGCGCGAGTTCATCCACAAGCTGGAAGTTGAGCGCGCGCGGCTGGAAAAGCTGGCCGTCGATCCTGCCGCTACGCCCGCCCAGCAAACAAGGGCGCAGAAGGAAACGGCTACGGTCATCAAGCAGATCGCCGAGCTGACCGAATGGGAGCGCGAAGTCGTCTACCCTATGGCGCAGCAGAAGATCGCCATCGATCTGGATGACGGGGTGAAGTGCAACTATCCACTGTTCGCCGGCGCGCTGAAGCCGATCAAGGGGCTGGAGGCTGCGGATGACTGACCGTATCACCGCCGGCCTGATGCGCCTCTACGAGGATAAGGGTCACCGCATCGTCTTCTGGTATGACGCCGCCCGCGATCTGCGCGGGGCGTTCGATGCGGTGAACCTCCCCGGCGTCACCAAGGTGGAGATCGCCAACAATGAATTCGGCCTGAAATACCGCATGCTGCGGCAGGAGCCGAAGGCGCGATTCCTGCTTTACAAGGACGGCCCCGAGCCGCCGATGCCTGAAAACTGGTTGCTGGATGTGCAACTGGCGAGCGCTGTGTTCCGCGCCGACCAGGCGGCGATCTGGGTGGCGGATCTCGGCATCCCCGCGAAATATGAAGCCGCCGTGCGCGATCACGCCGAATTCTACCGTTCCGGCAAGCGGCTGGAAGCGTTGCGCGCGATCGAACGCGAACGCCCATCGCAGAGCGCCAACGATGTTCGCCGCAAGATGCTGGCGGTCTGCGCTGGTGCGGATGGTGATCTCGATACGGTGGTCGAGGCGTTGCTGGCCGAACTGGCGGACGGCCAGGATGATGCACTGCGGCTCATCGACCGGTTCGGACTGGCGGAGTTCTTCTGGAAAGAGGTTTCGACGCGCTATGGCTATTCGGCTGCCGAGCCGGATTTTCAGGATTTCTCCATCACGCTGTTTTCCAGCGCCTGGGCGCGAGCCATGGGGGAGACCGCGTCGCTGAATACCGATGCCGCGCTGATGTTCCGCCGCTGGAGCGCCTCGCGCCGGTGGGGTGAGGCGTTCGAGAAGCTGTCGGGCGACTATCAGGATGTGCTGAAGATCAGGGACGATCTGGCCTCACGCGATTTCCGCGCCCTGATCCCATATGACCATTTCGAGGAAGTGGACCGGCGGATCGTTGTCGCCATCGTTGAGGGGCTGGCCCAGCAGAGTCTGCCAGCGACAGATGTACTGAAATGGGTGCGCGACCGCCGCCAGAGCCATTGGTATAGCCGTTACGCTGATGTCTATCAGGCCATTGGCTATGCGACCGAATTCCAGCAGGCGCTGGCCGAAGCCGACCTGACAATGACCAGCCTGTCTGATGGCGTGAAGCGCTATTCCGCAAGCTGGTTTCGGCTGGACCAGCTTTATCGCAAGTTCATCTATCACATGCAGCAAAGCGGGCAGTCCGGGCTGCTATCCGCGCTCTATGAGGCAGTCGAAAATCGTTACACCACGAACTTCGTTCTGAAGCTGAACGATGCCTGGCAGGATCAGGTTGCGCGCCTGACGGACTGGGCAATTCCGGGCTTTCGACGTCAGGTGGATTTCTACCGGGAACAGGCCGCGGAGTTCAGGCGCAAAGACCAGAAGGTCGTCGTCATCATCTCGGATGCGCTGCGCTATGAGGTTGCCGATGAGGCGCTGCGCGAGATCCGCAAACTCAACCGGTTCGATGCTGATCTGAAGCCGATGATCGGGGCTTTGCCGAGCTATACCCAACTGGGCATGGCGGCGCTCTTGCCACACCGCCAACTGGCTATCCGCGATGACAATGATTTGGTGCTGCTGGACGGTGAAAGCACCATGGGCGCTGCGGCCCGTGAGAAGGCGCTGGCCTCTGGCAGGGCTCGAGACCGGGTAAAGGTTCTGGCGGCGAAGGATTTCATGAATTTTGGATCGTCAGAGGGCAAAGACCTCTTCCGGGATCATGACATCCTCTATCTCTACCACAATCAGATTGACGCAATCGGAGACAAGCTCGCGACCGAGGAGAATGTTCCCGCAGCGGCAGAGACCGCCATCGAGGATCTGGTGAAGCTTGTGCGCAAGCTGACCTCGGCCAATTTCTCGAACATCCTGATCACCGCCGATCACGGGTTCCTGTGGCAGCATAAGGCGTTGGAAGAAAGCGGCTTTGCGCTGAGCGAGCCGGAAGGCGACATCGTTACACGCAACCGGCGCTATGTGATCGGTCGCGGCCTCAGCAGCAGTGGCGGCATGAAGAAGTTCACGGCCTCGCAGCTTGGCCTAGAGGGCGATCAGGACGTCCTGATCCCGAACTCGATCAACCGCCTGCGCGTGAAGGGATCAGGCAGCCGCTTTGTCCACGGCGGCGCAAGCCTGCAGGAGATCGTCCTGCCGGTTCTGCGTGTGGGCAAGCAGCGCAAGGAGGATGTCGGGCAAGTGTCGGTGCAGATCATTCCGCCGGCTCGTGCCCAGATCACCACGGGCCAGATCCAGGTCACCTTCTATCAGGCAGAGCCAGTTACCGACAAGCAGCAGCCCCGGCAGGTGCATACAGCAATCTTTGCCGATGATGGGGCTCTCATCTCAGACGAAGCCGAGCTGGAATTCGATTTCGCGTCCGAGAACCCGCGCGAGCGTGAGCTATCGCGGGGCTTCCTGCTATCTAAGGCGGCAGACGCCTATAATAATCAGACAGTCTTTCTGAAGCTGCGAACACGCATCGGCAAGACCAGCCATTTCGAAGATCACGCGTCACAGCCGCTTCTGCTGAAACGCGGGATCAGCACAGATTTCGATTTCTGAGGTGCCGATGTCGACCTTTGATGACAAGATCAACGAGCATTTTGCCGGTTTCGTGGTCCGCAAGGACCTGGTGAAGACCGTGAAGGGTAACGCCATTGTCCCCACCTATGTGCTTGAATACCTGCTCGGCCAATATTGCGCGACCGATGACGAGGCCTCGATTGCGACAGGCATCGAGACGGTCAAGGATATCCTGCGCAAGCACTACGTCCACCGTTCCGAAGCGGGACTGGTCCAGTCGACGATCAAGGAGCGCGGCCGCTACAAGGTCATCGATCAGGTCAGTGTGGCCCTGAACGAAAAGACGGATTCATATGAGGCGGTGTTCGAAAACCTCGGGATCAAGCGGGTCGCGATCGACAGCGCCACGGTCAAGGCGCATCCAAAACTGCTGGTAACGGGTATCTGGTGCATCGCCGATGTGCAGTACGAGTTTTCGGAAGACAGCCGGATTTCCCCCTGGATCATCGACACGCTGAAGCCGATCCAGATCGCCCGCGTCGACTATGACGGCTATCGCGAAACGCGTGACAAGTTCACCACCGAGGAATGGATCGATCTGTTGATGCAGAGCATCGGCTTTGATCCATCCCTGTTCGGGCGCAGGTCAAAGCTTTTGCAGTTGCTGCGCCTGATTCCCTTCGTGGAGCGCAACTACAACCTCATCGAGCTTGGTCCCAAGGGAACGGGCAAGTCGCATATCTATTCCGAGTTTTCGCCCCATGGCCAGCTGATCTCTGGCGGCGAAGTCACGGTTCCCAAGCTTTTTGTGAACAACTCCAATGGGCGGATTGGGTTGGTCGGCTATTGGGACGTCGTGGCCTTTGATGAGTTTGCAGGTCGTGAGAAGACGGCCAACAAAGCGCTCGTCGACATCATGAAGAACTACATGGCGAACAAGCAGTTTTCGCGCGGTGTAAATCCGATGGGCGCCGAGGCCAGCTTCGCCTTCGTCGGCAACACCGACCATAATGTCCCATGGATGCTGAAAAATACCGACCTGTTCGAGGCTCTGCCGCGGCAGTTTCACGACAGCGCCTTTATCGATCGGTTGCACGCCTATTTGCCCGGATGGGAGGTCGATATCATCCGGGGCGAGATGTTCACATCGGGCTATGGATTCATCGTCGACTATCTGGCCGAAATCCTGCGACATCTGCGTGCCGAGGACTTCTCGCACCGGCCGGATCGGTTCTTCACCGTTCCCGTTCAGACCCACATCCGAGATCGTGCGGCGATCAACAAAACCATGTCAGGCTTGCTGAAGCTGATCTTCCCGAATGGTGGCGAGACAGAAGCCGAAGTTGAAGAGCTGCTGCGGTTTGCGATTGAATGCCGCAAGCGGGTGAAGGACCAGCTCCTGCGGATCGACAGCACGTTCGAGGACGCGGACTTCCATTACATCGCCTCGGATGGCTCAAAGCGCGCTGTCACCACCCTGGAGGAAGAGGAGTTTCCCCAGTTCTACCATCGGCGATCGACTGGCGGTGGGGATGACAGTAGGGGGCAATCTGCGACCACGCCGGATGCCGCGCATCGGTCCTCAACGCCAGCCACTTCTGAAACACCCGTTGTTGCCGTCGCCTCGGCGTCTGTTCCCATGCCTGGACATGTCGTTTTTGCTGAAAACCGCAAGGGCATCAGTTTCGACAAGATTTTTGGTCCGTGGACGGATGGTGCGACCAGGATCATTATCACCGATCCTTATATCCGGAAGTTCCATCAGGCGCGCAACGTAATGGAACTGATCGAGATGCTGATTCGGCGCAAACAGCCCGAGGATCAGGTCGCAGTGCATCTCGTCACCGCTCCCGACGATGGGAACGTTCAAGAGCAGCGGGAATGCCTGGACGGGATTGCCGAGGCCTGTACAGGCACGGGCGTTGATTTCACCTGGGCGTTTGATGGGAGTGGAACGCTCCATGCCCGCGACATCACGACCGACACCGGATGGAAGATGGTTCTGGATCGTGGGCTGGATATTTTCCAGCCGACCCCCCGGAAGATGAACGGTTTTTCGTTAGGTGAGCGGATGCAAGAACATCGCATGATCCGCAGTTTTTATCTGACTTACGTAGAGATCTCAAAGGCTTGAACCAGCTGAGTGGAATTGGTGCCGGACCGGCTTTCTGCCAGCTGAAATTAAAACCGTGGATTCTCCGAGCGGTTAGATATCCAGTGGTAACGAAATAGCGGGCCATCCACAGCCAGAAAAAAATCTGCGGCCGAACGTTCACAGTGTGTCGGTCTCTCACCCAACACTGAGGCATTCGATTGTCCGTTATCCCGCTTTCGCGGTTGTGAAGCTGCCGTGTCGGATGTTCAACATTGCGGACATCCCGATCGGCTCAGACGAGCCTCTGTTTTCAGATGGGCACTATCAGCCGGCGACGGGACGCCGGACGAAGAACCACCGTTGCCGACCCGAAGTGCGGGGTCTTGATGCCTGCGGCTCCCACAATCGCCAGGGCCAACCCGCCATCCCAGTGAGCATTGAGGTGGGCGTATTGATTTCGCCGGTTTTGACGGTACTTTATCGGGGCAGGAGCTTCGAGGTCTGAGATGCATGCCTCGGTGCCAGACGACCGATAGACGCCGATAGTTCACAGAATTTTTTTCTTCCCGAGATTCCAAAAAAACCGAGGAAAATCAAAAGGATAGCTATTTGACGGCCTCGGTCACGGCGCTGAGGCCGGAAAAGAAGATTTCCTGCAGGAAAATCAATTACTTATGGTGGAAAAAATATTAGAGTGGGAATGAGGTCAGCGCCTTAGTCGTGATGAACGAATGAAACGGAGGGTCATTGCCCTCCGTTTTTTTGTGCCTTGCACTCAGAAGTCGAAGGACTGTTGCGCGGGTGACGCCTCTACCGAGGGCAGACCTTCCAGCTCCAGCATGCGTTGCTTGGACACTGTGCCGCCCGGTGCGGAGAAGCCCCCGAGCTTTCCGCCAGCGGCGAGCACACGATGACAGGGGAGGATCAGCGGGATCGGGTTCTTCGCCATGGCCTGACCGATGGTCCAGGCGCCGGCCGGGCCGAGATCGAGCTCACCGGCAAGCGCGCCATAGGTCGTGGCTTTGCCCCAGCCAAGACGACGGGTGGCGTCGTAGATCCGCCGATAGAGATCCGTCTGGCCCGAAAGGTCGAGAACCAGATCGGAGAAATCGGCTTCATCTCCGACGAAATACGTCCTGACGCGCTCGATCACCTGCCCGATCCAGACCGATGGCTCTGCCTCAATCGCTGAGGGAAGACGCCGCCGCATGGCGCCTCGGGTCTCCTCTGCGGCCTCCCCCGGCAGGCGGAAGCCGGCAATGCCATTCCCGGCCCATGCCATGGCGCAAAAGCCCCTGGCCGTTTCGAAGACTGCATAGTGATGCGTGGTCGACATGATTTGCATTCCGCTGATGACGTGAGGCTGCCGAATGTCCCTGCAGGCGCAATGCCTCAAAATGGCGATCTTCCAGGCCGCGATCAACCCGTTTTCTGCCGACGCCAAATTGCGCTCCGGCTTGCCAGGCGCGCTTGCCTGTTGCTATCCGTCGAGCACGGAACAGGAGACATGCGGCATGACCACCATCTACGGCATCAAGAACTGCGACACGATGAAGAAGGCGCGCACCTGGCTCGAGAGCCAAGGCGTGGCGCATGACTTCCACGACTACAAGGCCAAGGGCATCGACGCGTCGACGCTCGACGGTTGGATCGGCAAGGTCGGCTGGGAAGTGCTGCTCAACAAGGCCGGTACGACCTTCAAGAAGCTCGACGACGACAAGAAGGAAGGTCTCGATGCGCAGAAGGCCAAGACGCTGATGCTGGAGCAGCCGTCGATGATCAAGCGACCTGTGCTCGACGTGGATGGCGCGCTCGTCGTCGGCTTCAAGCCCGAAACCTATCAGCAGACCTTCAAGGGCTGAGCCCATGGCGAAGACCACTCGCGCCACGCAATTTCTCGACAAGGCCGGCGTGACCTACACCACCGCGACCTATGACTACGACCCGAATGCCGAGCGCATCGGTCTGCAGGCGGCAGAGGCGATCGGCGAACATCCATCGCGCGTATTGAAGACGTTGATGGCCGAACTCGACGGCAAGCCGGTCTGCGTCGTGGTGCCCTCCGACAAGGAGGTGTCAATGAAGAAGCTGGCGAGCGCGTTTGGTGGCAAGTCGGCGGCGATGATGAAGCCAGCCAATGCCGAAAAGCTCACCGGGTTCGTCGTTGGCGGCATCAGCCCCTTCGGTCAGAAGAAACTGGTGCCGACGGCCATCGAGACATCCGCCATGGATGAGGCGCTGGTCTAAATGAATGGCGGGCAGCGCGGGTTGCAGGTGCGGCTCTCGCCGAGGGATGCGCTTGCCGCGCTGGGCGCAATTGCAGCACCGCTGGTGGCCTGACCTTTGCCGGCGGTCTGGACTTCACCATATTTGCGCTTAAGTCTGACTGACATCTTCACCACAGGAATGCCCCCATGACCCTCCCCGATCTCTCCGCCTCCATCGACCCGCAAAAACTCGACAAGCTCGCCGCGGTGGCGATCAAGGTCGGACTGCAGTTGCAAGAGGGCCAGGATCTGGTGCTGACGGCCCCGCTTGTCGCCCTGCCGCTGGTGCGGCTGATCACGGCGCATGCCTACCAGGCGGGCGCCGCGACGGTCACGACCTTCTATTCGGACGAAGAGACAACCCTCGCGCGTTATCGCCATGGACATGACGAAAGCTTCGACCGCGCGCCGAACTGGCTCTATGACGGTATGGCCAAGGCCTATGAGAACGGTGCGGCGCGTCTTGCGATTGCCGGCGACAATCCGCTGCTTCTGTCGCAGGAAGACCCTGCCAAGGTCGGCCGCGCCAACAAGGCGACCTCGATCGCCTACAAGCCGGCGCTGGAGCATATCTCCAATTTCGACATCAACTGGAATATCTGCTCCTATCCGAACCCGTCCTGGGCAAAGCTCGTCTTCCCCGACATGCCGATCGAGGAGGCCGTGCGCAAGCTGGCGGACGCGATCTTCGCTGCGTCCCGCGTCGATCGCGACGATCCGATCGCCGCCTGGGCAGCGCATAATGCCGAACTGAGGACGCGGTCGACCTGGCTGAACGGCGAGCGCTTTGCAGCTCTTCACTTTACCGGTCCCGGCACCGACCTGACGGTCGGCCTTGCGGACGGCCATGAATGGCATGGCGGCGCCTCGACGGCGAAGAACGGCGTGACCTGCAACCCGAACATTCCGACGGAGGAGGTCTTCACCACGCCGCATGCGCTGAAGGTGGAGGGCCATGTCTCCTCGACCAAGCCACTCAGCCACCAGGGCACGCTGATCGACGACATCCAGGTGCGGTTCGAAGGCGGACGAATTGTAGAGGCAAAGGCCTCGAAGGGCGAGGCCGTGCTCAACAAGGTGCTCGACACCGACGAAGGCGCGCGGCGGCTGGGCGAAGTGGCGCTGGTGCCGCATTCCTCGCCGATCTCAGCGTCCGGGGTCTTGTTCTACAACACGCTGTTCGACGAGAACGCCTCCTGCCACATCGCGCTTGGCCAATGCTATTCGAAGTGCTTCCTCGACGGCGCCTCGCTCAGCCAGGATCAGATCAAGGCGCAAGGCGGCAATTCCTCGCTGATCCATATCGACTGGATGATTGGCTCGGACAAGGTGGACATCGACGGTATACTCGCCGACGGCTCCAAGGTGCCGGTCATGCGCCGTGGCGAATGGGCCTGACGCCTTCCTTGCATCCCCGACAAACAGAAAACCCCGTCCTGCTGCCAGGGCGGGGTTTTGTTTCAGCGCTCCGGATCGCTCAGCGGTAGTAGACGATCTTGCCGCCATTGAACGCCGTCTGCACCCAGAGCACATTGTGCGGGGCGATGCCGCGGACTTCGAGGGCGGCCGACAGGCTCGGATCTTCGGCCACCACAGCCTGGGCAAGTGCCAGACTGTTGCCGGTCGGGTAGATGGCCTGCTGCGGGTAGGTATGGCGTTCGAAGCTGCCACGATCGACACGGATCGCGGTGACATTGCCGTTATACTGCTTGCCGAAGAGGATATCGCGGGGTGTCCAGCCGCCGGCTTCGACATAGGTCGCGGCCTGGGCTGAAACGCCGCCGACAGTGGCCGCAGCAAGGGCTGCGGCAAGAACGAGTTTCTTCATCATGGTCATGCTCCGTTTGACCGGATGCTTGGGAGCACATCCGGCTTCTGGCGCAGATGTGGCGACGATGAAGATAGTTGTCCAGTATCATCACATGAGGTTGATCGATTGTGCGCAATCTATTTTCATGTGGTAACGGCCACCGGCTGTTGCGGTGGCCTGTCTTCACGGATGAGGCGCATGGCTCTCATCCAATGGCTGGCGATCAGCTCTGGCGCGCCTTGCGGGCGGCGTAGCGACGGTCGCGTTCGGCCTTGCGGGCGGCTTCGTCTTCGACAACGCGGCTGATGCGCGAAGCTTCAGCCTGTTCGCGGGCGTCCTTCTCGGCGTTGGCCTCGGCAATCAAGGCTTCTTCGCGTTCGCGGGCTTCCTGTTCGGCACGGATTTTTTCCTCGGCCTTCAGGCGGTCGCGTTCGGCATGGCGCCTTTCGCGTTCTTCAGCGCGGGCAGCGCGCTCGGCCATGCGGGCCTCGCGTTCGGGGTCGGCTGCGGCATGGGCCGCCTTATAGGCCTCAAGCAAAGCTGCCTTGGCGTCGGTTGCTGTCGTGCGGCGTTCGGCCAGGCCATGATCTCTACTGAATTTCATCGGTACTCCGATCTTTGAATTGTGGTCAGGTTCGCGCGCGCTTGGCGACCAGTGCGGCCGTTGCGCTTTCGCGTGCTTCGCGTTCGCGCGTCAGGCGCGCCTCGCGCAGGCGGATGGTCTTTTCATCGCGCGCCGAGGTAATCGCGTCCTGCTCTTCGATCGCGCGACCGCGAGCGAGAAACTGGGACTGTGTCTTCGCAAAGGCGATTTCTGCAGTCTGGCGCGACTTGGTGAGTTGCTCGGTCATGTCGTCTCCTTTCAGGAGGCTTGCCCGCTGGAGCAATAAAAAAAGGCCAGGCAAACCGCCTGACCTTCCGTGGGATCGTGCTTTCGACAGTGCCAGTACATCCGTGGTCAAAGGAAAGCGGATCCCGGATCTATTAGGCGGCCTGCAGGTTGCAAGCCGACATCTTGCCCGACTTGTTGTCGCGCTCCATGTCGTAAGCCAGCTTCTGACCTTCGACGATTTCGCGCATGCCGGACCGTTCAACGGCCGAGATGTGAACGAAGGCGTCCGGGCCGCCATTGTCAGGCTGAATGAAGCCGAAGCCCTTGGTGGAATTGAACCATTTTACTGTGCCAGTGGTCATGATGAACCCTTTCATAGCGCATAGAGTGCCGCAGCGCGGATGCGCTGTGGAGGTAACGATTTTTGAAAGGAAGGTTCGACAGGGCGCGGGCTGTTCCGCGCGATAACCAAAGCTTAGCAAGCAACAATCGATACCGGATAGATAGAGGCTATCCTAGTGAAAGTCAACCATCGGTTTTTCGCTCCGGGGGCTCCTCAATCAAAGGTGTAAATCTGGATATTGCAACCCACGGCGTCCTTGCCGCCCTAAATGCTGGCAAAGGCAGCCCTGACCTTCGCCAGGAAAGTCTCCCGTTTTGCCTCCGTCGCGCGGTCCATGTCGTGGATCTCGAGCATGCGGAAATCGACGCTCTTGGCGCAGAAAGCCGCCACGCCGCGCTTCAGGATGCGCTTCACCGGATTGCCCATGTAGAGATGGACCACCCACCAGGGGGAGCCGGTCGACGTGACCACCCAGAACGTGCGGATATGGGTCATCAGCGGAACGATCCGACCACCCGCCTTGTCGTGCTCGAAGGCGATGCCCGGCACGAATACGCGGTCAATGAAACCCTTCATGATCGCCGGAAGATTGAACCACCATTGCGGAAAGACGAGGACGAGACCGTCTGCCGCTTTCAGCCGCTGCACGAGGACCGAGGCCTCGGTCGGCTGACAGTTCGGCTCCATGTAGGCGGCGCGTTCAGCCGCTGTCAGGCGTGGGTCGAAATCCTCGGCATAGAGATCGAGCAGGTCGACCGTGTAGCCTTTCGCCTGCAGCGTTTCGACGACAAGCCGGGCGGCGGAGGCCGCGAAGCTTTCCGGCAGCGGATGGGCCAGAACGACGAGGAAATGCCGGGCGGCCATCAGAAGAGGCTGCCCTGCCCCGCCGGCGGCTCGCTCTTGCGGACGGCTCTCGACACGGACGCGGCGCGCGCCGGCTGCGGAGCCGATGGTTCCGGCGGCCCCACCCCTTCGCCGGCCATCGCGGCCACCCGGCCATCAGCGAATTCGATCGCGATTGCCTGACCATGCGACAGTCCATCCGCACGCGAGACCGGGCGGTCATTCTCGTCGCGGATCACGGCATATCCGCGGGCGAGCACATTCTTGTAGGAGAGAGACTGGAGGACGCGATCCTGCGAGACCAGTGCCTGGCGGGCGCGGCGCAGGTCATTGACGACGGCACTATCGGCCCGACGGCCGAGGCTTTCCAGCCGGTCCCTGGAACGCTCCGTCATCGCCTTCAGGCGCCCCGGAACCGCCGTCAGCGTCGCGTCAAATCGCCCGAGACGCGCCTTGTTGCGCTCGATCAGACGCTCGATGACACGTTCGGCACGCACCGCGCTTTCAGATAGCTTCTGCTTACGCTCGATCAGCCGGCGAACGAGCATGTCGGGCGACAGCTTGGACGCCGCGCGCTCGAAACTGCGGCGCTTGTTCATTGTATTGAGTTCGAGACTTCGCCCGAGGCCGGCAGCGGCCTCATCGAAGCGGCGGCGCGGCAGCGCCAGCAACTGGTCAAGCGAGGGCAATGCCCGCACCAGACTGCGCAGGTTCTGACGGCGAGTGTCCATCTGCCGGTTCATCGAGCCCGAAAGCCGTGCGGAAAGCGTCGCCACCTGAGCCTCCAGATCGGCCTTCACAGGCACGGCCATTTCGGCAGCGCCTGTCGGCGTCGGCGCGCGCATATCGGCGGCATAGTCGATCAGCGTCCAATCGGTCTCGTGGCCGACAGCCGAGATCAGCGGGATTGCGCTGGCCGCCGCCGCCCGTACCACCGCCTCGTCGTTGAAGCTCCAGAGATCTTCGAGGCTGCCGCCGCCGCGCGCCACGATCAGCACGTCCGGCCGCGGGATCGGCCCACCAGGCTCGAAGGCATTGAAGCCATGGATGGCATTCGCCACCTCGTCGCCGGAGCCCTCACCCTGAACCTTGACTGGCCAGACGAGAACATGGACGGGGAAGCGATCCGAAATCCGGTGCAGGATGTCGCGGATGACGGCCCCGGTCGGTGACGTCACCACGCCGATCACCTTCGGCAGGAAGGGCAAGAGCTGCTTGCGTGCGGGATCAAACAGACCTTCCGCCGTGAAGCGCCGCTTGCGCTCCTCGATCAGGGCCATCAGGGCACCGGCACCGGCCGGCTCCAACTGTTCGATGACGATCTGGTATTTCGAAGAACCGGGGAAGGTCGTCACCTTACCAGTGGCAATCACTTCCATGCCCTCTTCCGGCCGATATTTCAGCTTTGAGAAGGAGCCCTTCCAGACCACCGCATCGATGCGGGCCTTGTCGTCTTTCAACGAGAAATAGGCATGACCCGAGGAATGCGGCCCACGATAGCCGGAGATTTCACCGCGCACGCGAACATGATCGAATGAGGTTTCGATGGTGCGCTTGATCGAGCCCGAAAGTTCCGAAACGGAGAACTCGGTGAGGTTCGTCGGCGAATCGCTGTCGAAGAAATTGCTCATGCTCCTTTCCTAGCGGAAAACTTCGGGCAGATCAGCCCGCTCGCGCGGGAGATCCCGTGCTTTCCGTCAAGGAAGCTCGACACGGTAGATCTGCAGGCCCGAGGGGCCACCGATCGGGACCGGTCGCAGATAGCCGGGCACTTTTCCAGCCAGCAGCTGCGCATAAAGTCCGTCCGTCTTCATTGCGGCCATGACCTGGGTCTGGGCAAATGTCGGGCAGAAGACGAGATAGTCGACGCCCGAACCGCGCAGGAAGGCGGCGGCCTCTTCGGGTTCGGCGAGACCGATGTGGATTTCGGTCAGCATGCCACCCTGGTTGCGGTGATAGGGCCCGGACAAGGTTCTATGATGCGTGAAGCGAAGAATTTCAGGACCGAAGTCGGATGCCGCCGCCACGGTGCCTTTGGGCAGGCCGGCAAGCGCGGCGAAACCTGCCGGGGCTTCGCAGGTCGGGCCGCCTTCGCTCGACGTCGCGGCAGAGCCGCCCGCCATAAATTTCATCCGGTTGGTGACACCCGCCGTACCCTCGACGGCCAGCACCCCGAACAGGGCCCAGGCGCTGGGCACCGAGAGAAACGCAGTCAGCGCGAAAAGCAGACCGATGCCCAGCTGATCAGGCGCGTTGCGGGCCTTGCGCCGGAGCTCGGCGATGAGCAGGGCGAGTGGCGGGATGGCCAGCAGATTGGCAAAGATCGCTCCTCGCACCTGGACGAGCGCAATGGCAAAACAGACCCCGACGAGCGCCAGAATGATCGCGTGGGCGCGAGGACGATCGGCATTGACGATTCGGAAGAGGCAGACGCAGATGGCGAAAAAGCCGACAGCATAGAAAGCGCCAAAGGCCGAGGGGTCCTTTTCGGCCTGGGCCAGTACGGACTGTGCCTCGACCACGCCGGAGAGCCAGAGCGACTGGAGGAGCGGGTCGAGCTCGTCCAGCGGATTTTGGAGGCATTGTGGAGCGATGGTCACCGCACCGATGCCCACGAGCACGCCGGTCACGGCGATCGCCAGGACCCGCAACCGGACGTCCTGCATGCCGGGCAGCTGGGTCGCGATGAAGAGTGCTGCGGAGCCGATGCCGACCACGGCATAAAAGCCGAGCGAGAGACTGTCGCAGGTGACGACGTCATACTGTGCCGGGGGAACGGTCGCGAAGAAAAGTGCGGAAAGGCTGATCAGCAAGGTCAGCGAAAAGGCGCGCGCCGCTCGTGCGTAGGCCGGACCTTCCACCGCCCAGAGAATGCCGACTGTAGCGCAGGCCACGGCAATCAGAGGGGTCGTTTCGGCGCCGATTGCAATTGCCATGGCAGCCGCCAGGCCGGCCAGGGCGTGACCGGACGCACCGCGGGACGGGTCGAGCAGGCCGGCGGCGATCGTTGCGACCAGAACCAGCTGGACATTGTGATGGTCAATGGAGCCGGGCAGAAACCGGTTGCTGGTGACCACGAAGACAGAGGTCAGCATCAGCGCGATGTGCATGGCGACGTCATCGCCCATGCGACGCGCGGCAACAGCCATGGCCGCCAGCAGCGGCAGGGTCAGGAGGAGGGGCCAGACAAGCAGCGCCAGGGCTTCGGCCTGTTCCAGAGGCAGGATAGGCGAGAAGAGGCTGATCAGGAGCGCGATCGGCAGATCGATCAGGCGCGACCAGTGCATCAGCGTGCCGCCATCAAGCCCAAGCCTGTATTGCGTCAGGTCGAACCAGGATTGGCCGGCGAGCAGATCCCGCACCTGGACGAGGCGCATGACGTCATCATTATCGGCGCCAACATAGTCGCTTGCCGCCGGCAGGTTGAGCAGCATCAGCATGGCCGTGGTGACGAGGCCATAGACAAGAACCCAGATGACGAGCGGACGCGGGCGGGAGAACTTTGACGCCTCCGGCAGGGTAATGTCGGCCATGCTTCGTCAAACCTCCAGGCCCGTCGGGCGCGCAAACCGAACCGACAGGCCAAAATTCAAAGACTGATCCTGGCCGAAACCTAGCCTTAACCTTCTCAAGAAATAGTAAAGCCAAGGTGGCCGCAGGCTGCCTGTCCTCCAGACGATCCAGCAGGTCCGCCATGAGCCGTCAGGCCAGTTCCCATCTCGATATCGCCGTACTCCTGCCCTGCTACAACGAGGCCGCGACGATCGGCGAGGTCGTCAGCGATTTTCGCGCGGCCCTGCCCGAGGCAAAGATCTATGTCTATGACAACAATTCAACCGACGGCACGGCGCTGAAGGCCATGCTTGCCGGCGCGACCGTCGTGCGTGAACGCCGCCAGGGCAAGGGCCATGTCGTGCGGCGCATGTTCTGCGATATCGATGCCGACATCTACATCATGGCCGATGGCGACGGGACCTATGGCCCTGCCGATGCAGAGGAACTGATCCGCACGCTCATTACCGAGCG